>JAAVFQ010000001.1 GCA_014800685.1 Bacteroidales bacterium
CTGCACAACCCACACACCTGAAGACAAGCGAGCCACAATCCGCGCAGCGAGAGCCGCCGGGCTGGATGTCTGCTCCGGAGGAATCATCGGTATGGGTGAGACTGCAGAAGAGCGCATAGACTTCGCTTTTGAACTCAGAGAGCTTGACGTGGACTCCGTGCCGCTCAATATCCTTAACCCCATACCCGGCACTCCTCTCCAGGATAGTAAGGGGCTGAGTGAAGAGGAGATAATACGCACAGCCGCCCTCTTCCGATTTATCCTTCCCGACAAGGCTATCCGTTTTGCCGGGGGGCGTCTGGCTCTCGGCCATGACTCCATGCTCAGAATGCTGCGCGGAGGAGTCAACGGGGTGCTGATGGGGGATATGCTCACCACCGTCAGCAACTCGATAGCTGATGATAAGGCACTCTTCATTGAGGCCGATATGAAATTCTGAAGTCTCAAGCGAAATCAGAAAGAAAAGAGAGGACTTAGCGAATGAACGGCATACGGGATATATTGGGATTTGCGGCGCGCACAGGGCTCCCGATGGGTCTTTATCTTACGCTGATAGCAGGCTGCTTCTTCGGAAGTCTTTACATAGACTTCCTGAGCATCACGAGCCTCCTGCTCTTTGGCGGATTGCCCGTGCTTCTTTACTATCTCCTTAAGCCGCTCACTACAGGCGAAAAGCCCGCGAAGGCGGCAGCTCTCTGGCTCGCCGGCATCTATTGTTTCCTCTTCGGAGCCCTGATAGCCGGACTGGCTTCGGCCATTTTCCTGATATTCATAGAGCCCGGCTTTATGACTATGTATCTTCGGCAGTATCTTGACACGGTCGACGCTCTTCCGGACCCCTCGATAGTAGCAGAGCAGAGAGCTATGGTAGAGCAGATAATCGAGAGAAAAATGGTGCCGACTGCCATGGAGACAGTATCCTCCATAATCTGGACTATCGGCTTTTTCGGCTCTATTCTTTCGGGCATCATGGCTCTTTTTATGAGCCGGATTTCGCGTAGAAAAACCGGAAGTCGCGTAGTCGAATGACAAAATAAAAAAAATTACTGCTGCTATGGCACAGAATAATAAGATAGACATTTCTATAGTGGTGCCTCTTTTCAATGAAGAGGAGTCGCTTCCCGAGCTTACATCATGGATAGAAAGGGTGATGAAAGAGAATGGATTCACCTACGAAATTATCTTTGTCAATGATGGCTCGTCCGACAGATCCTGGGAGGTAATCGAGGAGCTGCGCGAGAAGAATCCGAACATACACGGCATCTCCTTTCCCCGAAATTACGGCAAATCTCCGGCGCTAAACACCGGATTCGGCGCCGCGCAGGGAGACGTGGTGATAACGATGGATGCCGACCTTCAGGACTCTCCGGATGAAATCCCGGAGCTTTACCGCATGATAACCGAGGATGGGTATGACCTCGTCTCCGGATGGAAAAAGAAGCGCTATGACCCGCTTTCAAAGACTATCCCCACGAAGCTTTTCAATGCTACCGCCCGCAAAGTGAGCGGCATCAGGAATCTTCACGACTTCAACTGCGGACTTAAAGCCTATCGCAAGGCAGTAGTGAAGCATATCGAGGTGTATGGAGATATGCACCGATACATTCCTTATCTGGCCAAGAATGCCGGCTATGACAAAATAGGCGAAAAGGTAGTGCATCATCAGGCTCGCAAATATGGCACCACAAAGTTTGGCCTTGACCGCTTTGTAAATGGCTATCTTGACCTTGCCACTCTTTGGTTTCAGACCAAATTTGGCATTAAGCCGATGCACATATTCGGACTGCTCGGCTCGCTGATGTTCGTCATAGGATTCATAGCCGTGGCTGTGGTGCTTGTGCTCAAGATTATAGACCTGTGCTCGGAGTCTTATCACTTCTATGTCACCAATTCCGTCTACTTCTATCTCTCGCTGGCCTGCATGATTATGGGGCTGCAGTTCTTCCTTACCGGATTTGTAGGAGAGCTGATCACCCGCAATTCACCCGAAAGAAACAATTATCAGATAGCCGATAAGTTTTGAAGTCTGAAAGTATCATAATCCCGGCCCTGTCGGCTCTCATTCTCTCACTCGGAGCCTGCGCTACGGATGAATGTCTTGACAATAAGAATTCATTGCCGCTGGCGGGGTTCTATTCGTCGGCACTATCCCCGGAAGCCGTATCGGTGGATTCCGTTTCGCTGCTGGCTATCGGGGCGCCCGGTGACTCTCTGATTCTGAATAATGCCCGCAACGTCTCGCAGGCTTATCTGCCTTTCGATTTAGATAGCCGGCAGACCACCTTCCGCCTGTATTACGACTTCACGGCGAGCGCCAATGGCGGACAGCCTCTATATGATGATATCACCTTCAGCTATGAGATTAAGCCCTGGTTTGTCTCCTCAGCCTGCGGAGCTATCTATAAGTATCAGATAGAGGAGATACGCTCCACGACTCTTTTCCTTGACAGTGTGACGTGTCCTTCCGGAATCATTGATAACACTCCGGGTCAGAATATATTCTTTTATTTCCGCACCTCCGGGGAGGGAGAGCAGAGATGAAAAGAATTGCTCTGATGATAGCGGCCTCCGCGGCCACAATGCTGACCTTCGCACAGAAACGCGCAGTGACGCCTGTCGACAAGGATGACAAGAAGCCTCAGGCGCCCACACTTCATTATTATGATAAGCACGGAGACCCCCTTGACGAGCCGGTACTCTTTCTTGCAGACCTTGACACTGCGAAAAATGTCTCCTCTCGTCCGGTATATCCGCTTTTAAACGGGCTGAGCCTGGGAGCCAACTTCTTTGACGGAATCATGAAGATAGCGGGTCAGTCATATTCCAGTTTTGACGTGTGGGGGGCATTGTCGCTTCATAACTGGGTCTTTCCCGTAGTGGAATTGGGCGTAGGGTTTGCGGATAATCATCCGGAAGGCGCCAACTTCAGATATGTATGCAAGCCCTCCTTCTATGCCAAGGCAGGTGTCAATTATAACTTTCTGTATAAGTCAAATCCTGACTATCAGGTTTTTCTCGGACTCAGGGCCGGCTTTTCCAGTTTCCGATATGACGTCAGGGACATCACCATATCCAACGGCTATTGGAATCAGACCTCAGAGTTCTCATTACTCAATCAGCACGCCACATCATTCTATGGAGAGGCGTTGGTAGGACTGCAGGTGAAAATCGCCGGTCCGGTCTCGTTAGGATGGTCAGTGCGCTATCATTTCAAGCTGCATACCTCTAACGGCTCTTCCAGCACCCCATGGTTCATACCCGGCTATGGAGCGAAATCGCCTGTGACGGCGACCTTCTCTGTCATCTATACGCTTCCCCTAAGCAGAAAGGCCAGTCAGGACACAGAGTCGTAAGCCGAGAGGAAGAAAAGGTAGCATAGTCAACAGCCCTTTCAATCTCAGCGCTTTGCATCTGACACTCTTTTACAAACCTAAGGAGGGTGTGTCAAAAAAAATCAAATTTTGACACACCCTCCTTAGGTTTGTAAGATATTTAATTATCAATACATAGGAGTGAAAGGAGCTGTTTTGAAGAGATGATTGTTGGCTTCGCCCACATATAGCTGGCTCTTTGCCACATCAATCTTCATCACGGGCTTACCCTCCCGAAGGTCACACTTGTTAAGGTCGATATAGAAAAGGCCGGAGTTGGTGACAACATCGAAATAGTATCTTTTGTCGCGCAGATTGCTCAGTGAGCGCCACTGTGTAGAAGAGAGGTTGGGCTCGCCCTCTACAGAGTAGAGATAAGGCACGGAGGCATTCTGCACTACGGAGCGCGCGATGCTTGCTCCCACGTCAGCATCAGAAGTTTTCTCTACGTTAGTGACGAAATATTTAGCACGAGTGCATCTGTCTGGAGAAGACACAGTTCCCGGAAGAGTGTGCTGTCCGCCCTTCTTTTCCCAATAAGCGATAATAGCCTGCATATCGTTCCACTGAGGGTCGTTGGTCATGGCTACGAGGTCACGACCTTCATGGATGGTGATGACACCATTGTCAAACTCCACAATAGCTGAATTTCCATTGGCATCTGTAATCCCCCAATGGAGAGCAGACACCGTTCCGCCATCGAAAGTAGCCCCTCCGATATTGAAGTTGCGGGCTTTCAGAAGCTCAACGGCTTCATGGGTATCGGCACAAAGGTCAAGAATCCATGCCGGGAACATTGCAAGCGAGATGGGGGGGAGGTTTTCGGTATTGGCGTTGCCATAGACAGTGCCCTTGCAGAAAAGACCGTTTACGGAGAGCCCCTTTTCATTCATGCCTTCAGTGACTCCGCCGTCATAGCCTACAGCGTAGACGGCTCCATACTTGGAAGTCCACTCCACGGCGCCGGGCTTGTTATCGCCGAGCTTGTGCATTCCTCTGGGATAGACATAAAGATTGGTCGGGATAGGGGTTCGCCAGTCAAGCGAACGTCCCACTATGTATAGAGAATCATTACCCTGATATACAATTCTTGTGCAGGCATCGGCGCGGAAAGATACGGCGGCCACAATAGCGAGAATGGCAGCAAGGGCGATGACGTAGAGCCATCCGTCAGTAGTTCTCTCCTGAGTCTCAACTTTGGTGAGCGCATCGATGCGGTCTGTTTCCGATTTGAAAGGTGTGTTCATAGTGGCATTAAATTAGTGTCTGTTTGCTTTTTAAAGTGGCCAGTCTTTGTCTGACCACATTTGAAACAAACGTGGATTAAGAAAGGTTCATAAGGATTTCTAAAAAAATGAATCCGATGATTCCCCTCACTGCGGAGATCGGTCGCTTTTATAGCTGAAGGTGTGGAGAGAGAGTTCCTGACCGTTAAAATGAGCGAAGGAGCAGCGGTGAATCCATTCGCCGAGAATAACGACTTCTGCAGAGGCTCCGTCAGCTTCGATCCGAGTGGCGCCGAGTGAGTGAAGATGTCCGAAAATGAAGTATGAAATTTCCGGATGTGAGGCCAGATATTCTTTTGCAAAGTCCACAAGGGGATTGTCATGGGGATTCACTTCCTTCTCTGAGTGAGACTCACGGTTGCGACGGCTCCAAGCGAGCGCAAACCTTACGGTCCAACGGGGATGGATAGCGCTGAAAAGTTTCTGGCATATTTTATTGCGGAAGAAAGACTGGATAAACCGGAATTTAAGCGGCCTGAAACCTACCGTATCGCCATGATTAAGGAAGAATGTTTTTCCGGCGAGGGATAGACAAAGAGAGCCGTCGCGGACTTCTATGCCAAGTTCATCATGGAAATATCCGAAAAGCCAGATGTCATGATTACCGGCCAGCCAGACAATTTTTACGCCGGAGTCTGAGAGTTGAGCCAGTTTGCCGAAAAAGCGTGTGTAGCCCTTAGGCACCACGTCGTGATATTCAAACCAATAGTCCAGAATATCACCCAGAAGAAAGAGGTGTGTGGCATCCCCCTTTATAGAGTCAAGGAATGCCACGACACGACGCTCCGCCTCACGGGGATTTCTGAGATATCCCGCGCCGAGGTGAGCATCGCTGATGAAATAAGCGCTGATGTTGGCAGGCATTTGGCGCACAACAGAGGTCAAAGAAATCCGAGTTCGAGCTTAGCCTCTTCGCTCATCATGTCTTGACACCATACGGGATCGTAGACCACACGAAGGTCAACCGACTCCGGCCCCTCGACGCTCATGAGCTTCTGTCTTGTGTCTTCCAGCAGGAAGTCGGCTGCCGGACATCCGGGAGCTGTGAAAGTCATGTCTACTTGAAGCACCTTTTTCTCCTCATCGTAGTCTACCTTGTAGATAAGGCCAAGGTCGTAGATGTTGACGGGGATTTCAGGGTCGTAAACGGTCTTGAGCATCTCTACGGCATCGCTGATGATGCGGAGAGAGTCGTCAGTCATATTCTTATTTTCTTTGTCTTGCTCCATGTAAGTAATAAATTTTCTGCAAAGATAGCAAAATAAAGCAATGGATAAAAATTATAGGGCAGATAATTAAGACCGTGTCCTATAAGAGATGTTATCACTTCTTGTGGGACAGGGTTTTAATTCCGAACTTACTAATAATGCAAAGACTCCCTAATAAAACTTAATAAAAGAGGGGGATAGGAGAAGTCGGTTGCATTTGTCGGAAAAATTTATTAAATTTGCAACCATATTACGCACAACAAGGGGCGGCCTGTTTAGCCGTTTACCATAAGGAAAATTTTATGAGAAAAGATCAGCAACTCGAGGGGGTGACACTCCTCGGCAATCAGGGTGTGAAATATCCCACTGACTATAATCCGGGTCTTCTTGAGACCTTCGAAAACCTTCATCAGGACCATGACTATGTAGTGACGTTTGATTGTCCTGAATTTACTACACTCTGCCCCAAGACCGGGCAGCCGGATTTCGGCCATATCTATATCTCTTATATACCGGGAGAAAGAATGGTGGAGAGCAAGAGCCTGAAGCTTTATCTCTTCTCTTTTCGCAATCATGGCGACTTTCACGAGGACTGCGTCAATATCATCCTCAATGACCTGTGGGAGCTGATGCATCCCCGCTATCTTGAGGTGAAAGGCATCTTTATGCCTCGCGGAGGTATCAGCATCTATCCCTTTGCCAATCGTGCAGATGAGCAGCATCAGGCGCTTCAGGCTCAAAGAATGGGAATGAATTTCCCCATGCTCGGCAAATAATAACCCTTTTCATCAGACTTTGCTTATGACTACGAAGGATTCGCTGATAGTGCTATCGGGAGGAATGGACTCCACTACGCTTCTTCATCAGGAGAAGGAGCGCATTGCTCTTGCAGTAACGTTCATGTATGGCTCAAATCATAACGAGAGGGAGGCGGCCTGTGCAGCTGAAAATTGCAGGATGCTCGGCATCCCGCATCTCATGATCCCACTCGGATTTATGGGTGAATATTTCAAGAGTTCGCTTCTCTCAGGAGCCGAGGATATTCCCGAAGGTGATTATGATGACGAGAATATGAAGTCGACGGTAGTGCCTTTCAGAAACGGCATAATGCTGTCGGTGGCCTGCGGACTCGCGGAGTCGGAAGGCCTTAAATATGTTATGCTGGCCAATCACGGAGGCGACCATGCCATTTATCCCGACTGCCGTCCCGGATTTGTGGAGGCCATGAGCAGAGCGATGCAGGAGGGTACATACGATGGTATAAGTATGCTCACACCCTATACTCACCTTACCAAAGGGGACATCGCAGCCATCGGCAAGAAGCTCGGGATGGACTATTCTCTCACTTATTCCTGCTATAAGGGAGGAGAAAAGCATTGCGGAAAGTGCGGCACATGCCGCGAAAGAATCGAGGCATTGGCGGAAGCAGGCATTGAAGACACCACGCCATACGAAAACTGAATCTCTAAGGCAATGTATTACGTAAAGAAAAGAATGGAAATCAGCGCGGCTCATCGCCTGTGTCTCAGCTATGAGAGCAAGTGCAGCGAGCTGCATGGCCATAACTGGGTGGTGACCGTATGGTGCAAGTCCAAAGAGCTTAACGAGGATGGAATGGTAGTGGATTTCACTCATATAAAGCAGAATATTCTCGGAAAGCTTGACCATAAGGTGCTCAATGATGTGCTCCCTTTCAACCCTACGGCGGAAAACATAGCCCGCTGGATAGTAGACCGCATTCCGGAGTGCTATAAATGTGAAGTGCAGGAGAGCGAGGGCAATGTTGCTATTTATGAAGCTGATTAAAAGCAGGATAAAGTGAGAAAAATCAACGAGATTTTCTATTCCCTCCAGGGAGAGGGCCATCATACCGGCTATCCGTCTGTGTTTGTGAGATTCAGCGGCTGCAATCTTGAGTGTCCCTTTTGCGACACAACGCATGAAGAGGGAATCATGATGTCTGATAATGACATCATAAGAGCCATCAACCTCTATTCCGCACGCTGGATAGTTCTTACCGGCGGCGAGCCTACCCTCCATATAGATGAGGAATTTATCAGAACACTCAAACGCGCTACGGGCAAGCTTGTGGCCGTCGAAACCAATGGCACGCGCCCTGTGCCCCCTTCGGTCGACTGGGTGTGCGTTTCTCCCAAGACGGGTATCGACGGCATTCCGGACAGCTCCTCTGAAATCCGGGCCGCTCACGCCGACGAAATAAAGGTGGTAGATGTGGGGCAGCCTCTTGAGGCCTATTTTAGTCTTCCGTGCAGGGACGAAAAGACACTTATGTATCTGCAACCCTGCTATGTAGCAGACGAAAAGAGGTTTGAACGAAATCGTCTTCACACCGTGCAACGTGTGCTTGCCGACCCGCGCTGGACTCTCTCTTTGCAGACGCACAGATATCTTAATATACCTTAACCCCGCTTTTATTAAATCATCCCCATGACAGGCAACACATCTTCCGGCAACCCTCCCGGGCGAGAGACGATGGAGCAAGAGCGTCCACTGACTCCCGCCGAGAGAAGACGCGCGAAGATTAGGGATATTCGCATGGTACTTCTTTTTATAGGGGTGTCGGCAATGCTCGTCGTGGCAGGATGGTCAGCCTATAACTGGTATATAAAGACTCCACCCTACGTGGATCCTCAGAGGTATCCCGTCAGGGGGATAGACCTCTCTTCGCATAATGGTATGCTCAGTTTTGAGGGAGTCAGAGAAGATGGCATAGAATTTGTATTTCTCAAAGCTTCGGAGGGGGCAGACTTCCGCGACACCAATTTCCGACTGAACTATGACAAGGCAAGGAAAGCTGACCTCAAAGTGGGGGCATATCACTATTTTCGATTCGACAAAGATGGTGTCTCCCAAGCGCTTAACTTGCTCAGGACGATAGGCGCGAGGCAGCTTGATCTTGGTATCGCAGTGGATGTGGAGGATGCAGGAAATGCAAGAGGAGTGCCGCGGGACTCCATCAGAGAACGTCTCTCGGAGATGATTGATTATCTGAACCTCAGAGGTTATCGCGTCACAATCTATAGCAACCGCGATGGTTATTATGACTATCTGAAAGAGGATTTCAGAGGATTCCCGCTCTGGATCTGTTCGTTTCAGAGCGTCCCTATCAATGACGACTGGACCTTCTGGCAATATTATCATCACGGCAAGGTGAAGGGCATAAAGGGAGAAGTAGACCTTAACGTCTTTTCCGGGTCAAGGAAAGAGTGGGAAGAATATCTGCGGCAGAGCACAGTGACCCCGCGGCCCGCTGTCAGCAGCCGGGTGTCAGAGGAGAATGAGTAAGGCCATCGCTGCATTTCAGAGAACTAAGACCCCTTCAATCTTTCCGGAAGTGGGCTAACATAACTCACTGAAAACACAATAAAAAGAGTTTGCGTCCGTTAAATTATCAAGAGGAGAAGTCCCTAAGCACAGGATAGTTGCATAAAATAAGATAAAGGGACTGATTATTAGAGTATTATATAAAAGTTCAACACACGATACCAATCAGATGACCATATATAGCCGTTCACATAAGAGAGAGACACGCATGAGCCTTTCGCATAGCCTTTCCAAAAGGATAGCAGAAGCGGTGCGTGTGCTTATCATGCTTTTAGCCGTGATCCTCGGCGTGGCCTTGCCCGCAGAGGCAAAGCCGGCCGATGCCTATCGGAAATCCTCGGTGCTTTCATCCGGAAAATGGGTGAAAATAAGCGTGGCCGAGACCGGTATGCAGACGCTTTCTTACGCGCGTTTACGCTCAATGGGCTTCACAGATCCCTCGAAAGTGAACGTATATGGCTATGGAGGGCGCATGATATCCGATGCTCTTGATGATAATCAAATAGATGACCTCCCCATGCTCCCCGTGGTGCGTACCCCGGAGGCTATAATCTTCTACGGAGTAGGCAATCTGACTCAGAATAAAGTAGCCAAATCAGGCTATTACAATCATTTGCAGCATGCATATTCCGATGATTCCTTCTATTTTCTGAGCGACCGCCCGGTGGATGAGGAGGATATGCTGTCAGAGGCTCGTCCTGCGAAGCAGGGGTGTCCTTCTGTCTCTACTTTCACCCGTCTTCTTGTTCACGAGCAAGACCAGCAGTTGGCTTCCTACATGACCAGAGCGATGGTAGGGGAGGATTTTCGCACCCAGACCATGCGCCAGTTTCCGTTTGATCTGAAGGGGAGAGCCTCATCGGGCAAGGTGAGGGTTAATGTCTCATTTATAAGCAAAACCAGTTCCCGCTCCACGTTGCTTTTGGAGACTGATGCTTCAGCGCTTACGAAGAATGTAGATCTGTCTGCAGTCGCAGGCGAGAAGTTGTTTAATCATGCCTCAGGCACTCTTGACATTGACGTGCCCAAGCAGGATAAGCTGAATGTAAAACTGACCTTCCGAGGCTCCGGAGTTATCACATCGGCCAATCTTGACTATATCGAGGTCTTCTATCCCTGCCGCCTCGCTCTTGACGATACCTTCCTTCACTTCAATATTGAAGGCAATTCCCTTTCAGGCTCCAACGTGCAGCTTGAGGGGCTGAGCGCTAATTCCGTGTTATGGGATGTGACAAATCCGGGTCATCCCGTCAATATTCCCTTGAATATCGAAGCCGGCAAGGCTGAATTTTACTCAGACAAGGGGATGAGGGAGTATGTGGTGTTCAATCCCGTCGCAACTTCCCTTCAGCCGGTGGCGGCTGGAAGTGTAGCTAATCAGGATTTACATTCACTTCCCGTGCCGGACATGCTCGTGGTGACTCCGCGTGAATATATGTCAGCGGCCGAGCGCTTTGCCGATCTCCACCGCAATGCCGACGGAATGACTGTCCACGTGCTTACCCCTGAAGAAATCTATATGGAGTTTTCCAGCGGTGTAAGAGATCTTGGGGCAATCAGAAAATTGATGAAAATGTGGTATGACAGAGGTGCTGAGGATGGCCATGAGCTGAAATATTGCCTGCTAATGGGGCGCACATCCAACGACTGCAAATCGCTCAAGGCAACGGCAGATGGCGTCACTTATCCCATCATGCTCTCCTGGCAGAATCCCCCCGCCTTCACAGACGGGTGTGCTGAAACCAGCGCTTACACCACGGATGATTATATCGGAATGCTTGACGACAGCACTCCCACTACCTTCTCCATGGAGAATGAAAAAATAAGGGTAGCGGTAGGTCGTTTCCCTGTAAAGACACTTTCCGAGGCCAATGCAGCCGTCGACAAACTTGAGGGCTATATGACCCGTCCGGATTATGGAAGCTGGCGAAACCGCCTGCTCATCATCGCTGACAATGGTGACAACAATGACCATCTCAATCAGGCCGAAGCCATGTATAATGGCGCAAGGCAGACCGAAGATGGTAAGAATCTGAAAGTAGAACGCCTCTATCTCGACTCTTATAAAGTGAAATACACGGCGAGCGGAAAGGAATATACCGACGCGCGCACTAAGCTTTACGATCTCCTGGATCAGGGAGTGATGTATATAGACTATCTCGGGCATGGCAACACGCGCTCATGGACTCATGAGCGTCTGATGCTCTGGGAAGACCTCACCGGGCTGAGAAACAAGCATCTTCCGGTGATTCTCACCGGCACATGTGAGTTCGGCCGATGGGATGACACCTCTGTCTCAGCCGCAGAAAATATGTGGCTTAATACTTCCGGGGGAGCAGTGGCTCTTCTCAGCACTACCCGTAAGGTATGGGTAAGTGAGAATGGAGAGATATCCAAAGCAATCGGGCAAGCTCAGTTCAAGCGCAATGAAAAGGGTGAGTCCAAACGTCTGGGAGAGTTCTTCACCGAGGCAAAGAATAATGTAGGACGCAGCAGCACACAGCGGCTACGCTATAATATAATAGGCGACCCTGCTCTGAAAATGCCTGTCCATCTCAATAGAGTAGACATAGAGAGCATCGAAGGAGCTGAAGAAGACAAGAATGGCTATCCGGTGGTCAAGGCTCGCTCTAAATTCACAGCCAAAGGGTGTGTGAAGGATAGCGACGGGTCTGAGCTTTCAGACTTTAACGGTTATCTGGAGTTTACACTCATGGATGCAGAGGTTGTAGTGGAAACCTTTGGCGAGCCAAACACAACTGACAATTCCTCTCCCACTCGCTATAATGACAGAAAGACGGTGCTTTATACGGGCATGTGCGTGGTGAAAGATGGTAAATTTGAGTTTACCGTCCCCATGCCGTCAGAGATAGACAATAACTATTCGCCCGCCCAGCTTTCTCTTTATGCCTATTCCGATGCCGGAGTAGAAGCCAACGGGTCTTTTGAGAAATTCTACGTCTATGGCTATTATACCGATGCCGACGAGGACACAGAGGGGCCTGCGATAGAGCGATTCGTGCTTAACGGAGATAACTTCGCCGATGGCGACGTGACACATGACACTCCGGTGGTCTATGCCACTCTTTCGGATGCCTCCGGCATCAACCTTTCGCAGAGTGGCATCGGACATAAGCTGACGCTTGTGCTTGACGAAAAAACTATCTATGATAATCTCTCGTCCGCCTTCTCGATAGACGCTACGGACTACACGCGCGGCACGCTGGCTTATGTGCTCCCCTCTCTTGAACCGGGCGAGCATACGCTGAGGCTCACTGCATGGGACAATGCCAACAACAGCTCATCGGCCACACTGAGTTTCAAGGTAGCTGTGAATCGTGCCCCGGCGCTCTACGATGTTACTGCACTGACCGACAAGACCTCTGCATCCGTGACCTTCATACTCTCGCATGACCGTCCGCAGGCAGCCATAAATTCTATGGTAGAGGTGTTTGACCTTAATGGCAGGAAACTCTGGAGCGGCACTTCGAATGCAATCTCTGATCTTGGCTCAGACGTGAGAATATCATGGGATCTCACCGACAAGTCCGGCGAACGGGTGCCTCGCGGGATATATATCTATCGTGCCACAATCGAGACATCAGAGGGCACGCGCGCCACGAAGTCCAAAAAGATGGCCGTCGGAGCGCCTAAATAAAGATGAGGATATAATCATTTTGGAAGGGAACTTATTATGCCCGAACAGCAACATATCATTCTGCCTGAGCCGACGCTGAGACGTCTGCCATGGTATCTGGCTTATATTGACATCCTGCGTTCGCAGGGTGTCAAAACCGTTTCTTCCACTAAGATAGCTAAGGCTATCAATGTGGACTCTTCAATCATAGCCAAAGACCTTTCATTTCTGAACGTCAGAGGAAAGACACGAATAGGCTATGAAGTGAATCTGCTCTCGGAGGTGCTGTCAAATTTTCTTGGATTCAAGCAGTCTCATAAGGCAGTTGTAGTAGGCGTGGGGTCGCTGGGCGCCTCGCTTATTCATGACACGGGCCTTGCCAACTACGGCCTTGACATCGTAGCGGGTTTTGATACCAATCCTGCTCTGATAGGCACCGAAATCTGCGGCATTCCAATTCATAACATAAATGAATTCGCGCAGGTCAGGGAGGCTACTGACGCCACAATAGGAATTCTGACCGTGCCGTTCACGCAGGCTCAGGATGCCGCCGACACTATGGTGGCCGCCGGCATAAAGGCTATATGGAACTTCACACCCTGCCGGGTAAGAATAGGAGAGGGGATAGTGATGACATCTACCTCTATTTATGCACATCTTGCTCTTATCTATAACCGACTTGAAGCTAATGGATCATTATGAAAATCGTATCGCTTAACGACAGGGCGACCGACGTGAAAAATGCCGATGCGTTTCTTCTGATAGCAGACTCGGCGCTCGGCCGAAACGGACGCCCCTTCTTTGTGCCGGAGGAATATGCGCCATACGAATGTATGGCTGCGGTTGCTTTTCGCATAACACGCCTAGGCAAAAGCATACCGGAGCGTTTCGCTCATCGTTATCATGATTCCGGCAGTCCGGCTCTTATGTTCAGGTCTATATATGCCTCCAAGCAGGATACTCCTTCGCCGGCTTATTACTCGTTTGACTCCGCAGTAATAGCAGGAGAAGAAGCAAAAGAGGGTGACGAAGTGGTGTGGAGCCTGAAAAATAATGATTGCGAGGTGAAAGCGAGCATCAGCGAGCTATTTCCCAAACTGCATAGCGGAATAGCTGCATATTCTCAAATGAATATGCTCCGCATGGGGGATATGATTTTAATCCCCGTAGCTACATTAGAGGCCGAAGTGACTCCTGAGATGGAATTTCGTGCCGATTGCGGAGGCAAAGAATTGCTAAAGGTCAGAACTAAATAAGCTCAATGAGATGTCATTGACCGGGAGGTGGATGGAAGATATTAAAAGATTCAGATGTAGATACTTGCGTATAGTCTTTTTTATGGTAATGTTCCTGTCGGGAATTTTTGCCACTTTCGCCTTGCCTAAGAATTTTTTCAGACGCGAATCATTATTTTCCAAGGGGAAATGGGAAAAAATCCGGGTTAAGGACTCCGGACTCTATGAACTTACGTATGATGAGCTGAGAGAAATGGGCTTTCAGGAACCCGAAAAGGTCGGTATTTTTGGGAGGAATGTCACTCCGTTCAATGAAAATTTTACTGACAATAAAGGAAATGTGCTCTTTGAAGATGCCCTCAATCCGGTAGGTGCTCTTTATCTTGACGACAGGATAATATTCTATGCCAAAGGAGTGGAAAACGTAGAGCTTCGGCGTTCAGTCACGGTAGATGAGCGTATCCGCTTTGCTGATCTCTATGACAGTCCCGGGCTCTCTCCGTACTCTAATTACAACGTATATTTCCTTTCCGACAGCGGACGGACTGAAATGCCACGGCAAACACCAAAGGCCATTCCGGAGAATGCCGTTCACTTAACGCAGGGAGTGGCTTACGCCTTTTTCGGTGAGCAGACTCAGCAACTGCCCGGCCAGACGAGTCGGTTCTTTTACTGGAAAGAGCTTAAGCAGCCTGAAGAAGAGTTTCGTCTTCCGCTGGAAGGCTACATAGAGGGCTCAAGTTTCTACATCAACAGTTCTTTCCTGCTTCAGTCAACTGAAGGGGCCGTCTTTAATCTGGAATGTGATGAATATATAAACAAACTGAAATTGAATAATAAAGACTACGTAGACGCCTATAGCATAGGGGTGTGCGGTAAGTCTTATTCCGGCGATGCAAAAGTAAGAATGTATCGTGATGAACCGCAAGGAGATAAATTTGATGCCATAAATCACATAATCTGTACTTATTTCAAAAATCTCCCATCAGGGTCAGTCCCGCATAATAGCAGATATCAATTCGCTCAAATCCCGGAAGCTGAATCGGGATATTTCAAATGCGGAGCGCAATCCTGCATGGCCATCGACATCAGAAATCCCTTCAGCCCGAAAGCTATACTCCCTTCAGCAACCGACGGCCGCACTCTTGTCATAGAACGAAAGGCAGGAGAAAGGGCTCCGGAAGTAATAATTTTCGACAGCAATCGCCCTCTCAACAAAATCTGTGGCCACACGCCCGTGATAAAGACAGACATCAGGGAGAGACTGCTTGCCGGTGGGGATATGCTGGTGGTGACTATATCAGCGCTCAGAGAGAAGGCGGAGAGGCTTGCAGAGATTCATAGAAACTCTGACGGAGTAAGAGTGGTAGTGGCTACACTTCCGGAGATATTCAATGAGTTCTCGGGAGGCAATGCCGACGCAATGGGAATCAGAACCGCATACAAGATGATGCACACTGCCGACAATTCTCTGAAAAATATACTTCTCTTCGGCCCGACATCCAGCGACCCTCGTTTCATGAATGCTTCTGAGGATTTCTCCTCAGCCTTTCTTCCATTTCCGACAGATGAGTATGAGCAGACCCCGGAGATGAACATAGTCCCCGTTTATCAGCCTGTGGTGAGAATCAATCTTGATAAAGGCTCGGAGATTTACCCGGAGTTTTATTCCCTTACGAACGACTATCTGAGAAGCGATGATATAGAAAACTGGAGAACGGTGAACGGAGCCGGCATCTTGCCCGTCATGTCATACGCAGAAGCAGACAGAATCCTTAACAAGATAGAGCGTTATCTGAATGATGAGCACATGGCCTACCGTCTTAACCGATGCTTTTTCATAGCCGGACCGGGAGATGGGCAGTCTCACGGCATTTCCATGAATGACGTGTGCGATATTTTCAAGAAGAATTTTCATAATAAAATACTTTTTAACAGCTTTCTGTTGGAGGCCTTTCCGCAGAAGCAGTGGCTGGATAATTTCGTAAATGGCATAAATGCCGAGCCCCTTTTCGTATCGTATCACGGACATGGGTCGGTGGTTCAGTTGTCCAAGGATTTTTTCTCACGCTCCGATATGCATCGTCTGCGCAACAGTGGGATTCCCTTTCTGATGTTTAACGGCTGCGAACTTACCAATTTTGATAAGGGAGTCCGCGGCATTGCCGATGACATCATCTTAGGATCAGAACATGGATGCTTGGGGGGCGTAGTTCCGGTAAGGGAGACACTGGAAAATTCACTGAAGTATTTCGAGACAAACTTTTTCAACGTATATCAAACTATGTGCAAGGAGAGCGGCCGTCCGGCCACAGTCGGCGAGGTGCTCTCGCACTCCAAAAGTAGGATGAGACGCCGCGAAGTAGGGCGGCTTATTATGATGTGCGACCCCTCACTGACCCTTCCGCTTCCTATCTATGGAATAGAAGCTGAGGCAGACAGTAAAGAGGGATGGGTGGAGATAACCGGCTTCATAACTGACATTCATGGAGAAAAGACTAGGGAGTTTGATGGTGAAATTGTGGCGCGCATCCTTCTTCCGGCTGAGGAGCGTAGTGCGGTTAATTATGCCAATCCGGACGAAATCCATCTCCCCTATATCATATCTGACCGCACAGCGCAGATAGTGAGCGGAAAAGTAGAGAATGGCAAATTTGAGATCAACATTCCAATCCGGAATACTCTCAGACATGGTAATAAATTGCAAATCTCACTTTCAGCCTACGATTCTAAATTGCGCATAGGCGCCGCTACCATGCTCTCTACCCACGCGGAGCCTGAGGAGATGGAACGAGTAGAAGATAGCGAAAGTCCGGAAATACAGGTTTTGGAATATGATGAAAGAAGAAGGGAAATAGTCATAGAAGTGACTGATAATCTCCCGCTGATCGCTCCGGTCGGCTCCACTGACTGCTCGCTTCTCCTCACGCTTGACGGCCGTCCGATGGAAGGGCTCTTTTCAACTCCTGTATATCCCTTAGAATCAGGCAACGGGTATAAAAAGCGGATTGGTGTCGGGATGCTTGCTGATGGAGAGCATATCCTGGCGCTTACAGTAAGAGACAATGCCGACAATGAAGCCAAAGACGAGAAAATATTTTACACCGGACTGAAGACCGAGACTCTTAGCATACGGTTCTCTCATCCGGCACTCTTTGACGTGATAGACATTTCGGTGGAGGGTGGCAATGAGCATGACCGCATGACAGCCTATATTGAAAACGCTTCAGGAGAACAGGTCGGAACTTTATCGCTCGAGAGAGCAAAAGCGGATGGCTGGGACGGCACGCTCGATAATGGGCAGAAACTGGTGGCCGGCGTCTACGCCATACATGTCAAAAGCTTGTCCGGAGAATCTTCAGCCCCGCGTAAGCTTACAGTTGTCAGATGAACGAACTGACTGATAAAAATATCGTCAGGATGCAATAAATCGTAAGATTCGGAGTTTAGATAATAGGTGATTCAGCCATCTGCAAAAACAGGCTGAGGGATGCCATAATAATTCTAACCTGACGATGAACAATAGCTCAAAGAAGCATATAGCGCTGATATGCGCCTCACTGATGGCGCTTCCATTCAGTGCATACGCCGACGAAGATATAAAAGATAATGACTTCAATCCGGTCAATACCGGCGTCACCACGCTCGGCATCACTCCTGATGCCCGAGGCTCCGCTATGGGTAACCTTGGTGCCGCTACAGATCCGGACATGAATTCACAGTTCTGGAACCCCTCGAAATATGCGTTCGGCTATAGCTCCGGCGGTCTGGCATTGAGCTATACGCCCTGGCTGCGTAAGATAGTAAACGACATTTTTCTTGCTGACCTTTCCGGATATTATAAACTTGGATCGGGCGACAATCAGGCCCTCTCCGCGTCGCTGCGTTATTTCTCGCTCGGTGAGGTGACTCTTAACGATCAGCTTACAGGAGGTAGCATCCAGACCATCAATCCATACGAATTTGCCATAGACCTCGGATATTCGCGCAAGCTCTCGGAGAAATTCTCTATGGGCGTGGTGCTGAGATATATACTCTCCGACCTTTCTTACGAAGACTCTTATTCCGGCGACACAAACACCGCTGCCTCAGCGTTTGCTGCCGACATCTCCGGATATTACGTCACTTATCCCATGGTGGGCAGAAATGAGTGTCAGTTCGCTTGGGGTTTCAATATCTCTAATATTGGCTCTAAAGTGAGCTACGACCACGGCAACAATTATGCCTTTCTTCCTACCAATCTGCGTCTGGGAGCCAACTTTATGTTTCCTCTTGCCGATTACAACACTCTCTCATTCGGACTTGACCTCAATAAACTCCTTGTGCCCACCAAGCCGAGGCGTAAGGACTATGAGCAAGGCACTCTTGAAGGTGAAGAGCAGTATCAGGAAGCGCTTGACAAGTGGAATAGCATGTCGCCTATCACCGGAATTTTCAAGTCATTTTCTGACGCCCCCGGAGGAATGAAGGAGGAGCTGCAGGAAATCAATGTCTCGATTGGCGCGGAGTATGCATATAATCAGCAGTTCTTCCTGCGTATGGGTTATAATTATGAGAACGCCAACAAGGGCGGACGCTCTTACTTCGGCTTCGGTGCGGGATTCTCGCTCAATGTGGTCAGACTTGACGCCTCTTACATGCTCGCCACTGCGCAGAGTTCGCCCCTTGACCAGACCATGCGTTTTACTCTTACCTTCGACATGGATGGTCTAAAAGATCTCATCGGAAAGCGACGTCGCTAATAAGTAAGTTACTTATAAAATTTGCCCACTGATGTTTCCATACAGAATAGGATACGGATATGACGTGCATCGGCTCGTAGAAGGTCGCCGGTTATGGCTTTGTGGAGTGGAACTGAAACATAGTCTCGGCCTCTTGGGGCACAGTGACGCAGACGTGGCCATTCACGCCCTCTGCGACGCACTGCTCGGAGCAGCCTCACTGCGCGATATCGGCTATCATTTCCCCGACTCAGACGCCGCTTATAAGGGCGCTGACAGCAAATTGCTTCTCAAAGAAGTGTGCAGACTGCTGCGCGATAAGGGATATGAGATAGGCAATGCAGATGTGACGATAATGGCCGAGCGTCCCAAGATAAATCCTCATATCCCCGCTATGATAAAAACGCTTGCCAGTGTGATGCAGATAGACGAGGAGGCCATCAGCATAAAAGCTACAACCACCGAAAGACTCGGCTTCACAGGGCGAGAGGATGGTATGGCAGCCTCAGCAGTGGCACTCATTTATAAAAGCGAATAAAAAAATCGGGATTCCGACACGGAATCTCGATTTTTTTTTGTAATTTCGCGTATCCTTTTTCCCCTGTCGGATAAAAATATACTCTTAGAATTACCATAAAATGACTCTATTTGAAAGACTCACAGCAAAGGCTGTTCAGCACAAGCAGAAACTTGTGCTTCCCGAATCAACAGAACCCCGTACGCTTCAGGCTGCCGACCGCGTTCTCGCAGACGGCATCGCAGAGGTTATCTTAATAGGCAAGCGCAAGGAAATCGAGACCGCAGCATTTGATCTTGGCCTCACCAACATCGCGAAGGCTCATATATTCGACCCCGAAGATGTAGAGTTCACCGAGCCCTACGCAGAACTTTTCGCAGAACTTCGTGCCAAGAAGGGGATGACTCTCGCCAAGGCTCGTGAGATAGTGAAAAATCCGCTCTATCTCGGATGCCTCATGATTAAGAAAGGCGATGCAGACTGCATGGTGGCCGGAGCGCTCAGCCCCACATCTCACGTGCTCCGTGCGGCTTTCCAGGTGCTTAAGACCAAACCCGGCATCTCTGTTGTCTCCGGCGCATTTATCATGCTCCTTCCCGAAAACTGCCCCTACGGCGAAGACAATATGCTCGTGCTCGCCGACTGCGCAGTGGTTCCGGCTCCCACATCTGAGGAACTTGCCGAAATCGCTATCGCTACTGCCAAGACCACAAAGAACATTGCAGGTCTTGATCCCGTAGTGGCCATGCTCTCATTTTCTACCAAAGGAAGCGCCGAGCATGAGCGCGTAGACCTTGTGCGCGAAGCCGTGCGCCTCGTACACCAGAAAGATCCCGAACTGGTAGTGGATGGAGAGCTCCAGAGCGATGCTGCCATAGTGCCTGCCATCGCTGAGAAGAAGGCTCCCGGAAGCCCCGTAGCCGGACATGCCAATACGCTCGTATTCCCCTCGCTTGAAGTGGGCAATATCGCCTATAAGCTCATACAGAGACTTGCCGGCGCCGGTGCTGTAGGACCTATCCTGCAGGGTCTCGCTGCTCCCGTTAATGACCTTTCCCGCGGCGCTACCGTGGATGACATCGTCAACACAATCATCGTCACCTGCAATCAGGCTATCGGCGAAAAGGGTCTTTGAATCCGGTGATTTAAACAAAGGTTTTTTTACGTTACATCTATATAGCTTTTTAGAACGTATTTATGAAAATATTAGTGCTTAACTGCGGTAGCAGTTCCGTAAAATATAAGCTCATCGACTCTGACTCCAAAGAGGTGCTTGCAGAGGGTGGCGTGGAGAAAATCGGTCTTCCCGACTCATTCCTGAAATTCAAGCGCCCCGATGGCTCAAAGGGTGTCATCACGGTCGACATGCCGGATGCCAAGGAGGCTGTGAAGAATGTGCTCAAGGTGCTCACCGATGAGAAAGAGGGTGTCATCAAGTCATACGACGAGATTGATGCCGTAGGCCACAGAGTGGTGCATGGGATGGAGACCTTCAATAAATCAGTGCTCATCACTCCGGAAGTTAAGGAGAAAATCAAAGAGTGCTATACGGTGGCTCCTCTTCACAATCCTGCAAACATGACCGGAATCGAGGCTATTGATGAGATTATGCCTGAGAAGCCTCAGGTGGCAGTCTTTGATACCGCTTTCCACCAGACCATGCCGGCAAAGGCGTTTATGTATGCTCTTCCCTATGAGGCATACGAGAAGTATGGCGTGCGTCGCTATGGCTTCCACGGCACCAGCCACCGTTATGTTTCAAAGCGCGCTTGCGAGTTCCTCGGCGTGCCCTACGATAAGCAGAGAATCATCACTTGCCACATAGGTAATGGCGGCTCCATCACAGCTATCGAGGATGGCAAGAGCGTGGACACCTCAATGGGTCTGACCCCCACAGAGGGCCTTATGATGGGTACGCGCAGCGGCGACGTAGACCCCGGTGCACTTACTTATCTGATGAAGTGTGAAGGTCTGAATGCAGACGGCCTCTCTACGCTTATCAACAAGCGTTCAGGCGTGGCCGGCGTCTCCGGAATATCAAGCGATATGCGCGACATCGAAGATGCTATCGCAAAGGGAGATGAGCGTGCCCGTCTTGCTATGGATATGTATGAATACCGCATACTTAAATATATCGGTGCCTACACAGCAGTTCTTGGCGGAGTTGACATCATAGTCTTCACCGGCGGAGTAGGTGAGAATCAGCTCGGCACCCGTGAGTTCATCTGCAAGAAGCTTGCTTATCTGGGAGTGACCTTTGATGCTGAGGCAAATAATTGCCGTGGCAAAGAGGTAATAATTTCCGGTCCCGACTCTAAGGTGAAAGTAGTGGTAATACCCACCGACGAGGAGCTCGTGATAGCGCAAGACACTGCGATGATTGTCTCCGGTAAGTAATTTTTCAGATTTTGAGGAGACGCTGAGAGGCATAATTATTCTGCCTCGCTGTTTCCTTTGATAAATATCTACAAGGCATCGGATACACTCGCAAGAGGGTGTTTCCGATGTCTCTACATTATAGCTTACTTAGATGCTCGAAGCGATAATATGGAATGCTGATCCGGTGCTTTTGTCGTTTGGCCCCTTGACGGTGAGATGGTATGGTCTGGCCTTCGCCATTGGCTTTATAGTGGGCTACAACATAGTGGCCCGTATGTTTAAGCATGAGGGCGCTCCGGAAAAATGGCTCGGTATTCTTCTTATGTATGTGATGGTGGCGACTATAGTCGGTGCCCGATTGGGTCATGTCTTCTTTTATGAATGGGACTATTACTCCGCGCATCAGGCCGAAATTCTCAAGATATGGAATGGGGGTCTGGCCAGCCATGGCGGCACGATTGCTATTATAATTGCCGTCTTTATATTCTCATGGTGCGTGTCAAAAAAGCCGGCGTCATGGACATTCGATAAACTCGTGATACCGACTGCGCTTGTGGCGTGCCTGATTCGTCTGGGAAATCTAATGAACAGCGAGATATACGGAGCTCACACGGATCTACCCTGGGGATTTATCTTCGTGCGCAATGGCGAGACACTTCCTGCTCATCCCACGCAGATATATGAAGCGGGATGCTATCTGCTTCTATTCTTCATTCTGATGTGGATGTACTGGAAGAAAAATTGCGAGGAGAGGCCTTGGCTAATCACCGGAGTTTTCTTCATAGGGATTTTCCTGCCGCGCTTCCTTATAGAATATGTGAAGAATGTGCAGGTGTCTTCTGAATATGAAATGATAGCACGCTATGGCATGAACATCGGTCAGATGCTTTCTATTCCTTTCGTGCTTCTCGGCGTGGGGCTTGTAGTCTGGGCGATGGTTCATCCTAAGGAGCATTGGTCTTTCCCTGACAAGTTTGCAGAGGAGATAGATTCCCATCATAATAAAAAATAGGCAGCGAAAGGCTGAAAAAAAAGAGGGCGGCCAGAATATGTATTCTTGCTCGCCCTCGCTTTTGTGTGTCGGTATTTTCTTCCCGGTAGTGGGTGTCTTTTTTCAGAAAAATGAAATGAGTTTGGAAAGATTATCCACAAATACGTCACATTCCTCCTTGGTATTATAAGCTGCAAACCCTACGCGAATCGTTCCGGGAATGCCGAGGCGTTCCATAAGAGGCTGAGCGCAATGATGCCCTGTACGCACCTCCACGCCTGTTTTGTCAAGCAGAAGTCCGAGGTCGTAGGGATGTATATCCTTCACGAGAAAAGAGATTACTGCAGCCTTGTGAGGGGCATTGCCGTAGATTTTCATGCCGGGAATTTCCAGCATGCGCCGAGTGGTATAGTCGAGTAATTCCTGCTCGTGAGCGGAAATGTCTTCAAGTCCTATTTCGTCTATGAAATCAAGAGCTTTTGCAAAAGAGGCTATTCCGACGTAATCGGGCGTTCCGGCTTCGAACTTGAAAGGGAGGTCGGCAAAAGTCGTTTTCTCAAAACTAACGTGCTTTATCATCTCGCCGCCACCCTGATAGGGGGGCATCTCCTCAAGGAGTTCGCGGCGTCCATAAAGCACCCCTATACCCGTAGGTCCATACATCTTGTGGGATGAAAACGCATAGAAATCACAATCAAGCTCCGAGACATCAATCCGTATGTGAGGAGAAGCCTGCGCGCCATCTATCATTACAGGCACTCCTTTGGAATGTGCAAAATCGATCATCTCACGGATAGGGTTAACAGTGCCGAGAACATTGCTGACGTGAGTGAATGAGGCGAAAACAGTGCGCTCATTAAAGAGCGATTTGTACTGATCAAGATCGAGGACTCCGTTATCATCAATGTCTACAACCCGTATAACGATGCCCGTGCGCTCACGCAGGAGCTGCCAGGGCACGATGTTGGCGTGATGTTCCATGACGGTGAGGATAATCTCATCCCCCTCCTTGAAACGGCTTCCGAAGCTTGAGGCGACAAGATTGATAGACTCAGTGGTGCCGCGAGTGAATATCACCTCCTCCTCATATCGGGCATTGATAAAGTTGCGTATGCGGCGTCTGGTATTCTCCATCAGGTCAGTTGCCTCCTGGGAAAGAGTATGGACGCCGCGATGCACGTTTGCCTTTGTGACCGTGTATCGCTCCACAATATCCTCTACTACAGAAGATGGTGTCTGTGAAGAGGCTGTATTGTCGAAATATATCAGTGGCTTTCCCCCGACTTCCCTATTCAGAATAGGAAATTGAGTGCGTATTTTCTCTACGTTATACATAGTCCAATCTTACTTGTTTTGGTCAAAGCAGCCCGATGAGCAGTCGCGGCAAAGACTTTCTGCACCGGAGAGTCTTTTCTCGACCAGTCTGAACAGCCGGTCTCTGAGCGAGGGGAGACGCACTCCATCCACCACATCAGCCATAAAGGCCTGTTTGAGGAGAAGACGGGCCGTAGCCTCGCTCAGCCCCCTGGTACGCATATAGAAGAGCTGCATTGGGTCGAGCTGTCCTATTGCAGTGCCGTGAGAGCATTTCACGTCATCATTATATATTTCCAGCTGGGGCTTGGAGAGCATACGGGCGCTTTGAGAGCCGAGCATATTTCTATTAGACTGGTAGGCCTCTGTGCCGGAGGCATCTTCCTGGACGTATATCCTACCCGTGAAGGCACCTTTTGCTTCGTCATCAAGGGTGTACTTGAAGAGCTCATCGGAATGGCAGTCAGGCACCTCATGACGAATCATGGAGTAATTGTCAGTCTGTCTGTTTCGATCGCCGATAACCATGCCAAGGAGTCGCAGGTCGGCGCCTTTGCCGAGCAGAGAGCAGTGAAACTCATTGCGCGTAGTGCCGTTGAAAAGAGTAATGGAGTCAATAAGAACCTTGCTGCCTGCCTGCTGGCGGAGATATAAAGAGGATAGGCGAGAGGTCTTGAGCGTAGATTCCTCCATATCGTAAATGTCGAAGGAAGCACGTTCACCCACAAAAATTTCCACCGTCTGCAGAGTAAGGAAGTCTATGTCAGGGTTTTGAGTATGATCGCAGACGAGCATTTTCGCCTCGGCCTCATCCTCTATAACTATGAGCAGTCTGCGCAGAGCCATCAGAGGAGCGCCGTTCTGCAAGATATTGACAAGCTGTAAAGGCTTTTCGAGTCTGACTCCTTTCGGGACATACAGGAAGAGTCCATCCTGAGCCAGCATGGTGTTCAGGCTTACGAGAGGATTATTGAGGTCAGCGGCTTTGCCGTAGTAACGCTCGAAGAGTTCGGGATGAGCGTGAGCAGCGTGGCGCAGAGAGTCAACGATAACGCCCTCCGGTATGTTGGCGCGCGCATTCTCAGCCTCTGCCCACGAGTCATTGAGGAGCATGAAGAGCGATGTGGAGAGATTTGGCACNTCGCATCGGAAAGAGGCGGCGGGATTGACATCAATAGGCACTCGCGCTATGTTGAGACCNTAGTCGGGAGAGAGCATACGATTCAAGTCCGAGAGTTCATAATTCTCAGCACCTTGCTTCGGTAGCGNGGNGTCTGAGAGTCGNGAAAAAGCCTCGGANCGAAGGATATTCAGAGCATGNGCNGANTTGGAGTCAATCAGGCTNCGATGCTCTTTATATAAATCAAGATATTGATTTAGGGAATTCATAGTGACATTGATAATATAGCCGGGAGGGAATTGAAGCGTCTACTCCCTCGGCGACCTGATTGATACATTAGCGCACATCGCCCTCTTTGTCCACTTCCTCTTTAATCCAGTCNTAGCCTCGTTTNTCAAGTTCGAGCGCGAGNTCAGGACCGGCGGTGCGCACTATGCGTCCTTTATAGAGGATGTGGATAATGTCCGGCTTGATATAATCGAGCAGTCTCTGGTAGTGAGTGATGACGATAGTCGCATTGTTCTCAGTCTTGAGTTTATTGACGCCTTCNGCCACGATGCGGAGGGCATCGATGTCAAGGCCGGAGTCAGTCTCGTCAAGAATAGAGAGTTTGGGCTCCAGGACGGCCATCTGGAAAATTTCGTTGCGCTTTTTTTCNCCCCCGGAGAAGCCCTCATTCACGGAGCGTGAAGCGAGTTTGTTGTCAAGCTCAACNATAGCTCTTTTCTCGCGCATCAGCTTTAGGAAATCTGTAGCCGACATAGGGGGCTGACCGAAATATTCCCTCTTGGCATTNACTGCGGCTCTCATAAAGTTGACCATAGACACTCCGGGAATTTCCACCGGATACTGGAAGCCGAGAAAAACTCCCTCATGGCTTCTTATTTCCGGTGCCATTTCAAGAAGNTTCTTGCCGTAAAACTCAGCGGAGCCTCCTGTGACGGTATATGCCGGATTTCCTGCNAGCACCATAGACAANGTGGATTTTCCCGATCCATTGGGGCCCATGATGGCGTGCACTTCTCCCGGTTTTACTTCAAGATTAATTCCTTTAAGTATCTCTTTGCCGTTGATTTCGGCGTGCAGGTCTTTNACTTTAAGCATTTTATTCTTTATTAATGAGTAAGTTCTTNTCTTACGCTTTTAAGATAAATTTATATTTGGAGCGCTATCCATTAGAATAACGCCGGAAGTGTGACGAAGGTTGTAGGAAATCTTNCGCGCCTCTTTAAGCTGAATGCGATGAGCAAGATCCCAGTAAGACTGGCATCCCAGTGAGTATGGGGCTATCAGCATCACTCCCTCTACAATGTTTCCATCATCATAGCATGCGTATTTCATCAATACAGACTGCGGATTTGAGGCCACAGCAAAATTGAAAAATATAGAAAGANCTATAAGATATTTCGTCGTGCATATTATGGCTCCGAAGATGGAGTCAAGCACTCCGGTGGATAGCACAGACATGGCCTCGGCAAGAATGCGCCCCAGACACCAGAGAGTGCAATAGGTGAGTGCATAGACGAGCGAGGCGCCTATCAAGTCGTTGACAAATGAAGCAGCGATGTTGTCGATGGGCCAGATNTGTAAATCGGCTATGATGTCGGANGCCGGNNGGCAAAAAAGATGAGCCACCACGCATCCGAATGAGAGNCCAAGTATGCCTCCCATCTGTCGGATAAAGCCATATTTCCAACCTTTTATCAATGAAAAGGCAGTTACGGCGAGCACTATGACGTGATATGCTATCTCCATTCTGTGAAAATGCCTGATGTCTCAGATGGCTCAAAGGAGACTTCTGAAAGTTTGCATAATCGGTAGTTATTAATCTCCGTATATGGAGAGCGGGATGGATATTTATACCTATCTACCNGCCAAAATACAAAATTACTACATAGTAGCCGCACTTCAAAATAATTATCACATTATTTTACAAGCATGGATGTATATGATAAAAATTGTCTCAAAATCACTTCGCTGTAAGTGAAAATTAATTTTGAATACTTACCCTCTGCAAAAAAGAAATGCATCCAAAAGTTATGTCAGTAACTTTAGGACGCATTCCAAACATGGACTCTACAATATTTTTTATTTCAAGTGCATGTTCTATAAAATGTTACAAGGTCCCTGAAAAAGGAGCGCTCCTCAGCCGGAAGCCTCCTCTTCCTTCACCGCCTTGATCCATTCCGTCCGGACATGATTCCGACTCATGGATCGATAGGCGGCAGGATAAAATCTTAGAATATTACTTCTCGGCAGCTTTGCGACGAGAAGTCTTACGCTTGGGAGTAGTCTCCTGAACGGGTTCCTCAATGCCGGCGAGCTGACCGTCTATCATAATGCGACCGCAATATTCGCAGACGATGACCTTCTTGTGCATCTTGATTTCAAGCTGACGCTGGGGTGGGATTCTATTGAAGCATCCGCCGCAAGCGTTTCTCTGTACAGTCACGATGCCGAGGCCGTTGCGGGCATTTTTGCGGATTCTTTTAAATGCCTTTAGGGTGCGCTCATCAATGACCTCTTCCAGATCTTTAGCCTTAGCCATGATGGCCTCTTCCTGCTCGCGCGTTTCTGAGACGATATCGTTGAGCTCCTTCTTTTTTTCATCAAGGATATGCTCATTGTCAGTCTTCTCTTCGCGTGCATTTTCGATTTCGGCCGTCTTCTGCTCTATCTTTGCCTTTGCGTCGCGGATATTCTTTTCAGCGAGTTCTATTTCGAGAGATTCATACTCCTTTTCTTTCTCAAGAAAAGCGAACTCACGATTGTTCCTCACATTATTTATCTGCTCCTCATACTTGGCGATTTTAGCCTTGTGCTCCTCTATTTCACCGGTTTTGCGGCTGATGAGGTCTTTCAGGTCTACGATTTCTTCCTGATGCTTTTTGATTCTGGTGTCAAATCGGATTATCTCGTCTTCGAGGTCCTTTACTTCGTGGGGAAGTTCGCCACGGAGAAACTTGATACGGTCAATGTCAGAAAGATAAGTCTGGAGAGTATAAAGCGCTTTGAGTCGCTCTTCTATGCTACGCTCTTTTTCTTGCTTTTTGTCAGTAGCCATATTGTGGTTTTGATATGTATTTTAAACTATTATGAAGTCAGAGGAAAGATATGGGGTTAGTGTCGGTCTCAGCTCTGCAGATGGCTAAGTCGCCGAAGTTCTTGCGAAGGATGCGAGCCAGAATTTTGGTTGCGCAGAGTTCGCTTTCATAATGCCCTATGTCGGCGAGCAGAAGTTCAGGACCCCAAGTGGTGAAGTCATGATACTTCAGGTCTCCGGTGATATAGCAGTCCGCTCCCTTCTCAAAAGCCAGAGGAATGAACTCGGCGCCGGCACCTCCGCAGACGGCCACGCGCCTGATGACTATCTGGGGCGACTGTGCGGAATATCTGAGATGTCTCACGTCAAACGTATTCTTGATGCGTCGCAGAAGTTCAAGTGTCGGAGTGGGAGCTATGTCGCCTATTATGCCGAGGCCGGTGTCGGCATCTGCGCTGCCGGGTGAAAGCACGCTGACGTTCTCCAATTCAAGCGAGTGGGCTATCTCATAGCTCACTCCACGCCGAGCTGAGTCCAGATTGGTGTGAGCCGAATAGATGGCTATATTGTCGCGGATGGCGCGTGCTACTATTCGCTCTGTCGGAGTGCTCCCGGAGATCCTCTTCAGCCCTTTGAAGAGAAGGGGGTGGTGAGAGATGATGATGTCACACTCTCTGCGCACTGCTTCGTCAAGTATCTCTTCTGTCACGTCAAGACATACGAGGGCACCATTGACCTCCATATCCGGATTGCCTATCTGGAGCCCGGTATTGTCATAAGACTCCTGAAGACTCTTGGGGGCAAACTTTTCTATTGCTTCGGCTATTTCCTTTACTTGAGGCATTCTCAGTGATGAGTTGGTTTTAAAATATACTTCAGTCCTTCTTTTCAGGAAGAGTAATGGTGAGGTTAAGCTCCTCAAGCTGCGAGTCATCGATGGGAGAGGGTGACTCATTCATTACATCGCGGCCGGAATTGTTTTTGGGGAAAGCAATTACGTCCCGGATAGTATCAAGGCCTGCGAGTATCGACACAAATCTGTCGAAGCCGAGTGCCAGACCTCCGTGTGGCGGTGCTCCATATTTGAATGCGTTCATCAGGAAGCCGAACTGCTCGTGAGCTCTTTCGGGAGTGAAGCCAAGGAGCTCAAACATGGTATCCTGAAGCTGGCTGTCATGGATACGTATGGAGCCTCCTCCAAGCTCAGTGCCGTTGACGACAATGTCGTAGGCGGTGGCTCTCACATTGCCGGTATCGGTCTTGAGCAGAGGGATGTCTTCAGGGTTGGGCGCCGTGAAGGGGTGATGCATTGCATAGAATCGCTGGGTCTCCTCATCCCATTCGAAGAGAGGAAAGTCTATAACCCAGAGTGGAGCAAAGACATTCTTGTCGCGGAGTCCGAGACGTTCGCCCATTTCGAGACGCAGGTCGCAGAGCTGTTTTCTTACCTTCATGGCAGGTCCGCTCATGACAAGGAGGAGGTCGCCGGGTTTTGCCTCCATCTTCTCAGCCCAGGCGCGGAGATCTTCTTCAGAGAAGAATTTGCCCACTGAGCTCTTGATGTCGCCGTTCTCTTCAATCTTGACCCAGACGAGACCCTTAGCACCCGTTTGCGGACGCTTCACGAAGTCGGTAAGCTGGTCAAGCTGCTTGCGGGTATACGACGCGCATCCGGGCACGCAGATGCCCACTGTGAGTTCGGCATCATCCATCACTGCGAAGCCATGTCCTTTCACCAGGTCGGTCAGCTCCACAAATTGCATTCCGAATCTCAGGTCAGGCTTGTCGCTGCCATAGAGGCGCATGGCGTCATGCCACGTCATTCTCAGGAAAGGCTCAGTGTAGTCTATTCCTTTCACATATTTGAAGATATGCTTTATAAGGCCTTCAAACATCTCTATGACATCCTCCTGCTCCACGAAGCTCATCTCGCAGTCTATCTGCGTGAATTCGGGCTGACGGTCTGCGCGAAGGTCTTCATCGCGGAAGCATTTTGCTATCTGGAAGTATCGGTCATAGCCGCTCACCATCAGGAGCTGCTTGAAGATCTGCGGGCTCTGCGGGAGCGCATAAAACTCTCCGGGGTTCATTCTGGATGGCACCACGAAGTCTCGTGCACCCTCAGGAGTGGATTTCACCAGTATAGGCGTCTCAATTTCAAGAAAACCCTTTGAGTCAAGATAACGTCTTATCTCGAAAGCCATTTTGTGGCGAAGCTCCAGATTCTCTTTCACGCAATTTCTGCGAAGGTCGAGATAGCGGTATTTCATTCTGAGGTCGTCGCCTCCGTCGGTATTATCCTCAATGGTAAAGGGTGGTATCTCACTCTTGTTGAGCACCTCCACATCATCAGCTATGATTTCTATCTCGCCGGTGGGGAGATTGCTGTTCTTACTCTGACGCTCGCTGACCGTGCCGGAAATGCGCACTACATATTCGCGTCCGAGCGAGTTGGCCTTTTCGCAGAGCTCTGCGTTAACTTCATTATTGAAGACTACCTGAGTGATGCCGTATCTGTCACGGAGGTCAACGAAGGTCATGCCTCCGAGCTTGCGGGTGCGTTGCACCCACCCGGCGAGAGTTACTTTCTTGCCGGCATCAGCAAGGCGGAGTTGACCACAAGTATGGTTTCTATACATCCTGGTTCAAAGTAAGTTCTAAAAATTAAACGATATATGGAAGATAAAACTCTTCTTCTATAAAAACTCGTGCTTTTGCGCTAATTTTTTTATGCCGCTGACATAAGGATACAATGCACCCTTTTGCGCGCGCTTATAATTCAAGATGCAAAATTAATAAATTTTATCCGAATATGCAAGACCCCGGTCCAGAACATTTCTCAGTCGTGGAATTATTGAAAAAAATCACCGATTTTTTATTATCAATCCAACTATAATACTTAACTTTGAGCCCGATTTTATCGAAGACAAGATTATGGCGAAAGAAAAAATTACCATACAGTATATTCTAAAGAGTATTCCGGAATCTCTTCTTTGGTCGTTTATCTCTGACGATGCCGGCCTTTCCACCTGGTATGCCGACAATGTCACTCATTTCGGCAAAAGACATGAGTTTACCTGGGACGGATACACGGAGGCCGCTGACCTCCTTGACTATAAAGACCTGGAGTTTATCAGATTCAGGCGTGAAGGCTCGGAGCCCGATGAGTATTGGGAGCTTCGTATATCCGTAGATGAAGTGACCGACAACACTGTGCTTACTATAACTGACTTTTCCGAGCCTGATGAGATGGAGGATGACATCAGCCTCTGGAATGCGCAGATCGAACAACTCAAAGACCGTCTGGGCTGCCGCTGAGCGCCGCTCCGGATTGGTCTGTTGAAATAGTCTGTTGATGAGGATTATTAAACGCCTTCACCTGTTTATCCTTCAGAGCTTTCTGCCTCTCTTCGCGATGACATTCTTCATCGTGCTCTTCATCGTGCTCATGCAATTCCTCTGGAAGTATATCGATGATCTGGTGGGTAAGGGGCTCTCCGTAGGATTGCTCGGTGAGTTATTCTTCTATGCGGCGGTCAGCATGGTGCCTATGGCTCTTCCACTCGCCATTCTCCTGGCTTCGCTGATGACCTTCGGCAATCTCGGTGAGAAGTTTGAGCTCACTGCCATGAAGGCCTCCGGCATATCCCTTCTCAGGGTGATGGCTCCTCTGATTATTCTCGTCTCGGGCATCAGCGTCGGAGCTTTCTTCTTTCAGAATGATGTCCTCCCGCGCGCGCAGGTGAAGATGTGGACTCTGCTCTTCTCCATGAGGCAGAAATCGCCGGAAGTGGAGATCCCGCAAGGGGTTTTCTATGACCAGATTCCCGGATATTCACTCTATGTGAAACATAAAAATCAGGATACCGGACTCCTTTATGGAGTCATGATATATGATATCAGGGAGGCCGGAGAGAATGCCACTATCCTTCTTGCCGACTCGGCTCAGCTTGCTTTCACTCCCGACAATAGATATCTGTATCTTCATTTATATTATGGCGAGCAGTTTGAAAACCTCAGAGAGCAGGGACCTTCTGACAGCAACGTTCCCTTCCGCAGGGAGAGTTTCGAGGATAAGGAGATCCTGATACCCTTTGATGCCAACTTCAACAGGCTCAATGAGGAGGGTATGCGCAAGCAATACGTGGGTAAAAACATAGCCCAGCTCAGAGAGTCGATTGACTCCATCGCACTCCGCATCGACTCAATAGGAGATGTGTATGCCGAAGGCCTGAAGGGTGATTTTGACGTGAGATTCGGCTCTGATGAGTCTACTATGCGCAGACTCAAGAGCAGAAAAGAAACAGTAAAGGCGGCATCACTTTCTCTCGACTCGCTTTTGCTGCGGGAGGAGCCATCGCGCAGAAACATGATATATGAGTCGGCCGCTATGCAGGCCCGAAATCTTTCGCAGAATTATGAATTCAAATCCGTCTCTTTCGACGACGAGAAGAGAGTGAAGAGGCGAAATGAAATCGAGCTTATCAAGAAATTTACCCTCTCGGTGGCCTGCCTGATTATGTTCTTCATCGGCGCTCCTCTTGGTGCAATTATCAGGAAGGGTGGTATCGGCACCCCTCTGGTGATTTCCGTGCTTCTATTTCTTGTCTACTATATCATAGACAATACGGGATATAAAATGGCCAGAGACGGACGATGGAATGTAGAGTTCGGTATATGGCTCTCTACTATTGTCCTCGCGCCTCTCGGCATTTATGTCACTTACAAGGCCATGAATGATTCCGCACTCTTTGATAAGGACGCATGGATGCGCGTCTTCCGGCGGTTTATTCCTGAGAAGAGAGTCAGAAAAGTGGTCTATAAGGAGGTGACGTTTGCTGAAATATCGGCAAATGTAGGGAAATGGCGTCTCCATACGCTCCGTGAGGAATGTGGGGCCTTCATCCGGAAAAACGGCAAAGCACAGTCTTATACTGAATATTTCAAAGCCGGAATGGATCTCACGATGCTGAAGACTATCTCTTCCACACTTGAAGGTACAGTCTCTTATCTTGCCGACTCTCAGGACAAGAGGGTGATAGGACTTCTCAATAATTTCCCGGTGATTCACACTTCGCGCCTTATTTCAATCGGAGGTCCGGAGTGGCTAAGGATCGCGCTGATGTATTTCTTCCCCATAGGCATCTTTGTATGGCTTGCCGGAGTGCGCCGTCAGCGAAAGGCTATTGAGGAGGTGACTCTTACTGATAAGGTCGCCGCTCAGGTGACAGAGGCGCTATAACACCTGTGGACCTCTATGATAATAGGGACACTTACATTCTCTTAAAACATATCCTAATGCAAAAAGAAGCCGCTCTCACGAGTGACTTCTTTTTATTAACAAGATTCCTCTTATTAATCTTCAACTTAAATGAACAAAAATTATCTTCTTTCACTCATATAACATTCACGCCGGAAAAATTGTTCTGAGATTTTAAGAAAAAAATTTGGGAATTTTTGAAGAATGTCGGTTTTGCTGACCTTATTACCGAATATTTAAGTAGTTATAGTGTCACTTTGTAAATATTTTGAATGACAAATGTCGTCTCAAAAATCTTAAAAAAACTGAAACAGCGGCTTTTCAGAGATGAAAAACCGCTGTTGGTGGGGATGATTCCGGAGTGTGAATTCACTTCTGAAGCTCTTCAAGCTTCTTGCGAATCTCCTCCTGCTGACGTTCGAGGTCAGTTATCATTGCTATGCGAATCTTCTCCTGGGCATCATTCAGGTCGGAATGCAGAGAGTCTATGCTGGCGTGAAGTTCGCTAATGTCTTCCGAGGAAAGATTTGAGGCAGCCTTGAAGGCCTTGCGCAAATTCTCTATGCTGAGAGATATGGCCTCCATGCTATTCTCTTTAACATTCTTTTTCCGCATACGCGATTCCCAGTTCTTGAGCGATATATACTGATGCTCCAAGCTTTTGGCGCGGAAGCGGTCTATCATTTCCTGGCTCTTACCCCGCAGATAGAGAGGGCTCAGGCGTTCTACGGTCTCTTTCTTTGTGCTCATCGGCGTTTTGAGATTTTATTGGAGATTGGTTTGAATTGCAAAATTACTAAAAAAGAATCATTCGGGCAACTTCGTTCGTTCACTCTCGCTCAGTGCCCTAAAAGTAAACACTGAAAGATGCATATATCATCCATCGCTTCGCCGGAAAATTAGCTCCAAAATCGCTTCGTTTTATATGTGCATTAAATTTTCTCACTTACTTAATGAAGCATTCTTACTCTTTTTCTCAATATTTTTTATTAACTTTACACTCTAAATATCCCCAATTTTAATCAGATGGACGAAGAGAGCATGAAAAATCTTGATGATGAGAACGTAGACCTCGCTGCTGAAAGTGGTGAAGAGTCTTTGGTGAAGGGCAATGGTTATCAGGTCCCCGTGGGCGATGACAGCCGTACGGTGCTTTCGGGCATGTTTCGTGATTGGTATCTCGAATATGCCAGCTACGTGATTCTTGACCGTGCTGTCCCTCATATTGAGGATGGTCTGAAGCCTGTGCAGCGCCGTCTGCTTCATAGTATGCAGACCCTCGATGACGGACGCTATAATAAGGTGGCCAATATCGTCGGTAACACCATGCAGTATCATCCGCATGGCGATGCCTCCATTGGCGATGCTCTTGTGCAGCTGGGTCAGAAAGAACTTCTCATTGATACGCAGGGTAACTGGGGAAATATTCTGACAGGCGACACCGCGGCTGCTCCCCGATATATCGAAGCCCGTCTTTCCGAATTCGCCCTTGAGACTCTCTTCAATCCTAAAATCACCGAGTGGACTCTTTCATACGACGGCCGCAAGCGCGAACCCGTCACGCTTCCCGTGAAGTTCCCTCTTCTTCTGGCGCAGGGCGTTCATGGCATCGCTGTGGGCCTCTCTTCAAAGATTTTGCCTCACAATTTTAACGAGATCCTTGATGCTGCCATCAGCTATCTGCATGATGAGCCATTCTCTCTGCTGCCCGATTTCCAGACAGGTGGTCTTATGGATGCTTCCAAGTATAACGACGGTGCGCGGGGAGGGACTGTTAAGGTCAGAGCGAAAATTGAGAAAGTTGACAACAAGACTCTCGCTATCACTGAACTCCCCTTCGGCAAGACCACTACTAATCTTATCCCCTCCATAATTAAGGCTATGGAGAAGGGTAAGATCAAGATAAGGCACATTGACAACAATACTTCCGCCACGGCTGAAATCCTTGTCCATCTCCTGCCCGGCACCTCTTCTGACAAGGCCATCGATGCCCTCTATGCCTTTACGGACTGCGAAGTCAGCATCTCTCCCAACTGCTGTGTGATTTGGGACGACAAGCCTCGATTCCTCACGGTCAGCGATGTGTTAAGATATTCTGTAGACCACACGCAAGAGATGCTCAGACAAGAGCTTGACATCCGTCTCGGTGAGGCGCAGGAAGCGCGTATGCTTCTCTCGCTCGAAAAGATTTTCATTGAGCAGAGAATGTATAAAGACAAGCAAGTGGAGGATGCAAGCCACATGGATGCCGCCATAGAGAGAGTGGACGTCCTTCTTCAGCCGTTCAAGGCCTCTTTCTTCCGAGAGATTAACCGCGATGACCTCCTCAAGCTGTGGGAAATAAAGATGGCTCGCATACTGGCCTTCAATGCCTCGAAGGCCGAAGAGAAGATTGCCGCTCTCGAGAAGGAGATAGAGCAGCTTAAATATGACCTCGAGCACATCGTAGATTATACCATAAAGTGGTATCGCCATCTGAAGGAAAAATATGGCGAGAAATATCCCCGTCGGACCGTCATCAGAGGCTTCGATTCTATCGAGGCTGCCAAGGTGGCCGAGGCCAATAAGCGTCTGTATTTCGACAAGGAGGGTGGATTTATCGGCACTACTCTGAAAGACAATAAATTCCTCTTCACCTGTTCGGATCTTGATGATATTATCATTTTCTATAAGACCGGAAAGTATAAAATTGTCAAGGTGCAGGAGAAAATCTATATCGGCAAGAAGGTGATGCACATTGGTCTCTTCAAGAAAAACGACGAGCGCACCATCTACAATGCGATTTACAAAAACGGCAAGGATGGATTCTATTATAAGAAGCGTTTCTTTGTCACAGGCCTCACGCGCGACAAGGATTATGACCTCACAAAAGGTCTCCCGGGAAGTCGTGTGGAATGGTTTACGGCCAACTCAAACGGTGAGGCCGAGGTGGTAAAAGTTGCGCTCAAGGATGAGCCGATTCCCGGCGGACGAAGACCACGCAATCCCGAAGTGATTGTAGACTTTGCCGAGATGGCAGTAAAGCGCAAAGAGGCGCTGGGAAATCTGGTCACTAAGTATAATGTGGCCGGTGTCTCTATGCTTGAGAAGGGTAAGAGCACCCTCGGCGGAAGGGAAATATGGTTTGACAAGGATGTGCTGAGGCTTAATTATGATGGCAGAGGTCAGAGTCTCGGCATTTTCCAGGGTGAGGATAAGATTCTTGTCATTACAAATGACGGTCAGTTCTATACCACAGACTGCTCCGATGAAATTCACTTTGAAGACAACATTCTTCGCATTGAGAAGTTTGACCCTGCAAAGGTCTGGACTCTCGTGCTCAATGATGCCTCGCAGGGCTATCCTTACATTAAGAGATTCCAGTTTGAAGTCTCGGCAAGACCCCAGAGATACGTGGGCAACGAACCGGAGTCTACGTCCATACTTCTGACCGACACTCCCTATCCGCGCCTTGAAGTATCCTTTGGAGGGAACGATGCCATGCGTCCTCCGCTGGAAATTGAGGCGGAAGAATTTATCGGCGTAAAGAGCTTCAAAGCTAAGGGTAAGCGTCTCACAACCTATGTCCTTGCCTCTGTTACTGAGTTGGAACCTACTCGCCTGCCTGAACCGGAACCTCAGGACCCGGAACCTGAAGAGATGATTGATACGGAGGAGGAGAACTCTCCCAAAATTGTGCAGGGCGACCTTTTTGACGATGTGGAGGAATAAGATTCTCGCCATTCTTTTGGCTTTACCCTCTATCGCATTCTCTTTTAATGAGGAAGCTCCTGACTCGCTATCTGAGGTCTCACGCCACGTCACGCAGATTTATAACCTTGAAGCGGGAGGGGTGCGCATCCTCGATACCTACCTGTCGCCCTTATACTATTCCGGCTATTCGCTGGCTCTCTCCGGAGTGTGGACTAAAGCCCTTCCGGCTCATAACCCGCGTCGGCTCACTATGCGCTTCGACGCCTCCTTGCGTGCGGATTTTACGGATAATCCCGGCAGAACGGCTTCAATGTATGCTCTTGAGGCTGACTTTTCATGGGGTCTCGCGCGCAGATGGAAACTCCCTTACGGCCTTCAGCTCACTGCCGGAGGTTTCGCCGGAGTGGAGGCCGGAGTCATCTATCTGCCACGCAATGGCAATAACCCGGCGTCTGCCTTAGCCTCCTTCGACATCGCTGCTACGGCCTCACTTTCGCGAGTAATCCCCCTTGGAAAGGTGCCGGTGCTTCTCTCCGAAAATCTCTCTATCCCTTCATTCTCTCTTTTTTTCAGTCCGCAATATGGTGAGCCCTATTATGAGATTTATCTTGGCAATCATTCCGGACTCATTCATGCCGGCTGGTGGGGAAATCATTTTGGCATCGACAATCTAATTGCTGCTGACATGGACTTCGGCTCTACTGCTCTGAGAATAGGATATCACTTCCGTGTGCGCTCTTCTTTTGTCTGTCAGACTAATATCAGCCGAACCTCTCATGCCTTTGTCATAGGCGTCATCCCTCACGGACTCGGACTCAAACCTAAACCCTCTCCTAAGACTATTAACATAAATGCGCTTTATTAATATCTTCACTACGCTTCTCATCACCTTCGCCATCTGCGGTTGCCACAGATATGAAGCCTATGAGAACGATGCTTACGGCAATTTCGACGCGCTGTGGCAGACGGTAGATTCCCGCTACTGCTTCTTTGATGATAAGGAGGTAGACTGGGAGAGTGTCTATGGAGAATATCGGGCCAGAATACACCCGGAAATGACGGTCAATGAATTTTTCGACCTCCTCTCTGATATGCTCCTTACTCTCCGTGACGGCCACGTAAATCTGGTGGCTCCCTTCAATCAAAGCTATTATCGCGCATGGTGGACAGATTATCCTCAGGATTTCGATTTGCGCACTCTTCAGCAGTATTATCTTGACTTCGACTATCGCACTACGGGCGGTATAATCTATAAGATTCTTGATAATGATATAGGCTACATCTATTATCCATCTTTCTCTTATACAGTTGGAGAAGGCAACCTCGACTACATTCTCTCCTGGTTCAAGGATTGCCGGAGCCTTATCATTGACGTCCGAGACAATGGCGGAGGCAACATGACCAATATAAATACCTTTGTTGCCCGCTTTATCCACACTCAGACGCTCGGCGGATATATAAGGCATAAGACAGGGCCGGGGCATAATGATTTCTCCGAGCCTTATCCTATTCTCTACGACCCGGCGCCGCAGACAAGAGTGCATTGGCAACGCCCCGTGGCTGTCCTGACCAACAGAAGCACTTTCAGTGCAGCCAATGATTTTGTCTCCGTCATGAAAAGTCTTCCCGGTGTCAAAATAATAGGTGCTAAAACGGGTGGGGGAGCAGGACTCCCTTTCACGTATGAATTGCCGATAGGATGGTCTGTAAGGCTCTCGACAGCCCCGGTAAGTGATGCTCAGGATAAAAGCATCGAGAGAGGCATAGACCCCTCTGAAGGCTTTGAATGTCATGCTCCGGCCGAGAGGCTCGCGCAAGGACATGATGATATTCTGGATTTTGCGCTCAGATATCTGTCATCATTAGAAAGGTAATTTCTACTCGCGGAGTCTCTGCGTCATTACAACCTAAGAGGGTGTGACAAAACATTTTCGTTTTGACACACCCTCTATCTCTAAACTGTTATTATTTTTAATCCACGCCTCTCGACTCTTTATTGAATATATGGCGCAGACGTGAGAATATCCTCTTTGAAGTAGACTCGGTCGGGGTTATATTGGGCTGGTCTTTCAGACTCTCGATAGCCGACTTCTCAGCCTCAGTGACATTCTCAGGCACATAGACCATTACGTTGACAAGCAGGTCGCCCTTCACTGAAGAATTCATCTTAGGCAAGCCCTTGCCGCGCAGACGAAGCACTTTGCCGGGCTGAGTGCCGGGAGCTATCTTCAGGCGCGCGCGCCCGTCAACGGTGGGCACTTCGGCTGACCCTCCAAGCGCCGCAGTCGGGAAGTCAAGCATAAGATTATAGATAAGATCCTGGCCATCCCTAATGAGTTCCTCATTTTTCTCTTCCTGAATCACCACAAGCAGGTCGCCATTCACGCCGCCGTGGCGAGGGGCATTCCCTTTGCTGCGCATAGTGAGCACCATGCCGTCTTCCACTCCTGCGGGAATGTGAAATTCTATTATCTCATCCTTCTTGACCACTCCGGTGCCGTTGCAGTATGAGCAAGCCTGATCTATCACCTTGCCGCTTCCTTCACATTCCGGACAGACACTTCTGTGTTCCTCCGGGCCGAAGAAGGAGTTTACCACCTGAGACACATAGCCCGAACCGTGGCAAGTGTTACACGTCTTGAACGAGGTGCCATCCTTGGCTCCTGTGCCGTGACAATGCTCACAGGCCACAAGACGTGGTATCTTGAGCTTCTTGGTCACGCCGTTCATAATATCTTTCAGTGATACCTTGACTGTGATACGGAGGTCGGTGCCTTTGCGTGTGCGCTTTCTGGGCTGGCCGGAGGCTCCCCCGTAGCTATGTCCGCCGAAGATATCGCCGAAATGAGCGAAGATGTCTTCCATCGACATTCCGCCGCCAAAGCCACCGAAACCGCCGAAGCCTCCTGCTCCTCCCGCTCCACCGAAGCCACCTGCTCCCATGGAGTGGCCGAACTGGTCATACTTCGCGCGCTTCTCTGCGTCGCTCAAGACGTCGTAGGCCTCGGCCGCTTCCTTGAATTTCTCTTCAGCCGCTTTGTCGCCGGGATTCTTATCCGGGTGATATTTGATGGCCAGTTTGCGGTAGGCCTTCTTTATTTCGTCATTACTTGCCCCGCGGTCTACGCCGAGCACTTCATAGTAATCTCTCTTATTTTCTGCCATGGCGTATGATGATTTTTACTGTCCGACTACGACTTTAGCGTGGCGGAGCACCTTGTCATTTATCATATATCCCTTCTCAATAGTGTCAAGAATCTTCCCCTTGGCTTCTTCGTCAGCTACAGGCACCACTGAGATGGCCTCGTGGCGGTCTGCATTGAATTCTTTATCTTCCGGGTCAAACTCTTTCACACCATTCTGCTCAAGATATTTCTTCAGCTTATTGTAGATGAGAAGCATACCCTCTCGTATAGAGTTGGGATCATCCACATTTTCCGAGGCTTTCAAGCCTCTCTCGAAGTCATCCACTATGGGCAGAAGTCCTTTTAGCACTTGCTCGCCGGCATTCTTGATTATCTCCGACTTCTCGCGCAGTGTGCGTTTGCGGAAATTGTCAAACTCTGCCATCAGAAACATATATTCTTTCTTCTCTTTGGCAAGCTGCTCTTTCAGATTCTCTATTTCTGCTTCAGGGGTCAGCTCCTCTTTTGACTCATTTTCGCCGGTTGCTTCCTCTGAAACGTTCTCATTATCCATGACTTCACCCTCTACTTCTACTCCTGAATCGGCCTCAGGAGACTGCTGATTCTTCAGGCGTTCATCGTCATATCTGTTTTTATTGCTCATAGTCTCTGTATATTCTTTGGGTTTTATAATTCTATCCTTAATACAGCAAAAACTGAGCCAGATTCTTCACCGACTCCATAATGCTGCCTATTAAGACAACAACGCTATGTGCAAAAGCGTTCACTCACAGCAGAATTTCGTATGAAGCTGCCTCAGGAAGTTCTCTTTTCACTGTCGTGGCGGCAGAATGACAATCTTTGGCAGTCTCGTATATGCCGTAAAGGGAAGATCCACTACCGCTCATCGAGGCATAAAGAGCTCCCGTCTTATAGAGAAGTTTTTTTATTTCTCCAAGCTGAGGGAAGCGGCCTTGAAGTGAAATTTCAAAGTCGTTATGCACACCCCCTTTCCAGTGAGAAATAGGTTGGCGCAGGAGTTCGGAAAGCGGCCTCTCAGATGCCTTCACGGAGATGTTGGCGAAGGCCTCCCGCGTGGAAATATAGATGGGTGGTTTCACCAGAAGTAGCCATTTCCCTTCAAGGATTGGCGGAAAGGGAGTCAGTATCTCGCCGATTCCTTCACCAATCATCGGGATGTCGTGGAGGAAAAAAGGGCAGTCAGCCCCAAGACTCGTGGCCATTTCCTTCATTGTCTCGGCGTCAAATGGGTTGTGGCACAAGCTGTTGAGCATCCGAAGAGTAAATGTGGCGTCGGCTGAGCCTCCTCCTATTCCCGCTCCGTCGGGTATGTGCTTGTCAAGATGGATAAGCAGGGGAGGCAAAGCGGTGTCTTTATCCTCCTTTAGACGTGTGGTGAAGAGACGTGCTGCTTTTACCACAAGATTTTTATCCTCAGGGCAGTCTATGGCATTCCCGGTGAATGAAAATTCCATTCTGCCTGTCTGCGAGGGCGTTATCTCTAAAATGTCTCCGAAAGGATAGGGGCAGCCAGGAGTCCCGTTGTGTTTCCCTATGGGATAGAAAAGCGTCTCGAGATTATGATAGCCATCAGGACGTCTGGCTACGATGTTTAGTCCGATATTGATTTTGGAGGGGATAAAGGTTATCATTAGTTCTGGTTTAAAGATGTAGTCCCTAAGGGATGTTTAAGGAGGGTGGGCATTTGGATGGCAAGAAGCAGCCCTCTGAACAGCAGATAGGAGAGAAAGGCAGTCCAGAGTGTGGAGTTGTCAGGAAATCCGATATATATGCCGTGATTAAATCTTATGAAAAGGGTGATGAAGAAGATAGAAGCAGAAATTATGGTGACAATCAGCATTCTGCGTGTGGCTGTCAGGCCGATAAAAAATCCATCATAAATGAAGGCTGCCACTGTCACCGGCGGAAGAATGATTATCCATAGCTTATGCCTCAGACAGTTGGCTCTTACCTCCTCATTGTCAGTTAGCATATTTATAATGAATGAATTGCCGATGGCATAGATAGTGAAGAAGATGAGCGCCATAGCGGCCGCCCAGGCCAAAAGGTAGCGGATGGATTTCTTGAGCATTTTAGTGTCGCCGGCGCCGGCGAAGCGGCCGCATAAGGCCTCGCCGGTGAAGGCGAAGCCATCCATGAAGTAGCTGAAGAGAATAAAGAATTGCATGAGTATGGCATTGGTGGCAAGGGTTATTCCTCCCAGCCGTGAACCTATGGCGGTGACTGTCAGCGAAACTCCCATTACGCAGGCTGAACGGAAAAAGAGGTCGCTGTTAACGGAGAAATAACGCCGCAGACTTCCGCCCCCCTTTATCTCCTCAAGAGTGGCCCATATTCGCTTCCCTTTACGGAATGTATAGACAAGAATAAGAGCAAGAAGAAGACCACACCAGTTGGCAAACATAGTGCCGAGGGCAACTCCCTTGAATCCCATGCCTATGCCAAAGACGAATGAGAAGCTCAGCACGATGTTGACTACATTGGTGGAGATGGATATTATCATGGGGCGAACGGTGTTTTGCATGCCGAGGAGCCAGCCGAGTATCGACATGGTGGCCAGCTGAGCGGGCAGTCCGAATACGCAGCAGAAAAAATAGGTGTCAACATATCCGGCCACATTCGCTTCGGGAGACATTAGCAGGGAGAAGAGTTTCTCAATAGGGTAGCTGAAGATGAGAATGATTATTCCAAGTAGAGCTGCGAGAATAAAAGATCTTGTGAATACCCTTCGGACGCCCTCCTCGTTTCCGGCTCCGTATTCCTGAGCGGTCAGGCCGGTAGTGCCCATCCTCAGAAAGCCACAGAGCCAGAAAAGCACGTTGAGCATCATAGCTCCAATGGCTATACCGTCTATGTATTCACTTGAACCGAGATGTCCGGCTATACCTGTATCGCAAAGTCCGAGCACCGGCACCGTGATGTTGGAGAGAATGGCGGGCAGCGTAAGGCCGATTATAGTCTTGTTAAGTCTCGTTTCCGTCATTGTTAAGACTGATTGATAATCTTTAAGTCAGGTCTGTTTTTCTGAATGTAGGTCTGAGTTAAATGCCGGAGGGTGAGTCAAAAAAAGATTTGACTCACCCTCTTGCCGTTATGTCATAATCAGGTTCTTAAAAAATAATTTTTAGAACTTACTTAAGTATTATTCCTCCACGAGTCCTGTACGCATTTCCTGACCTTTGCGGGTGGCCGGGATTCCATACTTCATCCATTCCGGCATGGGAGCGCCCTGGAGGAAGTGGTCAAAGAACTGCTGGAATCTGATGGTGATGTCCTTACGGTTTTTGCGGGCGCGGATGTTATGTGCCTCTCCATTATACTGAAGCATCCAGACGGGCTTGTGGAGACGGCGCAGACCCATGAAGAGTTCTATACCCTGATACCAGGGCACAGCGCCGTCGGCATCATTATGCATAATCAGGAGTGGGGTGTTGACACGGTCAAGTTTGAAGAGAGGGGAGTTGGCCAGATAAAGTTCGGGAGCGTCCCAAAGGTTACGGCCTATGCGCGACTGTCCCTGCTCATACTGTACTTGTCTGGAGTCGCCGGATTCCCAGCGGATACCACCGAAAGCGGAGGTCATGTTGGCCACGGGGGCGCCTGAGCCGGCGCAGGCAAACATATTGGTCCGGGTCACGAGATAGGCTGTCTGATATCCTCCCCAGCTCTGACCGTCGATGCCGATATGGTCTTTGTCTATCCAGTCGTAGCGCTTGCATAGCTCTTCGACGCCGCTGACAATGCAGTTATAGGCGCCTTCGCCCGGCACTCCGGGAGTGTAGTGCACGTCAGGCACGAAAATGGCATAGCCGCGAGACGTATAGAAGGGGAAGTTAATCCAGCTCCATGAGGGCTCCATGGTGTAATGGCGATATAGCTCTTCGGAGTTCTGCTCATAGAAGTATGCAATCATAGGATACTTCTTCGAAGCATCGAAGTTGCCCGGTTTGTAGAGTATTCCCTCGACTTCCCGGCCATCGTATGCGTACCATTTCACGAGTTCTGCTGTTCCCCACCAATATTCATCTCTCTGAGAGTCGGTGTCAGTGAGTCTCTGCGCCTTGGCGAAATCTGCATTTTTGGCAAGATAGATGTCGGGGCAGGTGCTGAAATTCTGTTTTGTGAAGGTGATGACGGGAGCGTTTTCAGCCTTTTTAATCTGAGAGAACTGATATCCGTCAAGAATGCGGATGTCAGGATTGGCAGCTTTCCCGGCAGTAAGGGTGGCGAGACCATGGCGTTTATCTCCATAATCGAAAACGCGGAGAAGCATCTGCTGACCATTCTTTATGGCTCGCTCCTCGGGGTCTGTCTTCTCATATCTGAAACGCAGATTATTCTTTCTGCCATAGCCGGCAGTGAGGCATACCGGTTTTCTATTTCCGGTGGGATCCACGCTCCAGATGTCATGCTTGTCATAGATGAGCACGGCGTCGTCGCCTTCAGTCCAGCCGGCTGTGCCGTAGGGAGCCTGCATCATGGCATAGTCAGTGGTCTCATCCCAGATGGGATAGGGGATGTCAGTGGTGAGGGGTACTGTCTTGCCAGTGGCTATTTCGTAGGCATAATAGTTGCGGTCGTCATAAATGAGGATGAAGCGGTCAGCCGGGGAAAGCTCCGTGCCCTCCTTCATTGCAGTGGTCACGGGCATCGTTTTGCCGGTCAGCACGTTGATTACAGAGATCTCTTCCGGCGCGAGATAATTCCATTGATGACTAATTTTCTCCTTAGTCGGGTCAGCGATCATGGCCCAGTCGGCATCCCAGCGGTCAGGATCGTAGATGGCCACAAGAGGATTTGTGGTGAGCAGACAGTCGCGTCCTGACTCAAGGTCAATGACGAGGGGGAAAGTATGGCTGCGGGCCTTTTCCACGTTTTTCAGTTCCTGAGGGGGAGTCTGCGGAGCATCCCAGCGCCAGATGTCGAGGTCGGCGCGTTCGAAGTCTACGATAGTAGTGTCATCGGGACAAACGTATGGGGCAACTCCGACTATGAGGCGCTTGCCATTATGAGAGAAAAGTAGGGGGGAATACTGATTGACGAAGAGTGAATCTCCGGCAGAAGCCTTAATAGCTTTTGCTCTCTGCTCCTGAAGCTCAGCCTGCTGAGCGGCATCGGCAGCGTGAGGAAGAGCGAGATTGATGGGAGCTCTTTCGGTGCGCGATGTGGGGATGAGACGCGGAGTGATGGATGATGTGCGGTTGATATCTGCGAGAAAGAGGTCGGCGCGCAGCGTGCCGCTCTCCGTGCTATCCATTGAGGCTGTATATGCCAGTCTTTTACCGGCTACATCAAATGTAGGCGCGCCGTAATATTTGCGGTCTCTGTCTATGAGGATAAAGGATGTGTCAGGGAGGAGCATGACTCCCACACCGTCGGTAGAGAGTGAATCCTTCTCAGCTTTGCGGAGAGTGACGCCGAGGTTCATGCCATCCTCCGAGAATACGTATTCCTTGACATTCTTAATAGTCTTGGAATTGCCGGTGGCGAGGTCGCGCACCACGAGGGGACGCCCGGCTTTCTTGTCCTTGCGTTCTTTTGATTTGGGCTTCAGAAGAGTGGTGTCTACGCAAGTGTAGGCTATCCATTCCCCCCCCTTTTTTCCTAATTTGAATGCTGTGACATCAGCGATTCGCGTCACTTTCCCGCTACTCAGGTCTATAATGGCCAGAGAGTCCTGCGGCATATCCAAATCTTTCTTTTTGTCGATTTTGGCTTTGCGGGTGTCGGCGAAGAGTGGTTTGATCAGAGCCACGGCCCACTTGGAGTTGGCAGTGAATTTTGGGTTATAGCCTCGCGGGATGAGGATATTTTTTCCGGTGCGTGTATCGTGGATGGTGAGCAGAGCGTCACCCTCCTGGGGCACTTCCGAGTAGGCAGCCCAGCGTCCGTCGCGGCTCAACTCCGAATTCTTTACGCTTTTCCAGTTATCGAACGAAGAGTGGTCAAGCACTCTTTTCGCTGTTGCTGCTCCGAATGTAAGGGTCAGGGCAGCCAGTCCGGTAATGAAATATTTTTTCATTGAGAAGTAGAAAAATTTCAAATTATGGTGAGAGGGGGTCAATCCACTTTGTGCAGGTCATGACCCATACGGGTCTTTTTGGTGTGCATATAGAAGCGGTTATAGTCGTTAGGTTCTATTTCAAGAGGCACTATTTCGCTCACCTTGAGACCGAACCCTTCCAGCCCGATTCTCTTTACGGGATTGTTGGTCATCAGTCGCATATTCTTCACCCCGAGAAGATTCAGGATGTTGGCGCCTACGCCATAGTCGCGTTCGTCAGCCTTGTGGCCGAGATGAATATTGGCGTCGACGGTGTCGAGTCCGTTTTCCTGCAGCTTGTAGGCGCGGATTTTATCCATAAGGCCTATGCCGCGACCCTCCTGATTGAGATAGACGATCACACCGCGGCCCTCTTTTTCTATCTCTTTCATGGCAGCATGGAGCTGTTCGCCACATTCGCAGCGCATAGAGCCGAAGATGTCTCCCGTAGCGCAGCTGGAGTGAACTCTGACGAGCACAGGCTCATCGCCTTCGATGTCACCCTTGATAAGAGCTATGTGTTCGAGACCATTGTCTTTCTGGCGGAAAGGTATCAGTCGGAAATGTCCGTCTTTAGTGGGCATATCCACCTCCTCGCCCTTCTCTACGAGAGAGTCTCTTTTGAGGAGATATTCTATGAGGTCACGGATAGAGACGAGTTTCAGTCCCCATTCATCGGCTCTTTGGCGCAATTCGGGCAGACGAGCCATTGAGCCATCGTCGCTCATAATCTCCATAAGCACACCGACGGGCTCAAGACCTGCGAGGCGCGCGAAGTCTACAGCCGCCTCAGTGTGTCCGGCGCGCTGAAGGACGCCTCTATCCTGAGCATACAGGGGATTGATATGGCCGGGACGTCCGAAAGTCTCAGGGGTTGATGTGGGGTCGGCAAGAGCACGGAGCGTAGCTGCACGGTCCTCTATCGAGACACCGGTGGAGCAGCCTTCAAGTTTGTCTACGGTGACGGTGAAAGGGGTGCCGAGCACTGAAGTGTTGTCATCCACCTGCTTGGCGAGGTTGAGTTGCTTGCAGCGTTCGAGCGTGAGAGGGGCGCACAGCACGCCGCGGGCATTCTTGAGCATGAAGTTGACCTGCTCAGGCGTGATTTTTTCTGCGGCCACGATGAGGTCGCCTTCGTTTTCGCGATCCTCATCATCGACTACTATGATGAATTTACCCTCTTTGAAGTCGGCGATTGCCTCTTCTATGGTGTCTAATTTAATCTTCTGGTCCATATAGGATATGTAAGTGCTAAAATTTGCTGTTATTCGGTGCGGAATATGCTGAAATTTACGCTTCCGTAAGCCCTATGCTCAAGAAAGCCGGGCAGCCGGGAGAAGTCGTGCGCGCCTGAATGTTCCACAATAGTAAGGGTGCCGGGAGCCACGAGGTGTGAATCAAGAATTAAAGAGGGAATTTCAGCAAACCGTGGATGGTCGTATGGGGGATCGGCAAAGACAATATCGTATGCGTGATCGGCAGTGGCTACGAAGCGGAATACGTCTCCCTTTATGATGCGCAGGTTGTCATCGCCGAGCTTCTCCCTGACACTCCGGATGAAATTAGCCTGAGTCGAGGCCTTTTCCACGGCCGTCACCTCTCTGCATCCTCTGCTTAGAAATTCATAACTTACGGCACCTGTTCCGGCGAAAAGGTCAACCGCGGATTTGTCTTCCAGGTCAATGAGATTCTCAATGACGTTGAAGATATTTTCGCGTGCGAAGTCAGTGGTAGGTCGTGCCGTGATATTATGTGGCACGTCAAAACGTCTTCTACCATATTTTCCTCGAATAATTCTCATGAGTGTCAGAAGCGTGATTTGCGAATATTGGTAGCGCAGATGAGAGCCGGAGTGGGCATATTTTTCGGAGAATCTATGCGTGGCAGCATCGTGTTGCGGACGTATGGGAGCTCGTCGCGCAGGTCGTTGAGCAGTGTGCGTCTTACGTCTTTGAGTCCGGAGATATACACCTCGCACTTTTTCTCGTCGAGTCCGCATTGGCGTATGCAGTTCAGGATATGATAGTATGCATCCTGATCATCCGCATATCTGTGGGTGGAGCCCATCAGTAGATTTTGTCCGTGAAAGACAAGAATGTCCATTCTTTCCTCGCGCAAGTCGGCGAAGAGTGCAGTCTCATCAGTGAGTCGAGAGGCAAAGCGGCGATACATAGGCGTGAACTGAGAGGAGATGCGGGCTCCGGGGAAAGTGCGTCGGAGAAAAGAGGGCAGACCGGGACAAAGGGTATAAAGCACAGCCGGGCTCTCAGGACTCTCTGTCATCAGATCATGGAAAATGTCGTCAGCCTCAGCCGGGAAAATGGATGTATAGACAGCCTCCCGGGCATCCTCATCCTCGGCAATTCCGGAGGGTACCCATAGGGCGCGGTCACTTTCGATGATGACATCACACTCATAATCGTCAAGCACCTGAGGATTGTCATAGATGCAATTCTCTATACGGCGAAGCACTTCATTGCTGTCGCATTTCCAGTTGGCATCGATGAGAGTAGCATATCCGGCCGTGGCGTCGAGAGTGTGCTTGAGATAAGCCTTCACTCCTGTGGAGGAGAGATAGACGGTGAGTCTGCGCTCCGAGGGGTCGGGGCCGGGGATGTTCTCATCCTGAGAGTAATCCTCTGAGGGGGCGTTCCGGTTCATTGATAATCAGTAGCTTGTCTATGTGTCAATAGCGTCGGAGAGTCTCATGCGGAGACCATCCGGCGCAATTCTATCGCAAAGTTAATTAAAATAGTTCAAATGAGCAAATCACCATTCAAATGAAGCTGACAGTCCGAGTGAATTAAGTGTCACTGAATTGCTATATCCGGTCCAGTAATTGGAGGTGAGAAGCTGATAAGAGAGTCCTATATTGACAGCCTGCCGTGGCTTTTCTTTGTTTACCGGGAGTCTTACTCCAATGGTCGGGCTGAGATAGAAATACTCGTTGTTAGTGAGATAGCCGTTGTTGATCCTGATGTAGTCACGACCTATTAGGAAAGAGGCTCCGAGGCGTAAATCAGCGAAAAAAGAGGGGGAAGAGGCGTTCTTCGCCGGTATGGTGAAGCGAAAGTCAGTGAAGAGCGGAATCATAACGCCCGTAGTAGTAGAGGAACGAGTGGGGTCAATATTGTCATAGTATCCCCCTTGCCATCCATTTCCCCAGTTGGAATCCTGATGTGCGAAGAGGATGTCCACCCCGAGTCCGGCGCCCATATAGAACCAGTTATTATACTGATAGCCCTGGCTTGTGGAGAAGTCAAGAATGTCGGCCTGATTAGCACCAATGCCCTTCAGAAAGCGTGCATCGGCAAAACCCTTGTAGCGTCCGGAGCCGGAGAGAATGGGGCTGAGCACGTTTGGAAGTTGGGTGGCAATGTCGTAATACTGAGCTTCAGCACTCAGAGCGCCGCCGAAAATAGAGGAAAGAAGCAGAATGAGGGTATAAATGTTCTTCATAATTAAGTCTTGAATTAGTGGTCTTGTTAATGCTATAACGTCTTATGAATCAAACTTGTTTATGTCATAAAAGATTTCCGGCCGGGGTGTGCGGAAAGTGCGAAAATCATTTTCCGGCAATAATATTTCAAGATTGCGGTAAAAAGTATTATCTTTGTAGTCTCAAACGTACAGAAAATCTTAAGAAAAGATGAAAGCATTCGTATTCCCGGGCCAGGGTGCCCAGTTCGTAGGAATGGGTAAAGACCTCTACGACAACAACGAAGAGGCCCGCGCTCTCTTCGAGAAAGCGAACGAAGTACTCGGCTTCAATATCACCGACCTGATGTTTAATGGCACTGAAGAGGACCTTCGCCAGACGAAGGTGACGCAGCCGGCCATTTTCCTTCATAGCGTAATCCTTGCAAAATCACTCGGCGATGAGTTCCGCCCCGATATGGTGGCCGGTCATTCTCTCGGCGAATTTTCGGCACTCGTGGCTGCCGGCGCCCTTTCGTTTGAAGAGGGACTGAAGCTTGTGGCAAAACGTGCTATGGCCATGCAGAAAGCTTGCGAGGCCGCTCCCTCCACAATGGCCGCAGTGCTCGGACTGCCGGACGACAAAGTAGAGGCACTCTGCGCCGAGGTGGAAGATGTAGTGGCTCCCGCTAATTATAACTGCCCCGGGCAGGTGGTCATTTCAGGCACAATAGAGGGAATAGACAAGGCTTGCGAGAAGATGCTTGCCAATGGAGCCAAACGTGCCCTCAAGCTTAAAGTGGGGGGTGCTTTCCATTCTCCCCTCATGCAGCCCGCACAGGCTGAGCTGGCAGAGGCCATCGAGGCGGCCGAATTTAAGACTCCGGTATGTCCCGTATATCAGAATGTAGACGCTAAGCCTCACACAGACCCCAAGGAAATCAAAGAGAATCTTATCAAGCAGCTTACTGCCCCCGTACGTTGGACTCAGGATGTGCAGGCTATGATAGCTGACGGAGCCACTGAGTTTGTAGAGCTCGGCCCCGGCAACGTCCTTCAGGGTCTCGTAAAGAAAATTGACCGCTCTATGAGCGTTTCCGGCAAGCAGTAATTCTCCGGCAAGCAATCAAGAAAATAGGTTAAAACACCAAGAAACAAGAAATAAACAGTAAGCCGGAGAAATCAGTGATCATATCATCCTGATTTTTCCGGCTTATTTTTAGAGTGCGTTTCCTTTTAAATGATTTTAACACAAAGAGAGACTTTGGAAAAGAATCCAAATTATCCTTTGTGATGAAATCAAGAAGCGATTAAACCCTTAATTCGGTAAAAAGAAAACACTCTCTAAGTATTACCAAAACTGAAATTTCGTATGAACATAGCAATAGTAGGAGCCAGCGGGGCAGTAGGACAGGAGTTTCTGCGCGTGCTCGACCAGCAGAATTTCCCTATTGAAAATCTGCGCCTTTTCGGCTCCGCCAGAAGCGCAGGCAAGAAATTCTCATTCAGAGGGAAGGAGTATGAAGTGGAAGAGCTGACGCACGATTCAGACTTTTCAGGCGTAGACATCGCCTTCACTTCCGCCGGAGCCTCTACCTCCAAGGAATATGCCTCCACCATCACCCGCCACGGCACTCTGATGATAGACAATAGTTCAGCCTTCCGAATGGATTCCGACGTTCCGCTGGTGGTTCCGGAGGTCAATGGCGAGGATGCCCTGAACGCTCCGCGCCGCATAATTGGCAATCCCAACTGCACTACTATCCAGATGGTCGTGGCTCTGGAGCCGATAAACAAGATTTCACCCATCCGCCGTGTCCACGTGTCAACCTATCAGGCTGCCAGCGGCGCGGGCGCTTCCGGTATGGAGGAGCTGGAGATGCAGATGAAGCAGCTCTCATGCGGCGAAGAGGTGACTGTGAAGAAGTTTGTGGCTCAGCTTGCCAATAACGTCATCCCTCACGTGGACGTATTCATGGATAACGACTACACGAAAGAGGAGATGAAAATGTATCACGAGACTCGCAAAATCATGCACTCCGATGAGATAAAGGTGTCGGCAACGTGTGTGCGCGTTCCCGTGCTCCGCTCTCATAGCGAGGCTATCTGGGTGGAGACAGAGTCTCCTGTGAGTGTGGAGCAGGCACGCGAGGCGCTTGAGAAAGCTCCCGGAATAGTGATGCTTGATGAGCCGGCAGAGGCAAAGTATCCTATGCCCGTGAATCTGGCGGGAAAGGATCCGGTCTACGTAGGCCGTCTGCGCAAAGACCTGGCTTCAGAAAACGGCCTGACTTTCTGGTGCGTGAGCGACCAGATTAAGAAGGGGGCTGCCCTGAATGCCGTGCAGATAGCTCAGTGGCTTTTAGAGCATGGCGCATTCAGCAAAAAATGATAAGTAAGTATTCAAAAATTAAACGATAATATGAGATTATAAATCTTTTATACTATCTTCAGCTTCTTTTTTGTCGCTTCCAACTTGTCGCTCAGTCGAATATGCTTATATTCTTCTTCGCTCCGCGCCGAAATCGACTAAAAAATTAGCATGAATATAGTATAAATTAATTTTCAATACTTACTTATGAGACGCAATGTCGTTAGAAAGATATTGCTGATATTGCTTGCTTTCCTCTGGCTATGCATGGCGGGGACGCTCGTGGCTCTTGCGGGTGTCACTCACATAAAATGGTGGATACCGGTCGGCGTGTCGTTAGTGGCAGCCGGAGTGGCGGTATGGCCGCTTCGAGGTGTTTGGGCATGGGTCACCGGCTTTAACAAACTGTGGATAAATATTCCAGCCGGAATCCTCATCATTACGGTAGCTTTGTCATCGCTTTTTTATGGTATCAACTACTTCGGTTCGGACACTGAGGCCGCTATAGATAAGACGGCTGTCGTGGCCGGCAAGTATAGCGAGGAGCGCTATCGTACGCGTCGGCTCGCTCGTGGACGAACCACTCGCGGCGAGAAATATTACGCCTATTTCCTTCAGCTTCGTATGGAGGATGGCACGATATTCAATCGCCAGGTGGGCACCGGAGCATATATCTCCGCACGAGTGGGTGATAAGATGTCTTATGAAGTGGAGCGAGGAGCACTTGGATTTGACGTGGTCAAATTTACAAATTCCCGTGATAAAGACAGGTGAAAGTAAAATGAATTAAACTAAAAAATTAGAAATATTTGTAATTCGATGAAACTAAAGACACTCAAGGTTGCTGCCTTGTTGCTGATGGCAGCTGTAGCGGTGCCTTCGCAGGCACAACTCAATCTCAAGAAGGCCGTGGGAGGAGCCATGAAAGCTACTCAGGCGTTCACTCTGACCGATGCTCAGATGGCTGACTATGTGCGTGAGTCAGTAGAATGGATGGATAGTCACAATCCGGTATTGCCCGCTGATGATCCCTACACCCAGCGTCTGGCTCGTCTTACTGAAGGCATCACGAATGCCGATGGTATTCCTCTTAACTTTAAGGTCTACAACGTGGTGGATGTCAATGCGTTCGCTTGTCCTGACGGCAGTGTGCGCGTCTTTGCCGCTCTGATGGACCTGATGAATGATGACGAGCTGATGGGCGTCATAGGCCACGAAATAGGCCACGTGCTGAAGCATCATTCCAAAAATGCCTTCAAGACTCAGCTCCTCACAGGCGCGCTGAAGGACGCCGTGTCCTCCACCGGGGGAAAGATTGCTCAGCTGACCGACTCGCAGTTGGGCACTCTGACTGAGTCGCTTGTCAATGCCAAATATTCTCAGAAGCAGGAGAAGGAGGCAGACGACTGCGGCTATGACTTCCTGGTAGCCAATGGCCGTAACCCCTGGGGAATTGTGATGTCTTTCGAGAAATTGCAGTCGCTTGAAGGGAGCTCAAATCCCGGCACGCTGCAGAAAATGTTCTCGTCGCATCCCGATACCAAGTCGCGAATAGAAAAGATGACGAAACGCTGTGAAAAGGATGGATATAAGCGTCCTGAGGCGAAATAATACGTCTGTTAAAAAAGAAGTCCGCACCTCCATATCTTCGTGATATAGGGGTGCGGACCTCTTTTATTACTGTGCCGCAGCGTGTTCTCGGCGGAGCGGCGAAGTGCTATCTGACTATTATTTTGGCTTGACGGTCGCCGGAGAGTATAATATAGACTCCGGAGTCGAGAGGAGTGTCTGCCGTGACCCCGCAGGCGATTAAGGAGCCTTGCAGCGAGTATATGTCTACCGGGCGCTTGGGAGAGAGAAGGCGGCCGCTGAGAGTGAAGAATGGCTCCCCGGAGTCGGTAATGTCAGAGACGGAAGCCTCCGGGTCATCATTAGGATTATCCCCTTTCTTTACGGCGCGGAAAGTGATATTACTATTATCTTCAGTTATGAAATGAAGTGTAACCGGCGGGGCCTCACCGCTCCAGAAGGAGAATTTGGGGCGGCTTGAAGAGGTGAAGTTAGTGGCTCTCGCGGCGCCCGGAAAGAGATCGTTGGCTCTGTCTCTGTCTATCTGTGAGCCATCTGCCTCCACAAGGTCCACATACTGATGAGCGGCATTGTTGTTCACTTCATTACGGGCGAAAATGCGCTCGTCATAGTCTATGTGCCATACGAGCATACCGTGGCCGGGAATATAAAGATCGTTGCCGGTCTGCTGTCTGTTTTCAAAAAGATAATACTCCTTGGAGTCAAGGCTTTTCACTATATATGCTTTATTAGACTCGGCGAGGGGGGGAAGCTCACAGTTTTCTGACTTAGAAAGAAGGAGAGGCTCCATCCATCCCAGCGCATACCTTTCGTAGGAGGAATAGTTGGGAGGCGTGCGACCGTTATTGTTGTAAGGTCCTATGTCAAGCGTGGAGTATGCTCCCGGGGTGAAAGGCGTTCCGGCCGATGTAGAGGCGTATGTAGTGTTGTAGAGGTCGGGCAATCCGAGGACATGGCTGAACTCGTGCACGAAAGTGCCTATGCCGTCAGGACAGTGAGTGGAACCGTTGATCTCGCTTGAGCAGGCATAATGATTCAGAGTGCATCCATCGAGCACGGGAGCCTCTTCGCCGGCCTCCTGAAGCGACCATGAGTGCGGCCAGATGCAATTCGGGTCGGCATAGTCAGCTTCGCCATATCCGGCGTAATAGATGAAAACGTTGTCAATGATTCCGTCATTATCGGTGTCATAGTCGGCATAATTAATTTCACGGTCGAGGGCACCGCAGGCTGCGATAATCATCTTAACGGCACGGATATCGTTGCCCTGAGCATTGTTGGCACCATAATAAGCCATAGAGCGGGGGAGAGAGACGGGGCCGTAAACGTCAAACTGAGGGCGGAAGAGGCCGTTGCTGTTGGCAATGAACCAATCTTTGGCACTGCCGGTGGCGTCATAATCGCTGAAGCCCTCCTGATTAAGTTCACGTTCGAAAAATTCACGCGGATTCTCGCCGGTGAATTTCACATCTGTAAACTGAACGAGAATCACCAGCGCTTTCGGGTCTCCGATGGAGGGAAATTTTGTGGGCATAAGTCCCGGACCGCGTGTCTGAGCTCTTTTGCCGGAGGAGAGTAAAGAGGCGTAGGTATTCAGAGTTTCTTTTGGGCGGAGAGTGGCAATGACTTTGCTCTCATCAGCTGAGCGGAGAGAGGGAGACTTAGCCACAATTCCGGATGATACGGGGCTTCCTGATGTGGAGAGGGTGGCATAATAGAAACTCCCGTTTTGGCTGATAAGCGGCAGGGAATCTGTGGTGGTGACGATGTGGGCTTTCTCATCGCCATGCTTAAGGATTTCTATGATGCTACCGTCAGCCTGACGGTGTGGGATGGGATTAGGGGAAGCCGGCTTGGCGTACACTAAGGCTATTCCCGCGGAAAGGAGAGCCAGAAGAGATAATATATGTCTGTGCATTGTGATAATGGAGAGTGTTTTGAATAATGGTGTTGTCGTGTAGGGATTCTAAAAGAAATGTCTCCCCTTATTTTAACGCAAAGATAATAATTTTATTTAAAAGAGTATTAAGTAAGTTCGAAAAAATTAACGATTTATGTGAAATTAAAAATTTTTTATACTATTATCGGATTCTTTTTTGTTGCTTGTGGCTTATAGCTCAGATAGACAAGCTTCGTTTAGCCGCGAAATTTTCTCCAAAATATGTATTCCGTCCGGTCTATAATTCCTAATATAAAGTCGGTGGGTCATAATAGGCCATCTGCGGCGTTGCTTACGCCATTCGGCTTCGGTCACATACCTGTGTATGCTCCCTTTAGCCTCAGTCTCAGCGCCTTGCATCTGTCCTATTCTTACAAACCTATGAGGGTGTTTCAAAATCAAGAAAATTTTGAAACACCCTCATATTGTGGTGATAAAGCTATATCGAGAAGCTCAATAAAGCTTCTTGGGGTTATCAGCGTGCAATAACTTTGTAGGTCTTAGTGCCGATTTTTATTATATACATTCCGGCAGCAGGAAGAATGACGTCATTCTTTTTAGTTGAGAAGATTTTCGCACCGGAGATGTCGAAAATGTCAGCGTGGAGATTATTCTCGCCGAGGAAGAGGTGAATACCTTCGGTGTAGGGTACGAAATTGTCGGTTTCTACACCATTAACGCTCCCGGGATTGCCGTCGCCGTTGTTGTCGTCACCGTTGTTGTCGTCACCGTTGTTGTCGTCACCGTTGTTGTCGTCGCCGTTGTTGTCGTCACCGTTGTTGTCGTCACCGTTGTTGTCGTCACCGTTGTTGTCGTCGCCGTTGTTGTCGTCACCGTTGTTGTCGTCACCGTTGTTGTCGTCACCGTTGTTGTCGTCACCGTTGTTGTCGTCACCGTTGTTGTCGTCGCCGTTATCTTCATCCGGATCCTTATCGGGATCATCGCCATTCTTTACAGCTCGGAAAGAGATGAGGCCGTTTTCATCCTCGAAAATGTGATGAATACCCACGTCAGGCACCTTAGCGCTCCAGCTTACCATTCGCGGAGTGGAGTTTCCGGAGAACTCATCAATGTAGAGAGGACCGGGGAAGACGTCGCAGTTACGGTCACGTTCCAACTGAGTGCCATCTGCCTCAACCATGTCTACGTATTGATGATTCTTGGTGTTATTGACAGTATTGTTGTCAAAGACGCTCTTATTGTAATCAATATGCCAGATCACCATACCGTGACCGGGAATGTAGGTGTCGTTGCCGGTCTGCTGTCTGTTTTCGAAGAGGAAGTATTCATTAGGGCTGTCAGTATTGATGATATAAGCCTTATTTGAAGAGCTTATCTCTTCGAGAGTGCAGTTTTTAGTTTCGGTCAGTTCCTCCGGAGTCATCCAGTCAAGAGCATATCTTTCGTAGGCGGAATAGTTGGGAGGTGTGTGGCCATTGTTGTTGTAGGGACCATAGTCGAGCACAGAATACTCTCCGGGGGTGAAGGGCTCTCTGCTGCTGTTCTCATAATATTCTGTGCAGTAGAGGTCGGGGAGTCCGAGCACATGGCTGAATTCATGCACGAAAGTGCCGATGCCGTCAGGCTTTGAGAGGACACCGTCCAGCTCGTTGGAGCAGGCGTAATGCTCAAGATAGCATCCATCCAGAAGAGGGGAGGAGACTCCGGCATCGCTGAGGTCCCATGAGTGGGGCCAGACGGTATTCTCATCGTTATAGTCAGCTTCGCCGTAGCCGGCGTAGAAGATGTAGACATTGTCTACCTGCTTATTGTTGTCACGGTCATACTCTGAGAAGTCAATCTCATCATTAAGCAGCTGACAGGCCTGAACCACCATTTGTTCAGGGTTTTTGTCATTTCCCCAGTAGTCGTTGCCACCATAATATGACATTCTCTGGGGGAGAGTGACGGGGCCGTAGACATCAAATTGCGGAATGAATTTTCCTTTACTATTCTCGATGAACCAGTCGCGGGCGCTTCCGGTGCCATCGTTTTCGGAAAATCCCTCCTTGTTAAGCAGGTTTGTGAAATATTCCTTTACGTTAGGGGTGGCAAATTTTTTATCTTTGAACTCCACGAGAATCACCAGACCCTTCTGCTCGCCGTAGGCCGGGAATGTAGTTGAGCAGAGACCGGGGCCGCGAGTGACAGCGCTTTTGGGCATGCGAGCCTCCTGAGGCTTGTGGAGAGTGCTTTTCACTTGGCTGAGCGATGCGCGGATTTTAGCTACATTCATCTCCTGAAGCATAGCGGAATGCTCTGCAGGCCGGGATGCCGCGGGTCTGGCTACTATGTCGGAAGCTATCGGATAGCCGTTTTCCACTCCAAGCGCATAATAGTAAGTCTCGCCATTCTTAATGACGGGAATGCCATCGTCTGTAGTGAGATAATGGCCATATTCATCGCCGTGCTTTTGCAGGCGAAGAGTGGTGCCATCGGGTTGAGTAACTGAGTAGACCGCCTTCGAGGCTCTTTTAGCCTGAGTGGGGACGGCCGGAAGCATGAAAGCACCCAGAGCCAGAAGGCAGAGCGCTCCACGCGACGTGATGTGAGGTAAAGATATTTTCATAGTCAGTTCGATAAATAGCATTATAATTAAGTAAGTTCAAAATTTAAACGAGAATATGAACTTAAAAATCAAATGTGGGCCATTCCGGCAATCGGAAATAGCCCACAAAGTTAATGCTTTTATTTGATATTATCAATAGATGACGCGCATAAAATAGAAAAATTCTTCAAAATTTTTCATATCAAGACCTAAAAATCATAGAATTTCCAGTCTCCCGGTAGAGATGCTGGAAGACATTTCTCCGCAAATGGACTCCTCCATACGTCTCTTAACCTCTTCAGAAGAGTAGCCCTGGCCGAAAAGATGCATCAGCTTGGTAATGGCAGCCTCGGAGGTAAGGTCATATCCGGAAATGACGCCGGTCTGAGCGAGTTCCATACCATTGCGATAGCGCATGGGGAGCACAGAGCCATTGCTGCATTGAGTGATATTTACTATCACGAGGCCTCTTTCCACAGCTTCGCGGATGGCCTTAATGAACCAAGGGTCGTCCGGGCCATTGCCTGAGCCGAAAGTCTTCATTACCACTCCCTTGATATTTGGCGTGGAGAGGAGGTATCTGACCTGCTGCTCGCTGATGCCGGGAAAGAGATCAAGCACCAGGACGTCGGCGCACATTTCAGGATGAACATTCAGAGGGCCTGCCGGCTTTCCTCTCCATATAGCGTCCAGATTGAATGAGATGCCGAGACCGATGCGGGCAAGCTCCGGATAATTGTTGGAGTGGAAAGCATTGAAGTTATCAGCACTTTGCTTTGTGCTTCTGTTTCCTCTCCAGAGGAAGTTGTCAAAGAGGATGGCCACCTCACGGATCACCTGATGGCCGGAGGCATCGCGGGCGGCCGCGATCTGGAGGGCAGTGATGAGATTCTCTTCACCATCCGTGCGCACTTCTCCTATGGGGAGCTGAGAGCCGGTGATAATGACGGGCTTGTCAAGATTTTCGAGCATGAAGCTGAGGGCAGAGGCTGTGTAGGCCATGGTGTCGGTGCCATGAAGGACTACAAATCCATCTACGTTGTCATACTCTTTCTCTATGACGCGTGCTATCTCGCTCCAGTTGGAGGGCTTCATTGAGGAAGAGTCGATGGGATTGTCAAACTGAAAATTCACTATTTCGAAATCAAGCATTTTCAGTTTCGGCACATTGCTTATCAGATGGTCGAAATTGAAAGGCTCAAGAGCGTGAGTGGTCTGATTCTCTATCATTCCGATGGTGCCACCGGTGTAGATGAGCATTATTTTAGAGCGATTGTCGGTCATATTCAGCGTCCTGTATTTTATTGTCACTGCAAAGTTAATGTAAAGATGAGGAATATCCAAAGGAAATTAGGAAAAAGTGAACGGGAAATTAGACAAAAGAAAAGTTTAGGGGGTGAGAATCGGGGTTTGAATGGGGTTTAAGCTTTACAAGTGTAAATATTTTTGGTCGCGATTCGCCTGTTTTGGGCCACTATGCTTTACAAAATGTTTAGGAGAATTAGAACCGGCTTCCTACAAAAAAGTTCGGGTGCTACCCGCAAAATTTTCTTGTGCGTTAAGGTCTTACAAAGCAAAGGAGGGTGTGACAAAATTTTGCCACACCCTCCTCGGATGATTGATTGTAAAAGCTTTTTATTTTACTCGCTTGATTTTCTTGTAGCCGTATTCAGCATTCTTGCCAAGCTGCTCTTCGATGCGGAGAAGCTGATTGTATTTAGCCATACGGTCAGAGCGGCTTGCAGAGCCGGTCTTGATTTGGCCTGCGTTAGTAGCCACGGCGATGTCAGCGATGGTAGCGTCTTCAGTCTCGCCTGAACGGTGAGAGATGACAGCGGTGTAGTTATTGCGCTGAGCCATCTGAACGGCACGCAGTGTTTCAGTGAGAGTGCCGATCTGGTTAACTTTCACGAGTATAGAGTTAGCGCAGCCCTCAGCGATACCTCTTTCGAGATATTTAACATTGGTGACGAAGAGGTCGTCGCCAACGAGCTGGCAGCGGTTGCCGATAAGGTCAGTAAGGATTTTCCAGCCTTCCCAGTCATTTTCGGCCATACCGTCTTCGATAGAGTCAATAGGATATTTGGTGATGAGCTCTTCGAGATACTTGGCCTGCTCCTCGCTGGTGAGTTTCTTGCCGTCGGCCTGCTTCCAAGTGTAGTCATAGACGCCATCCTTGTAGAATTCAGAGGAAGCGCAGTCAAGACCGATGGTCACATCCTTTCCGGGCTCATAGCCGGCATCGCGGATAGCCTGCATGATTACGTTGAGAGCATCCTCGGTGCCATTGAGGTTGGGAGCGAATCCACCCTCATCACCAACAGCGGTGCTGAGGCCGCGATCCTTGAGGACCTTCTTGAGGTGATGGAACACTTCAGTACCCATTCTGATGCCCTCCTTAAAGCAGCATGCGCCCACGGGGCGAATCATAAACTCCTGGAAGCAGATGGGAGCGTCGGAGTGAGCGCCGCCGTTGATGATGTTCATCATAGGCACGGGGAGCACGTATGTGTCAGCGCCACCGATATATTTGTAGAGGGGGAGGTCAAGATAGTTGGCAGCCGCCTTAGCCACGGCGAGAGAGACGCCGAGGATGGCGTTTGCGCCGAGGTTTGACTTTGTGTCAGTGCCGTCGAGCTCGAGCATGGTGCGGTCGATAGTAATCTGGTCGAGAGCGCTCATGCCTACCAGAGCGTTGGCAATGGGGCCATTGACATTTTCTACAGCCTTGAGGACACCTTTGCCCATATATCTGTTTTTGTCGCCATCGCGGAGCTCAAGGGCTTCGTTGACGCCGGTAGAGGCACCGGAGGGAACAGAGGCGCGGCCCATGACGCCGCTTTCAAGAATTACGTCTACTTCTACTGTAGGGTTGCCGCGAGAGTCAAGCACTTCGCGACCGATGATTTTTTCAATTTTCATATAAGTTTGATATATAAAATTTTAAGTGATTTAAAAATAGAGGCAAATTAAAGACTTAATGGAGCGAGAGACGCCATTCTCATTCGTCTCGCTTGCTTTAAGAAATTATTTACCTGTAAATTTATAGTCTGTCTTTATAACAATCCTCCCGGAGAAATTCCTTATAGAGACAGAATTATTTTATATAAGTCTCCAGCGCAGTGAATTCGCCGTCGGGAGATATAGTGACATTGTCAGCTGAAGCCGGAATCAGCACAGAATGTCCCTGAGCTAAATGGATAGTGGCGTCAGCGCTTTTGATTGTGGCATTTCCGGCAGTGGCCACGAGAATAACAAATGTGTCCCATTCGGAATAATCCCGGATGATTTCGTGGTCGGAATGCAGGAGATTTGTGGTGAAGAGAGGGGTGGCCACAAGGGTGACAGGGACATTGCGCATGGGGAGATACTTAACGCGAGTTTCTGAAACGGGTTCGCGCGATATGGCTTCCAGTGCTTCGGTGGAGTGAAGTTCCCGCTCCCGGCCATCGGGCCCCTTTCGATGATAGTCAAAAAGGCGGAATGTGACATCAGAACTTTCCTGGATTTCACAAACGAAAGTGCCTGCGCCAAGAGCGTGAATGCGTCCGGGCGGGATGAAGAACGCGTCACCTTCCCTGACGTCTATGAAATTCAGTTTGTCAAGCAGGGCGTCGGAGTTTATCAGTGTTTGGTATTCCTCTTCAGATAGATGGCAGTTAAGACCATTTATCAGAAAAGACCCTTTGTCTGCCGAGATTGTATACCAGAACTCGGTTTTCCCTCTCTCAAAGCCGAATTTCTTTGCGGTGTCATTATCGGGATGCACTTGTACTGATAGGTCTTGAGCGGCATCGATAAACTTCACAAGGAGTGGGAATGAGCATCCGAAGCGCCGGAAATTCCTTTTGCCGAGAATAGCCTCACCATTTCGGGCAAGCAGCTCCCTGATGGTTTTCCCCTTGTCAGGCCCGGAGGAAACAACTGACTCAAATCCCGGAATATCAGAAATTTCCCAACTCTCGCCTATATGTGGGTGTTCGGTTTCCGGAGAGGTGCATAAATTGGCACCGCATCCCTCTTTAAACCGAACGATGCGATGACCTCCCCAGATGGTCTCTTTTAATACCGGGTCAAATGTCCACATGTCTTTCTCAGACTATTGATAATATGCTATAACAACCGGGCCCCAAAAAAGTTTTTATTTTTTTTAATTTTTTTTCAATGTGACGATTGATAAATAGGGTGGCCGGGGTTAAGGGTCAACTATACAAACGAGATAAATGTTAAGTAAGTAGGTGATAAAAATTTTAATGTGCATGTCTCACGAGGCGATTTCCGAGGTAATCTCTCGGCTGAGCGGAAGAAGCTATAAGCATCTCTTCATGAGCGTCAATGGAAAATTCCCCGGTAGGACGAGTTTTATAGCACAAGAGTTTTCATCTCCCATATATCGTTTAACTTTTAGAAATTACTTTAATCACAATAATCTTTAATTACTATGAGTGACATTATTGACACTGAGGAGCGCCGAGAGCTTCCCGACTCCATGTTTGGACTTCCCGAACGCCGGGAATATCCTATGCCTGATGCAGCCCACGTAAGGGCCGCCGAGGCCTATTTCAGATATTGTCCGGAGAATCTTCGTCCGGAGCTTGCACGAAACATTCTTAAATTTGCAGCTGAGTATGGTGTGAACATTAAGAGCCCGACTGTACTATCGTATGCGCAGGAATAAGAGAATGGTTTATAAAGGAGGCTGTCTAACAAGTTTAGGCAGTCTCTTTTTTCGTTCAGTCAGGCTAAAAAAAAATAAGGCTTTCATGCTGAAATTCAGCGCGAAAGCCTTTGCTATGTCATAGATTTTTAGTAA
>JAAVFQ010000002.1 GCA_014800685.1 Bacteroidales bacterium
ACGTTGTAGAAATCTCCGTAAATCACAATTGCCCCTAATGAATCAATCGGTATCATGGATTTTGGACGTACAAACTTATATCGCCATTTCTCAACTTCAAGCAGCCCCTTCTTCTCATAAAGAATTGCACTGTCGAAACCTATAATATCCGACGGCTCCTTCATAATGTACTTGTCTGTTTCGCAATATACAGAATCGTATGTTATGAAGGTTCCAATAACTCCGAATACCGATAACCCGATCCAACAAAATGAGTATATTTTTGATAAAGAATTATCGCGTATAAAGTAGAAGGCCATGCCGGACAACGCAGCTCCCCAAAACAATACATATCCTAAACGCCAACGAAGTTGTACCCCGGCAAGTATCATNCAGAGGAACAAAGTCAGCATGANCGCATGGAACCCGACCAACAATATCTTCTGCCACCATTTCATCGCTCGCCTCCTTTCAATTNCTCTACGAAAGTTCTGACGTCTTTGGGTGAGAGATTACCAAAAGAATCTTTCGGATAAGACAACTCCGTGATTCCGTTATTGATGATGGTTACACGCAGACTGTCACTATCAATATGGTCTATATCATAATTTATTGAATCTTTATAACTAATACTAAAGGGATCATAATTTATCTCGGCGAAGTTGTCTGGGAAAACGAATGTTCCATGATAGTAATCCCTACATATAGGTTGCGCTTGATATAGGCTGTCGATCAGCTCGGTTATATCGGCTGCATATTTACGATATTTCATGGAGTCAAGCGGCAAAACCCACGAAGTCTGTGCGCCCCCTCTACTCAACCCATAAAAGCAGCCTCGCAATGTATCGGCTTTGAAACAGTCTATGTTATCATTGTTATAATCATTTATTCTTACAAATTGATACATCGGGTAAATAAATAATCCTTCTCTTCTTCCTAAGTCATAATGTGGGGCGGCGGCCATCATAACCCCTTGTGTGTGATAGAGAACATAATCTCCATCCTCNGCATNNATTTCATGTCGTCCGGAGCAAAAGAGCAAGGGTAAAATAAGAACGGCTGGAATAAGAGATGACCAGAAATCAATTCTTAGCCACCATTTCAACAATGTAGGCTTTTCAAGGCCACGACTGAAAGGTAGAGCGAGCAATCCGATGAGGTATCCTCCTACCATAAGNCAGTTGACTAAATTCCATCGCCACAGCACACCATGTTCTGTAACACATAGCATCATGTAAATAATGGGTAGCAGCGCAATCTGCCCCCACACCATCCACAGAACTATCTTGTATCGGAGAGAATCAGGCATCGCGTTTCTTCTACTTTATAATGTCTATTGCGTAAGTGGTAACCAGACGCTCGGTGTCCGATTCCATCTTGACGGTCAGAATGCCGTGAGCCATTATTCCGCCACTATACAGAAGCAGCCCTTCTACATCTAATTCATCTTTCTTGCCACTGATTCTTATGGAGTACCNTCCATCGTTGGAACTTATGCCTGATTCCATATTGCTGTCTAACGGTGTAATCTCCATATCCAGTTCTTTCAGTCCGTGACACATNTTCAGAANGTNTCCGGTGACAATCATCGAGGTCGGGATTTTTCCCGACTTCAGCGGGATGCCAGTGAGATTGAAATAAGGCAAGTTCCCGAACTGCTGTTCAATAAGATGTGCAGGGGTGCAAATCATATCTACAGCACCGACAAGAAGCGGTCTTGTGTCATTTTCCCACTCTGCTCTGTTGCTTTCATCAACTTCCTGANGCTTTAAAAACATATTGATTACAGCTTCCGTAATCCGCTCTCTTACAGCATTCATATTCAAAATCGAATCGGGCCGACAGTCTGCGCCCAACTGGATTTTCAATACAATCGATGCGACAAAATCATTNAGTATNTCGGACTTGTCAAAAGATTTCAACGATTCTCCGGCTTCCGGGTCGGAACATTCTACACTGAAATCCTCCAGTCTATTATCTGTAGTGATTACAAATCCCTTGTCGGTCTTCTCATTAACAACAAGTGTGGGCAGTAGCTTTGTGGTCGAAACCAGCGAGTCTTTCCCATGATACATCACAAGGCTTGTAGTAGCCCGATATCCGATAGTATCGCCTACCGTAAACTGTGGCATAAGGGTTATCTCCCTTGCACCACACATAAAGCATGTCATCAGCAGACAGACATACAATGCTATTGTTCTCATACTCATATTTGTTAATTCTTTTTGCGTTTGAACTTGATGGTTTTCTTGGCGTTTCGTTTGGGATATTTGACCTTGATTATCACAGGATCGTCGTAGCCTTCTGCCTCGATGCGGAGCGTGGCTTCTTTTAGAGGCTTGCCGTCTTCATCTTCCAACCCATAGTCATAATCCCAATAAATTCGGCATGGGTGTTTCTCGTCAAAGTATTCCGGTGAAAGAAATTTGGAATCTTCCTCTCCGTCCTCGTCAATCCAAATCCTCGAAATATCCAATTTATCTCTTTCCATCAGACTGCCATGCTCATCTGACACATAGAGGTCGAGATAATGATTCTCCTCTCGCNTTACAACNGGAACTTCTCCCANTATGATGACCTTCATATCCATTGTCACATTGATTGGTTGTGCAANATCTGTCACGGTTNCTATTTTGGACTTGAAGCCAGNGTAAGACACCNTTATTGTATCGCCTTCTTGCGCATCTATTTCAAATTTTCCNTCNATNTCNGTTGNNGTGCCNTTGCCGTTTGTCNGATTCAATACTGTTGCNCCAATCAATTCTTCGGATGCTATTGAATCGACTTTANCCTCAAATTCATATCTNACAAAGCCCCTGACCTTTACGGAATCGACACTTGTCGCGGTTATGCTGTNAGTAGGTGAGATTTTAATATCGGTAGNTNTTTGTGCNTCTGCGCTAATCGGCATGAGCATGGCGAGNGATGCCGCCGAGATNCCGGCNAGGGCNANGGCTTTCCCTGCGAGGGAGCGGGCGCGGAGCTGCTGTTCCAAGTAGCGCACCTCGGCTTCGCATTTGGGACATGTGCCAAGACAGTCGCCCTTATAGCGACATTCCGAAGTGGCGAACTCGATGCCGTTTGCCTCGGCTATCTGCCGACGTATCTCTTTCAATATCTTGCAGGTCTGCTTTCCTCGTGCCATAGTCAATCTGTTAATTTGAATATTATCGGTAAGGTAAACCAATATTCAACAGCTTTCCCATTCAGGGTTGCCGGGTTGAATTTGGGCAGGGATTTGACNACACGCAAGGCTTCTTTGTCAAGTTCCGGATAANCTCCACGTATAATTTCAGCTTCCCCTACGGAGCCGTCTGCTTTTATCATGAACCGAATTATAACGCGACCTTGTATGTCATAGCACCCCGGAGGATAGACGATATGTTGCGATATCCATTCCATTAGTTTTTCATCGCCGCCGGGGAATGTTGGACGAACATCTACAATAGCTTCATACACTTTATCTTCTTGTTCAGGGTCAATAATTTCCCCCACAACAACAAGTTCAGTATCATTGATNTCTCCCTTTTTTAAGACAACAGTATCTTCAATTGCNGGCATTTCGCCTTCNTCAGTATNNTNTCANTNNTCTCAATCNNNTCNNNNGATNCNNNANNTTCNCCNNGTAAGNTCATCATNGNTCTGATTGNTTNGTNGATGTGCCGCNNCANCCNGANATGAGAATNATNCCNGCNGAGATNCCNGCNAGGNCNACNGCTTTTCCNGCGAGGGNGCGGGCGCGGAGCTGCTGNTCAAGGTAGCGCACCTCGGNTTCGCATTTGGGNCATGTNCCGAGNCAGTCGCCCTTGTAGCGACATTCCGAAGTGGCGAACTCGATGCCGTTTGCCTCGGCNATCTGCCGACGTATCTCTTTNANTATCTTGCAGGTCTGCTTTCCTCGTGCCATAGTCAGTGTTTGCGGATTTGGTAGGTGAATAAATCGANTCGNGTGAAGCCNATGGCTTCAAGNGCNTTGCGGCTGTNCGTCNCGGTCGGNNTCGGTGTTGTAGCCNGGTATCAGCGGTATGCGGANNATGCANTCNNNTTGNCGNCCGGTTTNCGCTATCAGNCGGAGATTNTCGAGAACAAGNNCGTTNNNTTGNCCCGTNTAGTCGCGGTAAATGTCGGNGTTNATGTCCTTNATGTCAATAATAAGGGTGTTGACCACCGGGAGCAACGCCTTGATGTTGGCAACCGGCACATTGAGCGACGTTTCCAGATTGAGCTGCCATGCCGGACCGCACGACTCACGGAACTCTCGGATAAACTGCGGGCGCAAGCCAGGCTCTCCGCCGCCAAAAGTAACTCCGCCGTTTGTGGCGATGAAATAAAGCTCGTCGATGCGCGTCTCAGCATACAGTTCCTCAGGTGAATACTCACGGAAACGCCCGCCGTCGCCTAACGACTGCGGATTGAGGCAAAATCGGCAACGGAGCGGGCAGCCATGAAAGGCAACAAGCGTAGTGACGCCATCGCCGTCAGTAGAAAGTCGATGCCGCGCAATGCCGATAATCTTAGCCAGTTGCTTCTCCATAAATCTGCCACATATAATTTCGCAAAATTAGGAAATTAAATTTACAGAGAATGGGACATTTGTCCCATTAGCCGTGAAAATAAGCTACTAAGGACGATTTTTATGATTATGGCAAGTGATATTTAAGCCTTGGTGTATTTATTGTCGGAATTGCCGGAAGATATACTTTCGCGTATGCGGTGGAACTGACGACGCGAGATATTCAGATATGTTGCAATATCACCTAATGACACAACATCCAATAGATGCGGATAGCGTTCAAGCAACTGTTTGAAACGTTGCTCAGGGGTGGAACGGTAGTCGTTCAGCACATGTTCGTAGGCCTGCTCAAACAGGGCATTTGCAAAACGGATGTGCAGAGTGGGATCCTGAATGATACGTTCACGCATAAGAGATGCAGGAACAACGAGTACATCCGAGTCCTCCAATGCTACAATGTCCGTTGGCATCTTCTTTCCGTATAATATGCTGATATAGTTAGCAATAATTGAACCCTCAAAAACGAACCCAACGGCTTTGGCATTTCCTCCATTGGCAATGAGGGAGTGTTTGAAAGCTCCGGACACAATCCAACCAACATTTCTTAAGACCTCACCGGTGTGCGCAAAACAGTCACCACGACGAAAGTGCCGCAGCTTACCTTGCTTCTCGCAAATCTCTTTCCAGAAAGAGAAGTCGATTGCATCTTCAAAAACGTTGAATTGTGTCATATTCGACTGCAAAGTTACGAATAATACACAAGTTATCAAAGGAATACTTCGCAGTCGTTCACTTTGATGATACAACAGTCGCGGATTTTGCGACATTGCTTCATATCGTAATTATTTCAGCGGTATTCAGCGGTTTTAATTCGCCGGAGGAAAGCAACTTGGCGGTGTGCCAACCTCCGAAAAAATAGTATCGCATGGAGATACAATTTCTAAGATGCAATATAGAGCCGTAGAACTTCCAAAAAGATATATCGACGGGGTCGCCGGAGTCGAGCATAGAGCGAGCGGTGGATATATGTATCGAGCGAGCCATCAGGAGAATACAATGTTATAGGGTGAATACAGACCAGTTTCCGACACCAATGAAACACCGCTTACAGGCACATAGGAACGAGTTAGCGATTGAAGCCTTACGATCGAGACCTTAGGCTCGATTCTTCGCCAAGCGAAACACCGGTGGCGATGATACGAAATGGCGGTGGCGGTGCCGCAGCTCCATAAAGAGGCTGTCTAACAAGTTTAGGCAGTCTCTTTTTTCGTTCTGTCAGGCTAAAAAAAAATAAGGCTTTCATGCTGAAATTCAGCGCGAAAGCCTTTGCTATGTCATAGATTTTTAGT
>JAAVFQ010000003.1 GCA_014800685.1 Bacteroidales bacterium
CGAACCCTCATTTAAGCTTTTACCCAAATTATATCTCGGGAGTGGCAAATGCAGCCTGAATCTCCCGATTTTGTGTATAAAATAGAGACTGCCTAACTTTGGTTGTTAGACAGCCTCATATTGAGTTAAGAGTGAGAATTAATTGGGAGAATTAAGGAGATTTTCAATTCTCGACCTTAAAACATCTTCCGGCACAAATCCTTCAAATCTGTCCTGCTGCGAACCGTTTGCGTCAAAGAAGATTAAAGTGGGGATAGAGTGCACATCGAATTTAGCAGCCATATCGGAATTTTCATCCACATCTACAGTCACCATAGTCACTCTACCCTCAAACTCTTTCGTCAAAGAAGCGAAAATCGGTTTGAGCTGCTGACAAGGGGGACACCATGAGGCAGAGAAGTCAACGACAACAGGCTTTCCATCAGTGACTGTTATAGTAGGCGCTGATGAATCGACATTAGCAGAAGAGCTATTTGCTACCCCCATAACAGAATCATTACCCTCATTTGTTCGAGTCTTATTACATGCGCCTAATGAAAGAATAATTCCCAGAATAAGAAAAATGCCAAATCTTCTCATAAGAATAATCAGACTTTAATTTCCTTACCCTTCCCCTCCTTTTCGAGAAGCAGAGTCATAGAGGGACGATCGCAGACTTCAGCGGGTCCGAAATACTGAATAGGACCGGGATACTGATAAAGGGTATTAAGGGCCAGAGTCTCACGCATAGAAGCGAATTTGAGATAAGGACGTCCGTTGAGATTAACCAGAGCTTTCTGAATGACGGGTTTAATCTTTCCGTTTCTTCTCTCCATATTCATCATCATAGTGATGGGGATGCCACCGGCAATCCATTCTTCAGTGGGAGCAGTTAGATTTCTAACTGAGGACATATATCCTGTGAGACCTGCATTGATCAGCATCGCAGCATTATAACCGAGTGCATAGGTGTAATCGGCATCAAAGTTAGAGGGGTCTGCACATCGGCCTTCGTATCCGAAGAAGTGATGCTGAGTAGCAAACTTTCCGGCATACTCCCCTTCTTCAGCCATCTCCTGGAGGCGCTTGCCCACCATTTCAGAGAGAAGGCTTTCCGTCTCAATAAGGGAAACCTGGACGTTGCCATGAGAGTCACGGTCGAGGCTAAGCTGAAGAGCGATATGCTTCGGAAGGGATTTATACAATTCAGCATTGACAGGAGAGAGATGAGAATGTATGGCACGCAGTTTCTCCATTTCATCCAGCCCCTCCAGTTCTTCTGCATTCTCAACAAGGACGTCGTTAAGTTCGCTGATCAGCTTTTTCATAGAAGGGATGAACTCGATTAGACCCTCCGGGACAAGAACCGTACCGAAATTCCAGCCGATTTTAGCTCTTTCGGCGATAACGTAGCAAATGTAGCTGACAATATTGTCAAGCGTCATTCTCTTAGCCTGCACCTCTTCAGAGATAATACAGATATTGGGCTGAGTCTGGAGAGCACATTCGAGAGCGATATGAGAAGCAGAGCGACCCATAAGCTTAATGAAATGGTAATACTTCTTTGAGGAGTTGCAGTCTCTCTGAATGTTACCAATCATTTCGCTATATACCTTAGTAGCAGTATCAAAGCCGAATGAAGTTTCAATCCATTCATTCTTTAGGTCGCCATCGATGGTCTTGGGAACACCTATCACCTGAATATCCTCCCCTTTATCTTTATAATATTCAGCGAGGACAGCAGCGTTAGTGTTAGAGTCGTCGCCACCGATAATAACAAGGGCTTTAATATTAAGCTCCTTGAGCACTTCGAGACCGGCATCGAACTGCTCAGGAGTTTCGAGCTTAGTGCGGCCGGAACCTATTATGTCAAATCCACCGGTGTTTCTATACTCAGCAATATAACCGGCCGTAAGCTCCATATATTGATGATTAATGAAACCGGCAGGCCCCATGAGGAATCCATATAATCTGCACTCTCTGTTAAGGCGTTTAATACCATCGAAAATGCCACTAACGACGTTGTGGCCGCCGGGGGCCTGACCGCCGGAGAGTATAATACCGACATTGAACGGCTCTTCCACTCTTTGAGGATTTTCATCTTTTACGCACTCAACGACGGGAAGGCCATAAGTGTGTGGGAATAAAGCTTTGATTTCGTCTTGATTAGCGACCGACTGAGTGGCTTGTCCTACACGGAGAGTCACATCGCCCTGAAGCGAGAGTGGGAGTTTTGGCTGATACTTTGACCTTACTCTTTGAAGTGCACTTTTTTTCATCGTGAAATAAGAAAATTTCTAAAATTAAACTTATGCGCAAGTGGAAATTCAAGAGTTAGTATATGATGGTGCTTGCTGCCAGCAGTATTAAGAGAATAAAAATACTGAGTCAGAGACGTTCAATCATAATAATCTTTCATTCACTTACCTTAGAGTATGTTTACTTTTTAAACCATAGTTAACATCCTCCTAAATTACCTGTAAAAACGCTATGGTAGCCGAGGGCATTATAGAAGTCCTCTGGCACTTCCTATTAGAGATAACAATCTCCATTTGCTTTTGACTGCAAAATTACAAAAAATTTATGACATTAGGAATAGAAAATCCATTTCACCCCATAACATTAATGGCAGAGGGGGGTTGGGCGACTTCATTTTGCAGCGAACATGCGGATAGTGATATAAAAGTAAGTATTCAAAATTAAACGATAATATGAGAGTATAAATTAATTTTCAATACTTACTTAAAAGAAATTAGGAGGGTGCAACAAATGATTTTGCCACACCCTCCTAAAGAGGTTCCAACCAGATTCGAACTGGTGTAAACGGTTTTGCAGACCGGTACCTAACCACTCGGACATGGAACCATCAATGCATCGGAATCCCGTTTGCGAGTGCAAAGTTACAACCAAATTCCTCAATCTCCAAATTTTTAAGCAAAAAAATGAATAAAAAATTCTTATACGAAGCCAATCGCTATAATAATGGTGGGCGCTAATCGAGTGAATTGCAGGCTGTAAGCCATAACCCTCAAAAAACCATGGGAAACTGCATCATACAACAAAAAGGAGGGCGCACCAATAGTTATAGGCGCCACCCTCCTTAATGATCAATCAAAAATAAACAATTTTCTAAAGTAAGCTCGAGAAATTATCTCCAGAAACACTTCGTTTTATATACATTAATTTCTGAGCAACTTACTTATCTGACGATAATAACTTTTCCTCCATAGACGTAAAGACCACGTTCAAGAGAGGACAGTTCAGTGGCAGACATCTTTTCACGAATCAGACGACCATCAATATCATAAAGCGGAGCATCGGTATAGTCGGCAGGAAGCGTGTCAACGCTTTCAGCGCTTACAGCCTTCACAGAAGCCTGCCCTACTCCTTTCGTGATAGCCGGGAGAGAGATTTTGCCGTCGGAAGAATAGACTTTTTCAGTCTGGCCGGAAGGATATGTAAGCGACACCTCTGCAACAGTTTCGGGAGGAAGCTGCACGGTAAAAATCAGAGGGGATCCGGAGCGAACGTAATAAGGTTCAAAAATTTCCCCATTCTCATTCTTGTCCAGACCGGAAAGAACAGAGACCTCATTGTCAATGTTAAGACTCCAGCCCGGGATGTTAAACTTAGACCAACCCGGAGTGCGCTTGTATATATTAGCGGCCTCAGCGGGAACTTTCAGCACCACTTCAGAGAATCTGTTTCCCGGGAGAGCCAGAGAGGAAACTTCACCGGGAGTAGCGGACTCAAGTGTAATAGTCTCGAGCTGAGAGGCGCAATAGAGAGTAGCGGCACCGATTCTTGTCACCGTTTCGGGCAGGATAAGCTCTTTGAGAGTAGTGGCAAAGGTCATTGCGTTGCCATCAATACCGCGAACCACATAGAAGTATTCAGCGTTTTCGGGCTTGACAGTGGCAGTGTATTGTCCGGCGAGCGGGGCCGAGATCAGAGCATCTTCGAGACCAGTCATGGCATAAGCCACGTCATCAACTTCAAAGGGAGTGCCAACGACAGTAACGGGGAACGGAGAAGCAATCTTGGCGCCGGAATCATCAACAATGTCAAGAAGCCAATTTCCGAAAGTATTCACCGTGCTTAGTCCTCTTAATGAAAGAGGGCCGCGATAATGAGCAGGCACTTGCATGGCATTATACTTCAGAGTGTGGAGCACATTCTCACCGTCAGGAGAGAGGAGACGCACATTAAGTTGCAGAGGTTGCGTTTGAGAAGAATGGTTGGAGATGTAAAGAGAGAGGACAGAAGCGGTGCCTTGCACGAATGCCGGGCCGGTGATTTCTACAGAAAGATTAGAAGAAGAGGAGCTCGGCTTCAAAGTAGTGCCAAGATGAAACTTCACCGGTTCGGAGATGATGTTATTATCATTGTCAAACAGAGTAACGGTATAGTCTCCTTCCGGAATATCCATAGTGGTAGTGGCCACAAAGATGTCGCTTGAGGCTGCCGGAATAGAAGCTGACTGCATGAATTCAAGAACGGAGTCACCGGCAGAGTCTGCTATCTTGAGATTGACATTATCAAGGAAGTCTGCACCGCCAACATTATTAATATAACAGCGGAAAGAGACCGGGCAGTCTACCGAGGGATTTTCCGAGACGATTACGTCAGAGGCTACGAGAGCAGTCTTCATGCTCTCAGGGACACCGGGATTAAAGAAATTCTGATTGCCATCAGAGACCGTAAGGCCGACATATTGCTGCATGCCGTAAGGTATCAAAATGGGCATCCAATCGGAATCTTCAGTGCGGAAAACGGGATAGAGGTGATAGGTGCCATCGGGGAGCTCAGGGATGTCAAGAATAAAACCGCCGAAGCCATAATAAGCCGGGAGCTCAGCGCCTTCAGGGTCTTCAACATACCGGACAAGCTCTCCTTTTTCATTCAGGATTTTCACACCGGCATAGACAAACATAGTTTGACTCAGGGCATTAAACATGACCCCGGACTGACCATTTACTGTACCGATGACGAAGGTGCCTCCCGTATATGTAAAGGGACCATCAGAAACCATCATTCTCTGCATTTCGCCCTTTCCGTCATTCTTTTTGAGATTAATCAGAGCAGTCTGATTGAGGTTATATCCTCCTTCGTAACCACCGATACCATTCTCGGAGGGAGTTAGAGCATTAAGGCGGAAATAACCGTCGGAGAGGCCGCCCCAGCCCCAGTTGATATGGAAAAAGCCATCTTCTGAATACCCATCACAGACAAAAGAATGGCCACCCTCTGAGGACTGACCTCCATAAATGACAGGACGGCCGGCAAGAAGTTCCTGATAAATTATTTCATTCCATTCGGCCTGGCTGTAGAAGTCACGGATAATGTGGCGCACTTCTTTGGAATAATCAAAATATGTGGGGAGTGCATATTGAAGGGCATGAGCATAGGCACCGCTGGCATAGGGGGAATACTGCATATTGACCGACTTACCGCAGGCAAGCATTAGAGTGGCAACGGCAGTCGCCTGGGAAGGCAAATATGAATTTCGGTTATACTCATCGAGCATCAGGTCCCAATTATATTCCCTTGCAAAGCTATAGTCGTCATTAGAGCCTTCGCCCTTAGGAGGCCAGTTATAATATTTCATGGCCTGAGCCATCGCAGTAGCCACACATCCGGTGACAGTCTTCATACCGTTAATTTCGGGACAAAGCTGATTGAACGGCTCAGACTGATTCCATTTAGTTTTGATGAGAGGCTCGATGAATTTTCTCGTAGTGTCATACACAATGCCTCGCGTGGAGACGTTTTCCGAGGGATTGGTGGCAAGAAATCGTTCTATCTCACCCTCATACTGTCCGAGCCACCATTTGACGTCGGGAGGGATATTGTCTGAATCGAAGCCGGAAGAGAAGGAATAAGCGAGTACTTTGGGGATTCTTGTATCACCTCCGAGAATCACGAACGCGCCGGCATCATTGTCGGCGAAGACATAAAAGGCCGTTTCACCGGCAGCTTTGCCTTCATATTGCGGCTTAAGCTTCAGCGCGGCATTTGTTCTCGTGGATAATATGGGATTGCTGCTGATAAAGGCATCAGCCTCCCTTCGAGCCTCATCGGGTGAGACCGGGCGTGCAGAAATTTGAAAAGAAAACAGGCCGGAGAGCAAAAGCGTGACACCGCCGGCGATGAGTCTTTTGAAGAATTTTTCTGACATAAAGTAAGGTTTTATAAGGTACTATTTTTTTAAGATGGTAGAAGACTTCTCAGTTGCGAGCCGGAAGATAACCGCACAAATTTAACAATAAATTTTTTAAGAGACCCTATAAGGCCACTATTTTTTCTCAGCTCCTTAAAATTTATTAATTTTGCATAGAAATATGAGTACAGGAAGAAAGCGACATAACAGTCAGACATATTACGGACTATTTAACGACAGTTATCCTCCGATAATTGACGGCGTGACCCTTACGGTGGAAAATTACATAAAATGGCTCTCGGCCTTAGGAAAGACACCCTGCATGGTGACTCCTCACAATCCGCTTCAATATAAGTCTGGCGTAAAGATACATCGCTATTTCTCACTTCCCATAGCCTCACGCCATCCCTACAGATATGGCTACCCGCTCGCTGACCCACTAATATGGCATCGGATGAGAACAACGCCTTTCAGACTCGTTCACTCACACTGTCCGTTCTCATCGGGCAGACTTGCCGTCTATGCAGCTAAGAAACAGCGCATCCCGCTGATCGGCACGTTTCATTCAAAATATCGGGACGACCTGGAGCATAGTTTCAAACGTCTTCCCTGGATGACAGATCTGATTATGGGGCGCATACTTGACTTTTTCAATGCATGCGACCATGTGTGGATACCTCAATCGAAAGTGGAAGAGACGGTAAGAGAATATGGCTTCAAGGGAGAACTGACCGTGGTGGAGAATGGGAACGACTTCGCGGACATGATTAAAGGCGACGTGGCAGCCCACAGAAAGTCAGCCCGGGAGAGGCTGAAGATTGCCCCGGAGAGACTTTCACTTCTGTTTGTAGGGCAGCATATCCGGGAAAAAGGTGTATTTACTATTATCGAGGCACTCGCAGACTTGCGTGACACTACGGATTTCTGTATGCACTTTATCGGAACCGGCTATGCTGAAAAAGAGATGCGGAGATTGGTGGAAAAGTATGGTATAAAAGAGCGGGTAAGGTTTCTTGGAACTGAGAACCGGCGCTCAGTGCTAAGCGATTACTATGCGGCTGCTGATCTTTTTCTATTTCCTTCGCCTTACGATAACGCGCCGCTCGTGGTGAGAGAGGCAGCTGCCATGGGGACACCTTCAGTACTACTGAGGGGGTCTACAGCAGCCGAAATTATCAGAGATCAGAATAACGGATTTCTGATAGATAGCGACCCGCGAGAGATGGCTTCTCTTATTAGGACACTTGCCTGCAACAGAGAGAAAATGGCAGAGACAGGAATCAATGCGCGGAAGAGCATCGTAAGGTCATGGAGAGACGTGGTGAGGGAAGTGGCGGAAAGATATGATGATATATTAAAGACACACGATACTGAATATCATTTCCCGGGGACTTCTTTTTAAAGTAAGTAAGTTCTAAAAATTAAACGAAATACAGGATAAATTAATTTTGACTACTTACTTAGCAACTTAAGTTTCAATACTTATATATGAACGAGGAAACATCCGGCCTTAAAGAGGCAAAGAAGATATTTTCGATATGGAAAATCCTGCTGCCGGTAGCTATCGGACTCGCAGTGGTCATTCTCATGTTTCTACATGATGCCAAGCAGGAAAATCTGCGTGAAATAATCGAAAGCATAGTCATCACTCCGGACCTCGTATTCTTTTTATTTCTCTCCTTCCTTTTCATGTTTGGGAGAGACTTTGGACTGAGCTGGAGATTCAGAGCGCTAACCGACCGGGAGCTACGTTGGGGCCAAGCATTCAAGGTGGATTTTCTCTGCGAATTTACGTCATGCGTGACTCCCTCTGCTGTAGGCGGGAGTTCACTGGGGATGCTGTTTCTCAATTCTCAGGGGATAGAAATCGGGAGGGCCACTACGCTAATGATGACCACGCTATTTCTTGATGAACTTTTTTTTGTAATATCATGTCCCCTCGTGGTGCTCTTTACGCCCGCCAAAGAGTTGTTTTCCGCTGACGGAAGTGGCTTCGGACATGGCATACGACTGACATTCTGGATAGTCTACTCACTCATTACGCTCTGGACGCTAATCCTCTTTATCGGCATTCTTATCCGACCGGGATGGATAAAGAGTTTCTTTAGCCGTGTGTTCAGCCTGAAGTGGCTTCGCAGATGGCAGGGGGCGATGCTTAATCTCGCAGATAATATGCAGAAGACATCGGTTGACCTTAAAACTAAGCCCATGCGGTTCTGGGGGGAGGTGTTCGGAGGGACTGCGCTGTCATGGCTATCACGCTATCTGGTGGTAAATGCACTCTTCATGGGCTTCCTGCCTGAGACGTGGGGCGAACAGTGGATAATTCTTGCCAAACAGTTTGTGCTATGGGTTGTTCTGATGGTCTCCCCTACCCCCGGCGGTTCGGGCCTGTCAGAATATCTGTTTTCGGGATATTACGGGAACATTGTGCCCTCAGCTGGAATGGCGCTTGTGCTGGCTATATGCTGGAGAATAGTATCATATTATGTGTATCTGGTGATTGGATGCATAATTCTGCCGGGCTGGCTGAAGCAGACTATTCATAGATTCAGCAAAAATAAATCTAAAAATACTAATATATAAGGACAAAACATTAGCAGAAATGAATAACGATATAAAATTCGCAGCCATAATTCCGGCCCGCTATGGATCAAGCCGCTTCCCCGGCAAGCCACTTGCCAAAATCGGAGGGGTGGAAATGATAGTGAGAGTATGCCGCCGGGTAGCAGAGTGCGTGGATGAGACATTTGTGGCAACTGATGATGAACGCATTTACGATTGCGTAGAGAAGGCTGGATTCAGAGCGATAATGACATCTGAGAGCCACAGGAGCGGAACAGACCGCGTGCAAGAGGCTTATTTGAAATCAAAGTCTGATGCCGACGTAATAATAAATGTGCAGGGAGACGAGCCCTTCATAGCTCCCGAACAGATAGAAGCACTTAAATCTATTTTCATCCGGAATCCGGAGACGACTCTGGCCACTCTTGTCAGGCCTTTTGATAAACGGAATGGCTTTGATGCTCTTTTCGACCCGAATAAGGTGAAAGTAGTGCTTTCTGATTCCGGAGAGGCTCTTTATTTCTCACGAAGCATAATTCCATACGTAAGAGGCGTGCATCACACTGAATGGCTTGAAACGACAAGCTACTTCACTCATATCGGAATATATGCCTACAAGGCTTCCACCCTATGCGAGATAACCAGCCTGCCTCAAACCTCTCTTGAAAAGGCAGAATCACTCGAACAATTACGTTGGCTACAAAACGGATACCGCATCAAGACTGCTCTCTCTACTTTTCAAACCATTGGCATAGACACAGAAGATGATCTGAGACGTGCTGAAAAATTCCTTGAAGATGCAGAGACGAAAATCAACCACAAAGATTGACACTGACAAGAAGCTCCGGATAGTGGCAGACAAATCTACAAACCCACTTCCGGCTCTATGGAATAAGGAATACCTGAAGGTGATGATGAGCAACTTTATGCTCTTTTTCGCTTTCTACCTTCTTACACCTCTTTTGCCGCTATATCTTGACGAACAGTTTCATGCCGAGAAGGACATTATCGGAATTGTATTATCAGGATACGTAGTGGCTACACTGCTCATTAGGCCTTTCAGTGGGTTCATCGTGGATAGTTTTGATAGGAAACGCGTACTTACTCTTTGCTTCTTTTTCTTTTTTATATGTTTTGCAGGATATATAGGAGCCGGCACTCTGCTGATGTTTGCTATCGTACGAACTATTCATGGCTTGCCATTCGGAGCTACCACCGTGGCCAATAGCACCGTAGCGATAGATGTAGTGCCCTCGGAAAGGAGAAATGAGGGGATAGGATATTACGGTCTGAGCAATAATCTGGCAATGGCCATCGCCCCCACAGCCGGGATATACATATATCAGGCTACCAATAACTTCGGGGTGCTCTTCTGGATTTCTCTTGGTATCGCCTTTATAGGTCTGCTGACAGCCTCTTCAGTGAAGCTGCCCAAAAGAAATCTTGTAACCGACAAGCCCAAACTCTCTATGGATCATTTCTTCCTTACCAGAGGATGGATGCTTGCCGCTAACATATCTCTCTTCGGATTATGCTGGGGCATAATGAGCAACTATGTGGCCATTTTCGGCAAGGAAAGGCTGGGCATAACCGAAGGAACGGGAATTTTCTTTGCGATACTTTCTGTAGGTCTTTTTGTATCGCGTCTTATCGGGGCTAAATCTCTGAGGGAGGGGAAGCTCACAAGAAATTGCGCGCAGGGAGTAATAATCTCTACCTTAGGATACACCCTCTTTGCCTGCGCATTCGGAGAATGGAGCTATTTTCTCTCAGCCCTTCTCATAGGCTTAGGCAACGGACGTATGTATCCGGCCTTCCTCTCCATGTTCATTAATGTGGCCAGACATGACCAACGGGGGACGGCCAACTCCTCTATTCTCATATCATGGGACCTTGGAATGGGCATCGGTATAATTCTGGCTGGATTTATAGCTCAATATATTTCATACGGAGCGGCCTTCTGGAGCGCCGCTATCATCCAGGCCTCCGGAGCTCTGATATTTTTGCTCTTCACAGGGAAATTCTTTATGAAACGACGACTTAATGTCTGACTCCTTAGCATTCTCACTAAAATGATAATATGGGCTAACCCCTTACCGGAGTGAACCCATATTGTCATTTTTTCTACTTCTCAAATGAGAAACCGGCTAAATCATCATTTAGCGTCCGGAGTGGAATTATAGCGAGCATATATGGCAGTAGCTTTCTTTCTAGCTGCCTCAATGTCTGCTTTGTTTTTGGGATCTATGCCGAGCGTGGAGAGCGCCGGAATCTTGATTTTAGTTCCGGGTGGGATTTTATTCGGATGCCCCAGATTGGGATTTGCCTCATATATATATGGCCATAAATGATAACTGCCATAGTATTTACGCGCCATAGTTGTAAGCACGTATGTGGGTGTTATCTTATCATATATCGNAGCATCTGAAGGTTTCGTGTCGGCAGCATTCTTTTTATTGTCTTCAATTTTTTTATCCTCCNGGGAAGGATTATTGTATTTTTCTGCAATTTGATTCTTTGCCTCGGCTGAGACAATACTGTCTTCTTCGGTCTGAGTAATTGAATCAATCTCGACTGCCGTGACTACTGTGTCAGGAGCAATATTTTCCACATCCGTCTGAATAGGTTCTTTACGATTATTAACCTCTTCGCGAAGAGAGAATACCCATATTGCCAGCCAGACTATTATCCCGACAAGCAAAGTCAAAATAATACCTACAATAATGCCCAGTCCGAACTTTTTCTCTTTCTTTTTGGGCAACGGTTCATTCTCCCCTTCTGTGCTTTCCGGCTCTGCAGCTTTATCATGAATCTCGGTTTTTTTAGATAGTTCAGAGACCGTATTGGCATTAGATGTAGAGACCCCGGCAGACATCTTCTCTTCAATATGAGAGTTTCNCGTGTCTTCTTCTGATATTTGTTCTTCTTCTACGATTGAAGTGGAGACAGCAGCTATTTGTGGCTTTGCTTCATCTTCTATCGGGCTCTCTTTATCCTCAATCTCTATAACATCTTCTATAACTTCGTCATCGGATTGAGTATCGTAAGAATCAGAAAGATCCTCTCCCGAGTCGTCAATTTCGTCAGATATCGGATTTTCATCTATATTTTCCAAAGGCGAGATGGTCTCTTCAGCTAAGTCTTCTTTATCNTCTTCTTGAAGCGAATTATTTTCAGAGACATTAGTCGGAACAGGAGTTATTTCCTCCTTCATTTCGAGCATCTCTTCAGTGACCCCCTCGGATAGCTCTACCGTTTCAAAACAAGAAAACGGCGCATTAACCATAGAGGCCAGCTCTTTTGCAGCCACAAATGACACTCTGTTATGCGCAGGAATTTCAAACTCCTGACCTGTGGTGACATTTATACTCTTCCTCGCCTCTACCCGCGTAATTTTAAATGTGCCAAATCCTCTGACTTTTACATTTTCACCATTTTCAAGACCACCTGCGATCGCATCAAAAAATGACTTGAGAAAGTCTTCACAAACTTTCTTCTGACGGCCGGATTGGAGTGCAAGCAAAGTGGCAAGTTCGGGAAACGTTATCTTGTTATTCATATTTAAGTTCTAAGGATGCGTTACTTTAAATGATATAGCTGGTAGCTCACTTGTTGTGCCAAGATTTATTTCACACGCTGTTTGAGTAGCGCTGAAGGACGAAAGCCAAGTAGAAGTTTCGGAGGCAGGAGAAACATTTTGCCTGATGATGGCTGTGCTGCAACCCTTTCAAGCCTTTTCCGGGGTTCGAATGCTCCGAATCCGGAAATAATGACGCTATCCATTTCCAACGCAGCCTTACTGATAACGACGCCGAGTGAATCTATAAGTTGCTGCACATCTTCTTTACCAAGAGATGTGTCTTGAGCTATTATTTCCGTCAATTGTTTTGCGTCCATCTTCCTAATTTATATGTTAGTCTGCAAAGATAATCTTTTTTTTTCGATTAACGCCTTCGGTAAGGCAATTTTTTACTACCTTTGTGTCGTAACTATATCTTCAACAGTAGAAAAGTCTATATATACAATCATGAGAATATTTCTGTCTTTTATACTCTTATCTATCTCAGCATTCTGCTCAAGCGCACAGCTTCTCTATAAAATTTCAGGCAACGACCTCCCAAGACCATCCTACGTTTTCGGAACTCATCATGGCGCGCCTCTCTCTATTCTTGACTCAATCCCTTCGCTCGCCGATTGCTTTGGCAGCACGCAGGTTGTGATAGGAGAAGTTGATCTAACTTCTCTGCAGCCCGACCTCCTTATGCAAATGGCTGGCATAATGAAAGCTCAGGATGGAGAACGCCTGTCACAACTCGTATCAAGAGAGGAGTATAATAAAATGGAAACCTCCTTCTTTGATCTCACCGGAATGCATCTTGAGTCGTTTGAAGACGTCAAACCGATGGTTATCTCCAACCTGCTATCCGCTATTCTTTTAAAAGAAGAGTTCCCGGAGACTGATTCTGCCACTCAGCTTGATAAGACATTCCAGCTCAGAGGTATCTATGACGGTAAAAGCATTATTGGACTTGAGACTGCTACTCAGCAAGCTGTAATGCTGTTTGAGGGCATTCCGGCTGCAGATCAAGCGCAAAATCTGAAGGAAGAGCTATCGGACATCGAGGGATTACGCTCTCAACTTCACAGTCTTAACCAGGCATATTTCAATCAGGACATTGAGAGTCTTTTGCGACTGTCGCAAGAGGATAGAGAAGAATCCGAGTTCATGAAAAAACTCATTGACGATAGAAATCAGACATGGGCAGACATTCTCCCGGGCCTCATGCAGTCTAATTCCTGCTTCATTGCGGTAGGAGCCCTTCATCTCCCCGGAGCATCGGGACTTTTAAAAATTCTGGAGGAAAAAGGATACGCAATATCTCCCATTAAATAACTGATATCATTTATGTTATAACTGATTCATATTTATTCAATAAATATTTTATCAATATTTTTTGCATACTTAATTTTTAAGTATTATCTTTGCAACGGAAATTAAAACAACCTAATACTAAAAAATACCAATATGGAAATCCCATTCGCAGAAGCGTGGAAAATCAAAATGGTGGAGCCTCTGAAGAAATCCACCCGCGAAGAGCGCGAACAGTGGCTCAAAGACGCTGATTATAACCTCTTTATGCTCAAAGCTGAGCAGGTTTACATTGACTGCCTTACCGACTCAGGTACAGGCGCAATGTCTGACCGCCAGTGGGCTGCAATGATGACCGGTGACGAGTCTTATGCCGGTGCACGCTCTTTCTACGAACTCAAGGACACCGTTGAGAAAATCACCGGCTTCCCCTACCTTCTCCCTACTCACCAGGGTCGTGCTGCTGAGAACGTTCTTTTCTCTCACCTCGTAAAAGAGGGCGACATCGTCCCCGGCAACTCTCACTTCGACACCACTAAGGGTCACATTGAGTTCCGCAAAGCTTTCGCTTGCGACTGCACTGTCGACGAAGCTAAAGACACTCAGCTCGAAGTTCCTTTCAAGGGTAACGTTGACCTCAAAAAACTCGAAAAGTGCCTCGAAGAGAATGCTGATAAGATCCCCTTCATCATCGTCACTATCACTAACAACACTGCCGGCGGCCAGCCCGTTTCTATGGAAAATCTCCGTGGAGTTCGCAAACTCGCCGACAAATATGGCAAGCGCGTAATCTTCGACTCAGCTCGTTTCGTTGAGAATGCTTACTTCATCAAGACTCGTGAGCCTGAGTTCAAAGACTGGACCATCAAGGAAATCTGCCGCGAGATGTTCAGCAACGCTGACGGTATGACCATGTCTTCCAAGAAGGATGGTCTCGTGAACATGGGTGGTTTCATCGCTACTCGCCACGAGGACTGGTATGAAGGCGCAAAGCGCTTCCTCATCCCCTTCGAAGGCTTCCTCACATACGGCGGTATGAATGGTCGCGACATGGCTGCTCTTGCTGTCGGTCTTGACGAGAACACTGAGTTTGACATGATCGAAACTCGCATCAAGCAGGTAGAATACCTCGCTAAGAAGCTCGACGAATATGGCATCCCCTACCAGCGTCCCGTTGGTGGCCACGCTCTCTTCATCGACGCCGACAAAGTGCTTGACAAGGTGCCCATCGAAGAGTTCCCCGCTCAGACCCTCGCCATCGAGGTTTACAAAGAGGCCGGCGTCCGTGGCTGCGAAATCGGTTATATCCTTGCTGACCGTGATCCCATCACTCGTGAAAACCGCTTCGGTGGCAACGACTTCCTCCGTCTCTGCATCGCTCGCCGCACATATACCAACAATCACATGGACGTAATCGCTACCGCTCTCAAGAACGTTTACGATCGTCGCCATGAGATCACCCGCGGTGTTGAAATCGTTTGGGAAACTGAGCTTATGCGTCACTTCACCGTGAAGCTCAAACCTCTCTATTGACAAGTTAGATTATTAGATATTTTAGGAGGGTGCAGTTCAAAATGAACTGCACCCTCCCTTATTTTCTTAATTATCTTCTAACGAGTTGATAAGCCTGCAAATCAGTTTTTTGCATTGGAAGAAGGCTCTATGCCGGGATTTTGAGGAGTGCCGGATTTTTCAAAGAAGGGATAAGGCATTCCGAAAATTCCATCAGTGGTCTTGCCGGCCTCAATGTAGCCGTTGACAATGCTATCACGTCCGGAAGCATTCTCAAAGAGGTAAAGATGAAATTTATGCAGAGTCACAGCCAGATGTTCAAATATTGCGTCTGTCATAGCCTCGTAGGGCAGCCATGCAGAGGTTGATGTGAAGGCATATACTTGGAACGGAATGCCGCCGTTAGTCTGAGGCAAAGTGCTCACAAAGCATGTATCCTCATGCGAGATAAACTCCGATGCGTCAAGATACATTTTCATATATGCCCGGAAAAGTCCCAAATTGGTCTCGATCGTACCATCCACAAGACCTTCCGTATTATTAACGTCNTGAACCTTTCCGGCAGCCTTTTGGGCTTGCTTTTTAGTTATATAGTCATTCATAAAAGGAAGCGACTTGAGCTCCTCAAGCATAGTGTCGTCCAGCGGCAACACACTATCAGCATCTATCATGAACGAGCGGCAAATCCTTCGTGTCTTGCTCTCCTGCATCGGACGGTAGTTAGTAAATCCATTGCTTACCAGATTATATGGAGGAACTGTAGTTACTGTTTTATCCCAATTCTCCACCTTAACTGAAGTCAATGACACTTCTATCACGGAGCCGTTGGCATCTGTGCCGGACACCTTTATCCAGTCTCCTACATGAAGTGAATCATTTTCAGAAAGCTGCACGCCGGCCACAACTCCCAATATCGAATCCTTGAATATCAACATCAGAACCGCGGCAAAAGCGCCAAGACCGGCCAGAAGTGACCCCGGCGATTTATCCACAATAATGGCTATTATTATTATTGCTGATATTATCCAGACTACTCCCTTCACGAGCTGCACGAGTCCTCTAAGGGGCAGTTTTTTCTTGTTCTCACGCGTATCCACATGAGTCCATGTCACATTAATAATGGCATTTATGGCTATTGCTACAACAATAATTATGTAAATCCACGTGATTCGGGTTAGCAGAAAAGCCAGGGACTCACGGGTGGTGAGTGTGAATTCTATAAATATAAGAAAAACAAGGGGAGGGACTATCTTGCAAATTTTCTTGAAGACATTGGCTTTCACAAATAGATTATACAAATCAAAGTTTATATACTTGTGAAGACCTTTAACGGCGCCAAGAATAATACAGTTTACTATATATCCGATCGCCACAGAGAGTCCAAGCACCAAACAGGTATATATCACAATATATAATGTAGTGTTGTGCTCAAGTCCGCACACGTCAAGTACCCAATGAGAAACCTTCATCAGCGCCCTCGCTATGGCATACGTATTCTCAGCAGTGTCATGAGAAAGATGCACGGTCGGCGTAATTGTCTTTACCGCCTTTTCTGCTTCTATTAACAATAAATTCATAAGCAAATTAGTTTTAGAAATAGTGGAACGGATTCTGTCATCATATTTGCNAGCGCAAAGATTTAGACATTCCTTTTATCCNATTACGCCGTGAGAGGCGAATTTGTTCAGTTTTGCGTCTTTCACTGATTCAATACTTCATCAACAGAATTGCTACATTTTATATACCCAAAACATTAAACACTCTATTCTCTAAGTAATTATATTCTCATTAATGTTTTTTAACAGTTAGCACATAATCATTTTTGCACATCGATAGCGGCACTGTGCATACGAAGAATTAATATGTTATACAACATAATTCCTTAACATCTGGCTGATTTGCTGATAGTTGCAAAATTCGACAAACACCTATTTAACGAATTTAATAAAATTTAAACCTAAAAAATTAGGAAATTTCTGAATTTACTTGTAATTTTGATGTGTGACTTCTCGGAGTTGCTAAAAAATATTAAGCGCAAATGGAAAGAACTTTAGTTATACTTAAACCCTCAGCGATAGAAAGATGCCTTATAGGTGAGATTATCAAACGCATCGAACAGCGTGGTCTCATCATCAGCGGAATGAAAATGATGCAACTTGATGAGAAAATCCTTCGTGAGCACTATGCTCACCTCGTGGACAAACCTTTCTTCCCCTCTATCGTTGAATCCATGACCGCTTCTCCCGTAATTGTTATGGTGCTCAAAGGAGTGGACGTTGTNGAAGTCTTCCGCACTATGACAGGAGTTACCAACGGACGCAAAGCAGCCCCCGGCACTCTCCGCGGAGATTTCTGCATGTCTGGTCAGCTCAACATTATCCACGCTTCTGACTCAGTGGAAAATGCTGAAATCGAAGTTAACCGATTCTTCTCGCCTGCAGAGGTATTTGATTATGTCCCTGCCAACCTCTCTTTCTACTATGGAGAGGATGAATTGGCCTGATTGTCTTTGATCGGACTTCATTCTATCTTTCTCCTTCTGTTAAAATTTATTACCGACTCCGCCGGTATCAAAGTATATTAAAATGAAAATCAAAACAATAGTCAGTGCCCTTATGATGGCTCTCCTCACCATAGGAGGCACACAAGCTCAGACAGTTAAATCTAAAGCTTCTCATTCTCAAGCTCATAAAAAACTCCTCGCTAACTCTTCTAAGGGCAGAGACCAGATCAGACTGGTAGAAAAATCTTCCTTTATCGACCTTATTGACGACCTGGAGCCGGAACCCGATATTTACACCGAGGGCTGGAACAGCAAGCGCGTTAATCCTTTTAAAGAATCTGATGTGCCTAACAAGGCTGTAATCGATGTGAGAGGCTATTATATGCCTTGCCCGGGAAGAATTACTTCCAACTACGGCTATCGCGCCAAATTCGGAAGAATGCACAAAGGCGTTGACCTTGCCATCCGTTCCAACGATACCATATATGCCGCTTTCGATGGCAAAGTGCGTCTGACCAACTACGAAGCAAAAGGATATGGCAACTATATNATTCTCCGCCACCCTAACACTCTGGAGACTGTATACGGCCACCTGAACAAAATTCTCGTCAAGCCAAATCAGACTGTTAAAGCCGGACAGCCCATCGGACTCGGAGGTTCTACCGGCCGATCTACAGGACCTCACTTGCATTTCGAAACAAGATANATGGGATATGCCATCAATCCCTCAGCTATCTTTGACTTTGCCAACCAGACTATCCACACCGACACCTATACNTTCACCAAGCAGAACTATCAGCAGGCAAGAAGNTTCTCTCCCAAGAAGGAAAAAGTGACCAATGAAAACCCATACAAGGGTGCTCAGGAAGTGGCCTCTTATACTGTGAAGTCCGGCGACTCTCTCGCTTCTATCGCAAGAAACTACGGCGTATCCACTACTACCCTCAGAAAGCTGAACGGACTCCAGCCTACCGAAAAAATAAAAGTAGGCCAAGTGCTTAAGCTTAAATAAAGCGCTCCAACTCTCTTTATATTTTTAAAATTTGCACTGTCAGATTAAGATTTCAGTATCATCATCTTTCTGTAATTGACGCAAATTCAACTACTGCTATCTTGCACATAATTGGAACAACAAGATAACCAAAAAAATCAGTCGGCTTCGTGGCGGCTGATTTTTTATGCATAATTACTTTCTATGTCAGTGAGAAAAATTAGTGTAGATAAAACGAGGTTATTTCGGTGATAATTTCTCGGCATAACAAATGATGGCATAAGGCTTATAGTTACCAAGAGATTAACCCCAAAGAACAAGTTTTATAGACACGAATTTTCCTCTCATACATATCGTTTAATTTTTAGGACTTACTTATCTTATTTCCATCATGAAACTAAACAGACTATTTGCGACGGCAGCTCTCTCTTGCTCAATATTTGCAATGGCTGCTCAGTCTGATGTCTATGTCACAAAAGACATAACACCCGAATCATTAGTAAAAATCTACAAGGCTCTCGGCAAAGAGGCTAATGGCCGCGTTGCCGTAAAAATCAGCACGGGTGAGCCCGGCGGCCACAATTTTCTGCAGCCCGCACTAATCGGTGAATTAGTTGACACTGTCAACGGTACAATCGTAGAATGCAATACGGCCTATACCGGNAAAAGATATTCTACAGAAGACCACATCAAGGCTGCCTATGACCATGGCTTCTTTAACATTGCGGCCGTAGACATTCTCGATGCTGCAGGAGAAATAAAAATCCCCGTTAGAGATTCTCTNCACATCAAATATGACATAGTCGGATCCCACATCAAGGATTATNATTTTCTTATCACTCTCTCCCACTTCAAGGGACATGCCATGGGAGGTTTTGGAGGCGCTCTGAAAAACCAATCCATCGGCGTAGCATCCGGCAATGGGAAAACCTACATCCACACTGCAGGAAAAACATCTGACAAAGAGAGCATCTGGAGAAATATTGCTGAGCAGGACCAGTTTCTTGAAAGCATGGCTGCTGCTGCCCAAGCCGTCGATGACTATTTCCATGGCAACGTGATTTACATAAATGTGATGAACAATATGTCGATCGACTGCGACTGCAATGGTCATCCTGCCAATCCCGAAATTAAAGACTTCGGCATTCTTGCATCTACTGATCCCGTTGCCCTTGATCAGGCATGTGTAGATATTATCTATTCCATCAAGCCTGAAGAGGGAAATGACCCGCGTGCCCTTATCGAGAGAATTGAGGAGAAACATGGCATCCACACCATTGAGCATGCTGAGAAGATTGGCCTCGGCTCAAGGAAATATAATCTTATCTCTATCGACAAGTAACAGCGCTTATTTGCAATCTGGCTGTCTCAGATACATTTTGAGGCCACCCATTTAATTTATNCTACAGCACCTCAATAGCCATTTGTCCGGTTATTGAGGTGCTGTTCTCATACATAATACCCNCATTCCGCTCTTTTTATACAAGATAAAGAAGACGAAAGCAAGCTATTGCTTCACGATTTACTATCGNCTGCNCCTTATTAATCATTTTTTTTTATTAACTTTGCATAGTTGTAGCTCGCCACGCATTAGTGCGAGCAATGGCGAATATGCAAGGCTCTTAAACGGCTTTTAAATTCTAAGTAAGTGAGAAAAAGNAATGTACATCCAAAACNGAATGATTAGGGAGATAATTTGTCGGCGGAGCGAAGGAAGATATAAGCCTATCTGNCTGAGTGACAACGTGAAATTAGCCCGGTAGAACAAGTTTTATAGTACACGAGTTTAAATCTCGCATANATCGTTTAATTATTCGAACTTACTTAATGTTTATAACTTACTTTTTCAATAGCCATTATCTGCCCTTGGCTCTGTCGCTTAAATTTAGAACTTACTTACTCTTTTAATTATCATTATGAATGGGATTAAAGTCAGGCTTGCAGCACTGAATTTTATTGAATTTGCAGTATGGGGTAGCTACCTTGTTTCCATTGGAATCTACCTTTCAAACGTTGGACTCGGAGCTCAGACTTTCTGGTTTTATACTGCTCAGGGTCTGGTTTCACTCATTATGCCTGCACTCATAGGTATCATTGCAGATAAATGGGTTCCGGCGCAAAAAATGCTAAGCATGTGCCATGCTGTAGCCGGCTCATTCATGATTATGGCCGGATGGTACTGCCTCAATGCCGGAAACAATGTAGAGTTTGCCACTCTATTCACACTCTATACTCTCTCCATCGCTTTCTTCATGCCTACTATTGGCCTCTGCAATTCCGTTGCCTTCAACGCCCTTAATAAGCAAGGACTTGACACGGTCACCGCTTTTCCTCCTATTCGTATGCTCGGCACAATAGGCTTCATCTGCGCCGAACTTTTCGTCAACTTCACCGGCTTTCAAAACAACTATTGGCAGCTCTTCACGTCCGGCATTTTGAGCTATGTCATGATGATATATTCACTCTCTATGCCTAACTGTCCTGTCAACTCTGCAAAAAGCACATCACTCTCTGAGTCGCTCGGCCTCAATGCATTCCGTCTTTTCAAGAGAAAGACCATGGCCATCTTCTTTATCTTCGCGATGCTTCTGGGTGTCTGCCTGCAGATTACCAACTCTTACGGCACTATGTTTATAGCCAGCTTCCAGAAAATTGCAGAATATGCCGACACCTGGGGAGCGCATAATGCCACCGCGCTCACTGCAATCTCTCAGGCAAGTGAAGCTCTGTGCATTCTGCTGATACCTTTCTGCTTGAAAAAATTTGGCATCAAAGGTGTTATGCTCATGGCTATGTTCGCATGGGTGTTAAGGTTTGGATTCTTTGGAATTGGNAACACCGGTTCAGGACTGATTTTCCTCATCATTTCGTGCATTGTTTATGGAATGGCCTTTGACTTCTTTAATGTTGCCGGCGGTCTTTTCGTTGACCTTCAGACGGATGTGAAACTTCGCTCCTCGGCTCAGGGCCTCTTCATGATTATGACCAACGGTATCGGAGCAAGTGTGGGCACATGGCTCGCAGGAAATCTGGTAGTGAACAAATACGTGGATATGTCGCCTGAAGCCAATCCTATCACTAACCTCGAAGGATGGCAACATTCTTGGTTTATTTTTGCTTCATACGCTCTCATCATCAGCATTCTCTTCCTTATAATTTTCAAAGCACCAAAAGAGAATGTCACCCTCTCTAAAGAGAAGGCCGCAGACATGGCAGGCGGAGATCCTGAGGGTATGATTGAGTGATCGCTACGCATCATTTCTCTTTTTAACGTATTCTCCATAGAATCACATTCTTCTAATCGTTTTATTTGACGCAATAACAAGTGATACAATTTTTCGCTCCCGACTTTGAAAAGGATCTCACGCTTCCCGATATAGATTCGGGACATTGCGTCCGTGTTCTTCGCAAGAAAGAGGGTGATACCATCTTTGTCACCGATGGGAAGGGACACCGATTTGAGGCCATTATTACGGAAGCTCACCCCAAACACGTGAAGGCCGAAATAATATCCACTACCTCAATTCCTACACATTGGGGTTGCCGAATAGTTCTTGCTATAGCCCCTACCAAAAATATTGACAGGATAGAGTGGTTGCTCGAAAAGGCCACTGAACTGGGTATAGACGAGATTATTCCGCTCAGATGCTGCCATAGCGAGCGTAAGGACATCAAGCCTGACCGGCTGGAAAAGATTCTTATCTCCGCGATGAAGCAGTCTCTAAAGGCTGTTAAACCCNCATTAGCCCCCATGACGCCCTTCAAAGAGTTTATCCATGCTGCTCCTGAAGGTGATAAATTTATTTGCTACTGCGCAGATGATGTGGAGAGACACTCTTTTGTGTGCGAACTTCGTCCGTCGCNCGACATTGTATTGCTTATCGGGCCTGAGGGTGATTTTTCCCCTGAAGAGGCTCGGCTTGCAATTGANGCCGGATTNATACCCTGCTCCTTGGGCGAAAGCCGTATGAGGACCGAAACTGCCGCGCTCTTTGCAGTCCAGGCNGTTCACACACTGAATCAACTGGCATCCTGCNCCNCTGCTCGATAATCAATCTCTTCCTCTATCAGCTTTCTTATTTTNAAGAAATAATACTTATTTGATCATGCAATCTCAAGCAACTCTCGAATACCTCATGTCTTCAAAATCCGGCAACTTCTTTCTACTTGCCGGGCCATGCGTCATTGAGTCTGAGGAAATGGCTATGGAAGTAGCCGGCANAATGGTAGAAATTACTTCTCGCCTTGACATCCCTTACGTCTTCAAAGGATCATANAGAAAAGCCAATAGAAGCCGCATTGACTCTTTTACCGGCATCGGTGACTTCNCCGCTCTTGAGATACTTGACAGAGTAAGGCGGACATATAAGATTCCCGTTGTCACTGACGTGCATGAGACACATGAATGTGCCNTTGCCGCTCAGTTTGTCGACATTCTCCAGATTCCGGCATTCCTGTGTCGACAGACTGACCTTGTAGTCGCAGCTGCCGAAACCGGCAAACTCGTCAANATTAAGAAGGGGCAGTTCCTATCTCCCGAAGCAATGCAGTTTGCGGTAAAAAAGGTAAGAGACTCCGGAAATCCGGCCGTGACAGTGACTGACAGAGGCACCTCTTTCGGCTACTCTGATCTCCTCGTGGATTTTCGCGGAGTGCCCATAATGCAANNANTTTGTGACTGCCCTGTCATTATGGATATTACCCACTCTTTGCAGCAACCTAACACCACGTCAGGCGTCACCGGAGGACTCCCCGAGCTTATCGAGACTATTGCAAAGGCATCCATNGCTGTAGGAGCTNACGGAATTTTTATGGAGACTCACCCTAATCCCTCTGTTGCNAAGAGCGATGGAGCCAACATGCTNCCACTCTCANACGTAGAGGNGCTTCTGGAAAAATTAACTATTTTACGCCAGGCCGTAAACAAAATAAGCTCTAAAGTGTCTAATTAAATGTATGCTTCTCTCTNGGAGTATTCATGCGGTCTACTTTTAAATCCATAAACGAAGGGTAGCCTTACTCTTTTAAAAGCAAACCACCCACTTTNACATTAATCTAACCCCTTAAATAATGAAAATCAGACATCTCATCGTCGGCGCTATTCTGGCATCTTCCGCCCTACTCTGTTCGGCTCAGCAGATAGATCCCATCACTAAAGCTGTCCTTGACGGTAATACCGAATGGATAAAGAATAATCCCAACGATTATCAGGCGCTTTATGACAGAGCCGGCATATATCTCCAGCTTCATCGGCTCGATGAAGCCTATCTCGACATNGTAAAGGCTATTGAGTACACTCCGGCTAAGGAGAAAGACCAGATGGCTCATAACTATGCACTCCTTACCGACATCCTCATAGCACGNGACAATCTCCCNAAGGCCATCGAATCCATTAACAAGGCCCTTGAGATTGACCCTACCTCATACGCTAATCTCTATAAAAAGGGGAACATCTATCTCAATCTGAATATGCCGGATGAGGCCTANGCAACCTTCGCAAGTATGCAGAGAATGAAATCTCGTTCTCAGGAGGCNTTCTTNGGCATGGCNAAAGCTAANATGCTTAAGGGGGAGATGGAAGATGCCCGAGACCTCATCAAAGAAGTAGAGCAAGCTGATCCCACCAATTATCTCACATACTGCAGAATCGGAGACTTCTATAACAGCATCAACCAGAATTCTGATGCCGCCGCAAACTATCTCATCGCCTTTACGCTGACCGATAGCTCCTCTACCCCAATGAATTCCCTGATTAAGCTTGGACAGAAGGATTATCCCTCGGTGGCGGCCGCTCTTAATTATGCCTCCTCTAAGACTACTAATACGGTGCCCTTGGATTTCCTCCTCTCCATCATAGCCTACCGCTCAGGCAACTACCAGGATGCCTATAATGCCTATCAAAGACTGCTCTCAGCACCCGGAGGCGAAGACCCCGACATTCTTGCCGGTGTAGCCCGCTCCGCTTTTGCTCTTGACAAAACTGCTGACGCTCAGACGGCTATTGCCAGGGCTTTGAAAATGGAGTCCACTGCTCCCCTTCTTATTCTGAATTCAAAAATTCAAAGAGCCGCCGGACTCCCTTTAGAGGCTCTCTCTTCCGCTCAGAAAGCTTTGCAGATCAACCCTGACAGCAATGAGGCCATGATTGAGGTTGCTCTCAATAATATTGCTCTCAAAAACTATAAGGAGGCGTTGGCTCCCCTCAATGAGGCTATAATGCTTAACGCTGATGATCCGCTCCCCTTGATGCTCCGCGCTTACGTCTACAAAGAGGGTCTCAACGACAAAAAGCAAGCTGAGGCAGACTATAATCGCGCTTCAATCACTCATTCTGACAGTTTTCCTGAGATAGCTTATGCTGCAATGGCCAAGTCTATGTCAGGGAAAAAGATAGATGGAGATGCCATGATAGAAAAAGCTCTCACTGAAGATACAGGCAAAGACGCCGCATACTGGGCTGCAGTTTACTATGCTCAGACCGGCAACCTTGAGAAAGCTCGTCAGATGAAGGATCGCGCTGTATCTCTCGGCTACGGCAATATCTATAATTTGAATAGCAATAAAGATGCCAACATCAATCTTGCTCCTATAAGATAGATATTCGCAATCAGATAGAAGCGAGTATTCAACTTATTAATTTGAGGGTGTGTCAAAGTGAAAAAGTATTTGACACACCCTCAATGGTTTTTAACAGGTCAAATGCAGAAAGCTCTGAAACCGATGCGTAAGATAACAATCCAACGTTAGTAATTTTGGCTATAGTTATATATTTTGGACCGGAGCAAACAACGATATAAGCATCATATAAATCACTTAATCATTAAGTGTCTTAAGAAATTGTTCCCGTGATGTCAGAATATAGCCATCGTGAGTCTCTTCAAGAAGTCCCTCCTCAATCATTTCGCAAAACTCCTTTTTTAGTCTGACGTATGTTTTGCCGGTAAGCTGTCTCCAGAATCTCATGTTAGACGAAATCTTTATGAGTCTATAGTTTCTTTCCGTTAGTATGTCGACATAGCAGGCAAGAAGTTCTCGCAATTTTCCGGGACGCAACCTTCTCACCGCCATATTGCACCTTTGATTGCGTAGCGATAGATAGTTCAGCACATTGAAGAGATAGATATTATCTCCTTTCACTAAATTAAGCAACTCCGATTTATTAACTTTCATGACCGTACATTGCTCGAACGCCCTTATCTCACGCCCCTCTTGTCTGTAAAGGCCAAACATTCTGTCAAGGCCCAGGATACTCCCTTCATTCCTCACCTCTTCTATAAGAAGCGTCTCACGCTGATGCCCGGCTCTGTCTTCAAATTTCACGTAGTTCTTAATCTTCACCGCCCCACGAAGTAGAAAAATAAGTCCTTCGCAGTCCTCGTCAGGAGATAATATCTTCTCATCTTTTTCTAACGTCTCAAGCCTGACAGGGACCTTCTCTACAAACCTTGATATATGATCTCTTCCCGTCCCCTTGAAGAGGGGAAGATTTCTTATCAATTCATAAACGGATATTCTCTCTTCCATGAAGCATTATCAAGACATCACTCTATTCTGAAATTCAAGCCATCGTATGCCGGATAAACATTTTCGGGAAGTTTAGCGGCAAGTTCCCTATGCATCACCTCGTGATTAAAATGCGTGAGATAGGCCCTTTCCGGCTTAACTTTATTGATGAGAGCCAATGCCTCTTCCACATTGAAATGGGCAAAATGAGGGCGTTCCCTCAATGCATTCACTATCAACACTTTCAGCCCGTAGAGCTTCTCTATCTCATCCTCTTCTATGCTTTTGGCATCAGTCACGAAGGCAAAGTCGCCTATCCTATAGCCGAAAATCGGCAGTTTCCCATGCATGACTCTAATGGGTATCACCTTCAATCCATTTATGAAGAAGGGCCTGTTTTCTATTTCATGCACTTCAAAGGTTGGGACTCCGGGATAGGGATGCTCCCGGAAGCAATAATCAAGACGTCTGTGAAGATCCTCGCTTACATCATGAGACATATAAACAGGGATTTTCTTATCTGCACAGAANGGACGAAGATCATCCAGTCCACCCACATGATCATAATGTATATGCGTGAGAATCANAGCATCCACTTCTCTCAGTCCCACACGCAATGCCTGCTGCCTGAAATCCGGGGAGGCATCTATCATCAAGGTCATGCCATGAGTCCTGACCAGTACAGACGTGCGAAGTCTCTTGTCGTGCGCATCCTCCGAACGGCAGACCCTGCACAGACACCCGGCTTCCGGGATGCCTTTCGAGGTGCCGGAACCAAGCACCGTGANGTCTATTGAAGTATCGATAAAGTTGACCTCCGGCCTTAGATTCACNCCATATTCTTCAGAGACTTTGCTCCTGACTATTTCAGAAAGCGCCACTANATCTNNGGCCNTCGCATTGNCTGTATTAGCGATTACAAGACACTGACGGGGATAAACTTCTGCGCCCCCCACTCTTTTCCCTTTAAGTCCTGCATGCTCTATCAGCCAGCCTGCCGGCAGTTTCACGTGATGTTCGTCTACTTCATAGCAGGGNACATCCTCCCGACGGCTCTTTATCTCCTGCTCATAGTAGTAACGACTCACTACAGGATTCTTAAAGAAGCTTCCGGCACTCCCTATCACNGCCGGATTGGGGAGCTTGGAGTCGCGTATTCTCACTACCTCTTCTGCTACTTCAGAAATGCTCGGTTCATGGCCTAATGTAGCCTCAAGATTTTTAAGAGGGCCATAATCCAGATGACGGGCTTTTGCNGATTTTTCTAATCTGAACGCTACTCTGACTACGAAATAACGGTCTTTCCATTCNCGCTTAAACCTGCTGTCGCGATAGCCGAATTCGCATTCATCCTTCATCAGGGTCACCACCTCCCTCTTCTCTCGGTCNAAACATTCTACGGAATGGATTCTATCTCCGGCCTCCACNCCATAGGCTCCTACATTCTGCACTGCAGAGGCTCCGACTTCTCCGGGAATCCCGGCAAGATTCTCAAGCCCNCCGAGACCTTCGCTCACGCACCAGTCTACGAAGTCTGTCCATTTCTCTCCGGCTCCGGCTATGGCATATACGTGGTCTTCATNACGCTCATACCTCACCATTCCCTTTATTGCGGAATGAAGCACAAGGCCCTCAAAATCTCTTACAAACAGCAGATTGCTGCCACCGCCAATGTGAAGAACCTCATTATTGAGATACGTTTGCGTCTTAGCGAGATATTTTAACTGCCTCACGCTTTCATATTCGGCATAATANCGGGCTTTCACCGGTATGCCAAAGGTAGTCAGCGATGTTATATCNTTGTCTTTCTCTATCAGTCTTTCCTCTTCCATAATAGCTGAAGTTCTAATCGGTGAGATGCCTNTTCCTACATATTNTATCATTCAAAGACGAAACTCGGTAAGCAGGCCGTCTACAAATTTCAGATATTTTCCATCTCCATAATTCCATTCNTCAAGCAGACGGGCATAGTCGCGCCCCTCGCTGACCCCTGTGGGAGAGCCCAGNGAGAGTCTGCANGCCTCNCGGGTCATTCCGACAGCTACCTCTCCCTTCTCTATCAGCGCCCAGTGAGCATCTGAAATATTCTTATAGNGCACTCTTATATCATCCATACTGAAAAGCGACTGAAAGGTGCGCGAATCNGTCNCTCTCTGCCCGGCACTCATGAGCAGATAGNGTGTNNNGCCCTCTTCGTCTCTAAATCCNACCTTAAACGGGAAGCGCTCTGTACCGGGAAGNGCNCCGAGCAGTGTCACTTTTATATATNTCNTCCCCTTTATCGGATTGCCCACCTCATCATACCATTCNGAAGTGCGCACATACAATTCCTTATTCTTCAGTTTGTCGGATATTTTATCCACATANCCCNCATCTATNAGCATCGGTATNTCAAGAGAAGTTATTCTCCTCAGCGCCTCTGAAGCAGGNCGCTCCGTGTCATACTCTCTGAAGCTNTCNCCATCTCTGAATTGAATCCACAGATGCTGGCTGCCTCCCGGCGACGGTCTCTCCACCACCCCTTCATATACAATCGTGTCCCCTATATCTCTACTTCCTCCATTAGCCAAAGGAAGCACGAAGGAAAGCCTCTTGTCTGCCACTACAAACTTCCGGCCTCGAACCCAATCCTTTAGAGTGTCAGGCAAGAAAGAGCGTGCAAACAATTCTTCGGCCGTGGGAGCCACGAGCTTCTTGTCCTCCCTGCTTAATTTCACTTTAGNGGTACTCTCTATTCCGGTAAAACAGGATGAGAAAAAGAGAAGAGCCGTAGCCGCCACAATGGCGGCTACGCCCCTTCCNGTTGAAACTCTGTATCTTGGTAGACTAATCACCATCTACGGTTTTTCTCAACCCACTTGCGGGCATTCACAAAAGCCTCAATCCATGGAGTGACGTTATCCTCACTNCGACCCTCGGGATAGAGTCCCCACTGCCAGGGGAAAAGAGAGCGTTCGGGATGAGGCATTATTGCCAGATGACGCCCGTCTTCGCTGCATATTGCCGCTATGCTTCCTATCGTGCCGTTNGGATTGCCGGGATAGCTCTTATANGCATATTTCGCCACGANATTCTCCTTCGGACATCCCTCCGGGAAATGGAATCTTCCCTCTCCNTGAGCTACCCAGACGCCTATACGACTACCGGCGAGGCTGCCGAGCATGACGCTTCTATTCTGAGGAATATCAAGTGAAAGGAAATTAGACTCAAATTTTCCTGAAAGATTCTCCTGCATACGGGGAGCTATCNGNGCAGGCATCTGAAGNAGATTGAGTTCNACCATCAGCTGACAGCCGTTGCAGACTCCGAGTGAGAGCGTGTCGCTNCGCTTGAAGTAGTTATCAAGANCTTTCTTCGCTGTTTCATTATACAGGAACTGTCCTGCCCAGCCTTTAGCCGAGCCGAGCACATCGCTGTTGGAGAATCCTCCGCAGAATACTATAAGATTGANATCCTCNAGAGTCTCGCGTCCTGAAGTAAGGTCGGTGGTGTGCACATCTCTTACGTCAAAGCCGGCCAGATAAAGGCAATAGGCCATNTCGCGGTCGCTATTAATACCTTTATCTCTGATAATNGCNGCTCTAAGGCCTGAATTTCCAATACGTTTNTCTGTGAGTCCATACTCCTCCANCGTCCCTTTGAAGTTTTTGGGGAATTTAAAGGTCACAGGCTGTTTGGCATAATTGCGGAATCTCTGTTCTGCCTGNGTGCGCGAAGTCTGCTTGAGGTCCATTTCGTATGAGGTGGTATACCATTCAGTCCTCATTCTGTCTATGTCTATGTCTTCTGAAAGACCTCTGCCANTAANTCTCAGCACTCTGGACTCTATTGTTTTACCNAGCATGACTGTTTTGACACCNAGGCTGCGGAAAGTCTCTTCAACTTCTGCAAGCACANTCTCNTCCACTTCNATTATCACGCCGGGATTTTCNGCAAAAAGTATCTTTATCGCATCNGTCTCNTCAAAGCNATCNAGATTAACAGCGAGACCGCCGAGTGTGTTTGCAAATGTCATTTCCAGCAACGTTGTTATCATGCCGCCGGCTGAAATGTCGTGTTGCGACAAAATAAGATTACGCTTCACCAGACGCTGGATNGCCTCAAAGGCTGAGGCAAAGATNGCTGCNGAGCGAACGGTAGGCGCCTCACTGCCTATTTTATTAAGTGACTGGAAGAAGGCCGAACCTCCAAGTTTGAAATCATCTCCACTGAAATCTACGTAGATCAGTNTCGAATCTGTTTTCTTAATCACGGGAGAAGTTACGGCACGAACNTCATTCACTTCACCGGCAGCTGAAATAATCACGGTGCCGGGAGCCATGACCTTCTTATCTCCATACTTCTGAGTCATGGAGAGAGAGTCTTTTCCNGTGGGAATATTGATGCCGAGNTCTCTTGCAAACTTNCCGCANGCCTCCACTGCTCTATATAGCGCCGCATCCTCGCCCTCGTTCTTGCAGGGCCACATCCAGTTGGCTGAGAGCGATACGCTCTTCAATCCTTCCGCAAGAGGNGCGCCNGCGANATTGGTGAGNGCCTCCGCTATGGAGAGCACAGACCCCTTGGCGGNATCTATGAGTGCAGCCTGAGGGGCATGNCCTATTGAAGTGGCTATGCCGGCACGTCCATGATAATCAAGAGCNACTACGCCACAATCNCTGAGAGGAAGCTGAAGAGNCCCCTGACATTGCTGTCTTGCCACACGNCCGGTCACCGACCTGTCTACCTTATTTGTNAGCCAGTCCTTACAAGCNACNGCCTCAAGACGAAGCATGTTGGNAAGATAATCCTGAAGTTTCTCTANNCTATAATCGGCATCGGCATATTTTCGNTCNACGGTCTTGTCAGACATCACNGTNTTCGGNGAGTTGCCAAACATTGCNCTCATCGACAGGTCTATAGGACGCTGTCCATCTTCCTGCTCGAAGACAAAACGATCGTCGCCCGTGGTCTCGCCCACTACATAGAAAGGAGCCTGTTCGCGTTCAGCNATTTTTCTCACCTTCTCCACATCNGCAGGATGCAGAAGNAGTCCCATTCTTTCCTGACTCTCGTTGCCTATAATCTCTTTNGCAGAGAGCGTGGAGTCGCCCACCGGGAGTTCTTTCATGTCGATTTTTCCGCCGGTGGCCTCTACAAGCTCAGAAAGGGCATTAAGGTGTCCGCCGGCTCCATGGTCATGAATACTGATGCAGGGATTGTGCTCCATTTCTGCAAGNGCGCGAACNACGTTGCTTACGCGTTTCTGCATCTCCGGATTAGCACGCTGCACNGCATTCAGCTCAATAGAGTTGTCATACTGTCCGGTTTCAACGGAAGAGACTGCTCCNCCGCCCATTCCGATTCTATAATTATCTCCACCCATGACCACAACTTTCATGCCGGGTTCGGGCTCATCTTTAAGGGCATCTTCCAGCTTGCCGAAGCCTACGCCGCCTGCAAGCATGATTACCTTGTCGTATGCAAGTATCCGGTCGTGCTCCTCATGTTCGAATGTGAGCACTGAGCCACAGATAAGTGGCTGACCGAATTTATTTCCGAAATCAGAGGCTCCATTGGAGGCCTTTATAAGTATCTGCGAAGGAGTCTGATAAAGCCAGGGGCGNGCAAGCGGGGCTCCACATTCAAAGAGTCGTTTCTCCTCAGGNCGCGGATAGGANGTCATATAGACNGCNGTTCCGGCAATGGGGATGCTTGACTTGCCACCNCCCATTCGGTCTCTAATNTCNCCNCCGGTGCCGGTAGCGGCTCCATTGAAGGGTTCTACCGTAGTGGGGAANTTATGGGTTTCCGCTTTGAGTGAAATAACGGTATTGATCTCCTTTTCNCAGAAAAGACTGGGCTGATGAGGAGCCNGTGGGGCAAATTGCTGCACAGCCGGGCCCTTCACGAAGGCTACATTGTCTTTATATGCTGACACCAGCGAATTGGGATTCTCCTCTGACGTCTGCTTTATCATCTTGAAGAGACTGAGTTCTTTCTCCTCGCCATCAATGATAAACTTGCCGTTGAAGATTTTATGACGGCAATGCTCTGAATTNACTTGNGAGAAGCCAAACACTTCAGAGTCTGTGAGAGGACGCCCTATCTCTTTGGANAGATTCTTCAGATATTCTATTTCTTCAGTGGAGAGGGCAAGTCCCTCTTTCTCGTTATATTCTTCCAGATTATCAATACGAACTATCTCTTCAGCTTGATGGTCTATATCAAAAATCTTGGGATTCATGCCATTATATTCCCGCTCTATCATGGGGTCGAAATCATCCTTCTTGACAAATTTCTCGATTCTGGTGATTCCGTTTATGCCCATGTTGCGCGCTATCTCAACGGCATTGGTGCTCCAGGGAGAAATCATCTCCTTGCGCGGCCCGATGAAGCGACCGGTCACTTTATTGCTTTTGACGAGCATTGCATCGCCAAACATCCACTGAAATTTAGGGATAACTTCGTCTCGTAACGGCTTTTCGCTCTGCACGCAATAGACAGTGCCGCCTCCTTTTTTGAAAAATTGCAAATACACTTTATCTCTGATTTTGAGGTTGGGAGTATTTTTCCCAAGAACATTATAATATGCAAAATTACAAAAAATCTATGACGCACGCAAATCCCNNCNCCATTCCTCTGGTCTAAAATATTCTCTCTCCTTTGCAATTCTNAAGCAAAAGGAGAATAGGANNAAGTGGNAACNACATAACAAAAAAGAGACTCGGAAAACTTTCCGAATCTCTATCGTAGCGGGACCGAGAATTGAACTCGGGACCTCCGGGTTATGAATCCGACGCTCTAACCAACTGAGCTATCCCGCCNATTAAAACGAACTGACCTCCTCTGTCATCCCCTAAGCAATCCAATCACAATTATATGGCTCTCTCGCCAATCCGAACAGGGGTGTCATCCGTTTTGCGAGTGCAAAGTTACAACCTTTTTTGCTCCTAACCAAATTTTTTCGACAAAAAATTTATAAAAATTTTTCAACTCAACTNCACNTCCCTAACTATCAGTCAATTACCNCCTCACCAAAATATTTTATATTTGCACATCCACATTTTTTTTGTAACTTTACACATTGAGCCATTTCATGTACTCCCTTTATATTTTGCTTCTATTATGAAAATCCTTCATTGCAGCGACCTGCATTTCGGACAGACCTTCTTTGGATATGACCGCTCCGACGAGCATCGACATCTCCTTGACTTTATTGCAGANACTGTTGCCTCTGAGAAACCGGATATCCTAATAATCGCCGGTGATATTTTCGATGGGCCTCAACCCTCCGCCTCTCTGCAAAGACTTACGGTGGAAGGTATGCTGAGGATTAAGAATGCAAATCCTGACATGCGACTGATAGCCATTGCCGGCAATCATGATTCAGGCGCCGGTCACGAAGCTCACAAAGCTCTATGGAGCGCTGTTGGCTGTGATATGATAGGTTCTATTCATAAGAATGCCGACATTAAAGACTATATCATTAAGATTTCCAATGTGGGAACTATATGTGCGCTCCCCTTCTCTTCCCCCAGAAATATGCCGGACAATGTGTTCCGACGCCTTTACGAAGCTGCTGATGAGGTCACAGACGAGCATTTACCAATAATTCTCACCGCACATCTTACCGTAAGCGACTGCGACTTTTCGGGCCATGACATCTCTATAGGGGGCGTGGACGCTGTCAATGCCGATGCTCTTCTTGATGAGTTTGATTATGTGGCTCTCGGTCACATACATCGTCCGCAGACCCTCACCTCTGCCCGAAGGGTAAGATATTCCGGTGCCCCCGTAGCAGTGAGTTTCGATGAGAGATACCCACATTCCATCTCTCTGGTGACTATTGACTCCCGCAGTGCCTCTCCCGTTATTGAGGAAATACCCATTGAACCTCTTCACCCTCTCGTCAGTCTACCCTCTCATCATCTTTCGCCCTCTGACGCTATGGCGGCGCTTGAAGATTTCGAAGCGGATAAGTGCTGCTACATTCGCCTTATGGTAAAGACCGACTCTTATCTTCCGGCCGGCCTTATAGAAAGGGCACGGGAAATTTGCAAAGCAAAGCAGCAGAGATTTTGTCTCGTGCATACCAGCGCTGAAAGGTCTAAAGAGAAGAGTGAAAGGTCTTCTATGTCTGTTACGGAATTTCTTGAGTCCACACCTCTGTCTATCGCGAAGAGATATTTTGACGACAAGGGACTGTCATTTGATTCTGACCTGGAGACTCTCTTTGATGAAATAGCCGGCAATAAGTAACTTCGTTTATAAAGATTCACTGAAGATATCAACCGAACGCTCCATGAGACTACTGAAACTATATATTGAGAACATCACTTCTCTTCGCCAAGCCACTATTGACTTTACCGCTTCGCCTTTGGCAAATTCCGAGCTTTTCCTTATTTGCGGCGATATCGGAACCGGAAAATCCACTATTCTTGACTGCATCTGTCTGGCTCTTTTCAATAATACCCCACGAATGAACAACTGGCAGTCTTCCGGCCGTGATGATTCTGACGAGGATGTCAGCGAGAAAAGCACCCAACAGCTTCTCAGACGTGGTGCCGGAAGCGCTTTAGTCTCTCTCGATTTCGAGTCGGAGGATGGCACTCTGTATAAGGCGGAATGGAGCGTGCAGAGGGCTCATAAAAAAGCCGACGGCAAAATCCAGTCGGAAAAGTGGTCTCTTCAGTATGAGAAGGATGGGCGCAACGTTCTAATTACTAAGAAAAACGAACTTCGCAAAGAGATTCCGGCCATCATCGGCCTGGACTTCGAACAGTTCTGCCGCACGTCAATGCTCGCTCAGGGTGACTTTACTCGATTTCTCAATTCCAAAGATGATGACAAAGCGGCTATTCTCGAAAAGATTACGGGGACTGCCATATATTCTGAGATGGGAAAGCGCATTTTCCAGCGCATCAATGGCATTCAAGCGGAATGTGATGCCCTCAGTGCACGTCTGTCTGACGTCAAAACTTTATCCGGAGAGGAGGTTCTTGCTCTCAGAGAAGAGTTGACCGAAAGGACAAATCAAGCCACAAATGAGGAGCAAAAGAGCAAATTCATTCAAGAGAAACTCCAATGGCTCGTCAATGACAATCTCTTCAAAAAAGAAGTGATAAAGGCTGCATCTGAGCGGTCTGATATAATGGCGGAAGCCGCCTCTGACGAAAGACAANGGAGACTTCTCACTCTCCGTCTGTTGAGAGAGACAGCGCGCGCTCGCAGCTTTGCGGCAGAAGCGGGGGTGCTCAAGAATGAAAAACTCACTCTGGAAGGCAGACGGGAGACTATTTTGAAAACCGCCGGCTCTCTTGCCGGTATTTCCCAACTGTTAAAAGAGAATCTCGAACTATCAGAATTGCGGCTGAAAAAGCTTGAAAATGAGATTAAGGCATTCTCTCCGCTGCTCCCTCTTATAGAGAAAAAAGATATCATCTTAGAGAAAATAGATGGCCTCTTCCGTCTTGAAAAGGAAACAGCCTTGGCCGCCGAAAATCTCAGTCTCGCTGAGAAGGACATTAAGGTGACTGAAAAGGAGATTCTCGAGCCGGCCATCATTAAGCTTCAAAATAAGAGAACGCTCCTAAGTGAGGCTAAGCAGGCGATGGAAGAGGCCGAGAAGTCTCTTGCTGATATGAATGAAGCGGGTGTCAATCTTAATTTAGAAAAATGCTCGGACCGCCTTATCCTTCTTAATGAATGTCTTGACACTCTGAATAATGTAAAGAGTGAACAGGAGGCTATCCGGAATGCCTCTCTTTTGGCTGAGAGCTATCAGACTCAACTGAAGGAGGAACGCACTTTCCGCACTTCTCAATCAGAAATGGCCACGGCTATGAGAACGTTGCTCGATCAAGCTGAAAAGGATTTTGAGATTATCAGTCGTTCCACTGCTGAATGGACTCAGGAATTGAGAGCTCATCTCCACACCGGCGATCGCTGTCCCGTATGCGACTCTCTGATTGAAAGCGCCATACCTGCCGAGGAGAGCTTCAGAAAACGGTTTGAGGAGAAAAAATCCGCCCTCGACCATCTAAAGTCCCGTATCAATTCTCTGGAAAATTCCATTCATAACTCAGACATTAAAATTGCCTCTCTCTCTACGGCACTCGAAACCGCTCAAAAGCGTTTGGAAGAGACCGAACGGCTCAACCTTCTGAACGCAAAACTTGAGGAACTTAGCAAAAGAGAGGGTATTCTCGACATCACTCTATGCTCTAAAGCTATCGAAGATTCTCAAAAGTCTCTTGACAGCCTCCATGACACCTTGAAGACTATACAAGAATGCAAGAAAAAGGTGAATGACGCCCGGCACTCCGTAGACTCTCTATCAGCCTCTGCTGATAAGCTTGCCATAGACTCCGAGAAGATTAAGGAATCTATTGAATACAAGAGACACGAACAGACCCGCAGGCTGGCGATTCTTAATGAAAAGCGCGAGGAACTTTCGGCTCGCAAAAGGGAGGTAGAGGATCTGCGAAATACTCTTGATGTCAATTCTTCCTCTCTCCCCGAGGAGGAATTTCGCATTCGACTGATAGACGCGGTGGAAAAATATTCTGCCAGCCGTGCGGAGATGGATGAGACTGAGAAAAATTGTCGTGCGTTGGCAGCTGACTGGGAGGCCATAGTGCAAATCAAAAACAGATTTTCATCCATGATAAAGGATGTTGAGATAGTTCCTTCTACATCAAAATCCCGGATGTCTACCTCAGAACTTAAAGACCAATGGCTCGATATCTGCTCGAAATATGAAGTAGTCTGCACATCGATCGCTGAGAAAGAGAATAAAATCAAGTCTCTCGAATCCGACATTTCTTCTGCCATATCCGCTCATGACATAAGTGAAGCCACCTTTGCTGAAATCTGTCAGCTTCCTCCGGAAATAGAGAAAGAGTTATCCGACCTTGAATCCCTATTGGAAAAGAGGCTATCTGAGGCTGACGGGGTGCTTACTAACGCCCGCAATCTTCTTTGCAGCCACTATAAAGAAAGACCAGATATTTCCCAGGATGACTCTATAGACTCTCTCCGGGATATGCACGAACACTCGCTTGGAGAAATCCGACATCTTTCCGCGCGCATAGGTGAAATTAAAAATATTTTAAAGAATGACACTCTTGTTCATGAATCTATTAAAACTATTGAGGCACAGTTAAATAGCAAACGAAAACTCCTCGACAAATGGAACAGGCTATCGGACTTTTCTGACGCGCAGGGTAAGAAGTTTAAGAGAATTGCCCAGAGCTACATTCTCGGCAGTCTTGTTCACTCCGCAAATCATTACCTTGACATGCTCAGCGGACGCTACAGAATATCGCATGGCACAGGCTCTTTCACGCTTTTTGTAGAGGATGCTTGGGAGGGATATGCTCGCCGGCCGGCTTCCACAATATCGGGTGGAGAGAGTTTTCTCGTTTCATTATCTCTGGCTCTTGCCATTACCGACTTCAGTGGCTCTTTCCACACTGACACTCTCTTTATTGATGAAGGCTTCGGGTCGCTGAGCGGAAATGCATTAACGCGAGCTATTGAGGTTCTGAGACGTCTGCATTCTCTCAGTGGGCGGAGGGTTGGCATCATCAGTCATCTGCCATCCTTAAAAGAAGAAGTCGCTGTTCAGATAAGACTCAATCGTGCTCCCGGATCTTCAGCAACTTCGATATCAATAGAAGGATGATGAGTCAATCTCAATACTCACCGAGAGAGTAGAAATGACTTATCAAAACGCACAGATAGGTACTCATTTAGAAAGTATTCAAAATAAAAGCATCATAGACTATCTAACGCTGAATTGAAGTGGCTTAATTTTATCGGACAGCCGACCTATCCTTTATAATGGGTGCTTGCCAATCCTTAANATCCACGTCAATAGNTGGTAAACATGTTTACCGGACACCAATAATTCAAAATCAGCCCATAATTCAAAATCGGCCCTGGCACCAATATTTCCTGTGTGCCGGGGTCTTAGTCAATTTATGCATTAGCTAACATAATATTCTCAGGCATATAAAAAAACCGACAGCATATCTGCTTGTCGGTTTCTTTGTAGCCGATCCGGGACTCGAACCCGAGTCTCCACCGTGAGAGGGTGGCGTGCTAACCGCTACACTAATCGGCCATTATGTGTGTCATTTCCTTTTGACACTGCAAAGTTAATACATTTTGTGGCCGATTCCAAATTTTTTCGACTAAATTTTCAGCCAATTTTTCCACTTCCCCGCTCTCCCCATTCTCATTTCGCACATTTACAAGTACTTAACGTATCCATATTTTTAAAGTAGTACTGACCCGACTTCACATAAATTTACTATCCGTGCCTGTAATTTCAGTTCCGAAATAAGTAAGTATTCAAAATTAAACGATAATATGAGTTTAGAAATCTTTTATACTATCTACGGGATGATTTCCTCTACTCCCACTCCTCNCAATTCTCCATCTGTCCCCACTATTCCCTCTACTTCTATAATGTTCGTACGAAAAAGGCCGACTTGATTTTTCAAGNCGGCCTTTTCGGATGAATATTCTCTATCNTCAGTAGCCGATCCGGGACTCGAACCCGAGTCTCCACCGTGAGAGGGTGGCGTGCTAACCGCTACACTAATCGGCCATTNTTTCGGGCTGACAACCTGTCAACCCGAAATNTGTTTNTCTACGGAGCTAATCNTCGTTCTNGTCCTGNTTATACTCAGAAAAAGACTCGGACTCNCTCCTACAGTTTTTGCTTACTCAGCTGCCTCGGCTGCTTCTTCTGCAGTGGCCTCGGCGTTCTCAGCCTCAAGAGCNGCCTTAGCGGCCTCCTCCTGAGCTGCGAGGATTTCAGCTTTCTTCTTAGCTACAGACTCACCTTTCAGGCGATTCTTCTCCTCTTCAGCCACCAGGCGNGCTTTAGCCTCTTCAGCCTCNTTAGCGGCGAGTTTTGCCTTGAATGCATCCACATCTTTTGTGTGGTTTGCCTTCCAAGCATCAAAACGACGCTGTGCCTCTTCTTCTGTAAAGGCGCCTTTGCGGACACCGCCACGAAGATGCTTCATGAGAAGCACACCCTCCTTGGAGAGGATGGAGCGAACTGTATCGGTAGGCTGTGCGCCTGATTCAATCCAATAGAGAGCACGGTCGAAGTTCAAATCTATTGTAGCAGGATTAGTGTTCGGATTATATGAACCTATCCTTTCAATAAATTTACCATCACGTGGTGCCCTGCTATCGGCAATTACAATGGGATAAAAAGCGTAGCCCTTGCGGCCATGACGCTGTAATCTGATTTTTGTTGCCATAAACTTTTGCCGGTCTATTATTGAATATTAGTTACTTACAATCCTTACCAGACCAAGGGTAAGGATTTGCNCTGCAAAGTTACTACTTTTTTCTCTCTCACACAAATTTTTTCCACTCTTTTTGAATCNCACGGNCTTATTATTGTATATCTCGCATTTAATTGTTAAATTTGCATAAAATTTTAGCGATTGATATGAGTACTTCACTGCTTGACCGCCTGGATGGTATTGACGCAAGATATGAAGAGGTGTCTACTCTCATCACTGACCCGGCTGTGATTGCCGACCGTCAGCGATATGCCCGTCTCACTAAGGAGTATAGCGAACTTGAAAAACTTTTGAATGCTACGCGCCGCTATCGCTCCGCACTCAATGCTATTTCCGAAGGCAAGGAAGTGCTTGCCGCTGAAGATGACGAGGAGCTTAGACTTCTTGCGCGTGAAGAGATAGACGAGGCGGAGGCTCTGATCCCGAAACTCGAAGAGGAGATAAAACTACTTCTTATCCCTGCTGACCCTGATGATGCAAAGAATGCTATTGTTGAGCTTCGTGGAGGCACCGGCGGCGATGAAGCCGCTCTTTTTGCCGGCGACCTTTTCCGCATGTATCAAAAATTTGCCGAAAAAAATGGATGGCAGCTCGCTGTGTCAAGCTTCACTGAAGGGGCTGCCGGAGGCTATAAAGAGATTATATTCTCTCTATCCGGCCAGGGGGTATANGGTGTGATGAAATATGAATCAGGCGTGCACCGTGTGCAACGCGTACCGGCCACGGAGACGCAAGGTCGGGTGCACACTTCCGCGGCTACGGTGGCAGTGCTCCCTGAGGCTGAAGAGTTTGACGTGGAAATTCACGAAGGGGAAATCAAATGGGACACTTTCCGCAGCGGCGGTGCCGGCGGACAGAACGTCAACAAAGTAGAGTCAGGAGTCAGACTAAGGTATAACTGGAAAAATCCTAATACCGGACAGACCGAAGAAATTCTTATAGAATGCACCGAGACNCGAGATCAGCCAAAAAACAAGGAGAGGGCTCTCAGCAGACTCCGCACTTTCATCTATGACCGTGAACATCAGAAATATCTGGATGACATTGCCTCAAAAAGAAAAACTATGGTCAGCACGGGTGATCGNTCTGCTAAAATTCGCACCTACAATTTTCCGCAAGGTCGCATGACTGATCATCGCATTAATTATACGGTGTATAATCTGGCCTCCTTCATGGAGGGTAATATTCAGGAATGTATCGACCGACTTATTGTAGCCGAAAATGCGGAAAAACTGAAAGCTACCGAGCTCTGACGGCCGGCAGATCTTTTATCTCCCTGACTTATCCACCTAACATACAATAAATATGACAAGACAAGACCTTATCAACAGCATACGCCAGAAGCAGTCTTTTCTCTGCGTAGGACTGGATGCTGACATAAAAAAGATACCCCAACATCTTCTCCGCGCTGAAGATCCTCTCTTTGAGTTCTGCCGTCAGATAGTAGACGCAACGGCTCCCTTTGCTGTGGCCTTCAAACCTAATCTGGCATTTTTTGAAGAGAATGGACCCTCCGGAGTGGCCTCTTTCTGCCGCACTGTGCAGTATATTCGCACTCACTATCCCGACGTTTTTATCATCGCTGATGCAAAGCGAGGCGACATCGGCAACTCCTCAGCTATGTATGCTCGCTCGCTTTTTGAGACTTCCGATGTGGATGCCATCACTGTAGCCCCATATATGGGTAAGGATTCAGTGGAGCCATTTCTCGGATATACCGGAAAATGGGTCATCCTGCTGGCTCTGACTTCAAATCCCGGTTCTCAGGATTTTCAGATGCTCCCGCTTGCAAATGGCAAGAGACTTTTTGAGCAGGTAATCGAAACCTCTTCCACCTGGGCTTCGCCAGAGGAAATGATGTATGTGGTTGGAGCCACTCAGGGCTCCCTCTTTGCCGACATTCGCAAATATGCTCCCGACAATTTCCTGCTTGTGCCGGGCGTCGGTGCGCAGGGAGGCTCTCTTGAAGAGGTTTGCAAGTATGGCATGACTGATGATTGCGGACTGCTGGTCAACTCCTCCCGTGGCATAATTTATGCATCTTCCGGAGAAGACTTCGCTGAAAAGGCTGCCGAGAAGGCTAAGGAGCTTCAGCAGCAGATGGCTTCTATCCTCAAGAAGGACTGACGGCCTCGAACCTATACTGCCTCTACGGTGTTATTATAGTAGCAAAACAGAAAAACACACACTATGAAAACACTGAGTATTATAGGCTACGTAGTAGGTTCGATCCTGCTTATTATTTCTTGCTTCACCTCAAGCGTTTCGCTTACTTGGTGGCTGGGCGCTTTGGCCGTTGTATTTCTCATTCTTGGATGCGTCGGGCAGTTTAACTCCAGCAAGAATAAACATTTTGTTCATCCACATTCCTGAATGAACCTGAAAGAAGACGGGTAAGCATTCTTATTTGAATATTTACTTAAATTAGAAATAGGGGCACGTCAAAAATAGCTGACGTGCCCCCGTTATAATGTAGATGTACTTATCAATGCAAGTTTTGACCAAAATAATAATCTGCAAAAAAGCAGACGCTTTTATGAAGACCATAAACGCGTCTGCCCGAATGTCTTTATAATGTGTTATATCCGTGAATGATTGAAGATTAGAAATTATAGCCTATCTTCATGTTGAACGTGCTTGTGGTGCCATGTCCGCCCTGAGTCCAGCAGTGACCGAGATAACCGATNCCACCATACCATTTGCCAAATTTAAGACCAATCATGGGATTGACNAGAACTGCTCCGTGGTCGGTATTCTCTGTGTTGAGCTCGTAGCCCACATCGAAAGACACGAACGGGGTGAGACTGCCGAGCTTGCCGGAGACATCCACTCTACCGAACATCGGGATAAGGGGACCCTTATCGAAATTCCATTTTTCTGTCACTCCGACACCGACACCAAGGCCNATNTTAGGATGAACTTTTCCGGTGATACCACCCTGGAAGTTGAACGCTGTGAAATTATCACCGGCCTGAACCGGCTGAAATTCTACGAAAGGATTCACTGCGGAAGCGCAGATTGCTGTTGCGGCAAGCGCAAGCGTAAGTAATACTTTCTTCATAGCCTGATAAATTAAGAGGTTATTAATAGGTTTTATTGGAAGTCTTCACAGCGGATTCTCATTCTGAGGGAGAAATCGTGGGTGATGTCGAGTATGCCCGATGTTTTCAGACTTCTTATACTTTCAAAACACTAATTAGTCTTAATTGTTCAGCAAGAAAGTTTCCGCCTCTTCGAGCGCATTTGGCTTACCGATGTCGAGCATTCTAAGATTTTCCGACTTCACCCCCATGATTTTCAGCTTATTATCTTTATGCAGATAGAAGTCCATCACAGGAAATTTTCCTGACAGTCCGAGCCGTCTCATTTCGTCAAACACCGTCGGACTCATAACGTGAATTCCACTGAAAGCCAGCTCCACATCTCCCTCCTGAAGAGATATTCCCTGGGGTCTGAATCTATTATCTGCAATCGAATGCCATCCCTTAAGATTCATATTTTTATCGAAAATCAGTTTTCGTGATGAGTCCCGGTCACTGACGAGGAGCGTGCAGTCACATCCGCTATCTGAATGTGCTTGCATTAATGCACTCAAATCGGCGTTGCTTAAAATGTCTACGTTATGAATCAGGAATGGATCAGCATCTGCACCCAGATATTTTTCTGCGCGCAAGATTCCTCCACCGGTGTCAAGGAGTGCATCGCTTTCATCGCTGATGGCGATGTCTCTCCAGCCCTTTTGAGATATAAAATCAATGATTTGGTCTCCGAAATGATGAACATTCACAAGCAACGAATCAAATCCCTGTTCCCGGAGATTCTCTGCAACTCTTTCAAGCATGGGGACTCCNCCCACNGGGACNAGGGCCTTGGGATGATTCAGTGTCCACGGACGCAATCTGGTGCCCAGNCCGGCTGCCAGTATCATAGCTTTTTTCATTTTCCTTTCTTTTAATCGTTTTGTGAGACAGGGTCTTAATTATACTTTTTCTCTATTCCCTGCTCACGATGTTTGATGACTACATTAGCCGCAGGGAATTTTGCAGCAAGCGCCTCACCGACTCTCTGCGCGCAGTAGACTGATCTATGCTGCCCTCCCGTACATCCGAATCCTATCTGAAGTGACTTAAAACCACGTTTCAGATATCGGTCGGCGGCCGGCTCCACAAGAGCCAACGCATGCTCCGTGAAAGGCTGGACTTCTCCCCTCTCTTCCAGAAATTCAATGACGGGAGCATCAAGGCCTGTCAGTTGCTTATATTCTGCATAGCGTCCCGGATTGTGCATGGCTCGACAGTCAAACATAAATCCTCCGCCATTACCGGTCAAGTCTTCAGGATAACCTTTTTTATATGAGAAAGAAAAGACTTTTATTACAAGAGTGTCAGGATTTTCCGGCCGCCATCGCTCATCATTGCATATCTCCACGCATGCCTTTTCGAGTGCAGGATAATCGCTGAGAACTCCTCTCTCGATAAGTGCTCTTAAATTCTCAAGCGCAAACGGAATGCTTTCTATAAAATGAGCTTTTCGCTCCACGAGTCCGCGAAATCCGTACGCTCCAAGCACCTGAAGGTTGCGGAAAAGTAAAATACCGTCAAGCGGAGCAAGCANCAAGTCCTTGTCCACGCCACTCTTAGCCACCATGATGTTTGCATAATAATCCAGCATCCTGCGGCGCAGATTTTCAGGCAATCCTGCTTTTGCCTGCCACAAGAAAGACACCGCATCATAAAGCACCGGGCCTTTGCGCCCCCCTTGATAATCTATAAAGCGCGGACTGCCATCCTTAATCATCACATTTCGGCTTTGAAAATCACGAAACATGAAGCCACTTGCAGCTGAAGTCTCTTTCACCAGTGTGCAGGCAAGATGCTCAAAGTCATCTTCAAGTGCATTTTCATCAAAAACTACGCCGGACGGCTTGAGAAACTCATACTTAAAATAGTTAAGATCCCACATCACCTGCCGGCGGTCGAAAGGCAAACTCATCACGCTGTCTGCCCATCTCTCCTCAGGAATCAGCTGAATCGCCACGAGGCGTTCGAGAGATTTTTCTATAAGCGGTTCGGCGTTTTCATTCTTAATAAAGTCAAACAAGGCAGTATCCCCCAAGTCTTCCATTAAATAATGAAAACCATCATCTGCTACTGCATAAAGCTCAGGCGAGACAGGCTGAAAAACCTCCGTCAGCCTTACGAACGACTCATTCTCCACCCTGTCCGCTCCGAAGGCACCGACGGCGGAATCTCCGTCACGCCCGCTTAGCCGGAAATATATGCGGGATGAGCCGGCTCCGGCAAGCCTCTTGACATTTAAGGGTTCATAGCCGAAGACATCTTTGAAAAGCCCGGAGAGGATTTCTGCGCTATTATAATTTGATTCCATTTTGACTAAATCATTAAGTAAGTGAGAAAAATTAATGTGCATATAAAACGAAGTGATTTTGGAGATTATTTCTTGGCGGAGCGAAGAAGAATATAAGCATATTCGACTGAGCGACAACGGGAAATTAGCCCAAAAGGACAAGTTTTATAGCACAAGAGTGTTCTTCTCACATATATCGTTTAATTTTTAGAACTTACTTATTGAGAATGCAAGGAGTATTGAATTACTAATTTTCACACAAAATTAATATTAATATCGCATACACCAAACTATCATATCTGATTTTTTGTTGTAGCTAAGTGAGAAACTTCTCTTTTCCACTCTTTAAAATGCAACGACATTAAAAAAGAGCAGAATAGAATAGAAACTATCAAACAGCAAATAATATGGCTAAAATCGAAGACTTCAATTTCAACGGTAAAAAAGCAATAGTCCGCGTGGACTTCAATGTACCACTGGATGAAAACGGCAACATCACCGACGACACCCGAATCCGCGGTGCTCTCCCCACACTTAAAAAAATTCTTAACGACGGAGGAAGCCTTATCCTCATGTCCCATCTGGGTAAGCCTAAGGGGAAAGTCCATCCCAAGCTCTCTCTCGGCCAGATTACTGACGCTGTGGCTAATGCTCTCGGCACTGATGTAAAGTTCATTGACGACTGCATGAAAGCGGATGAGGCTGCCGCCAACCTCAAACCGGGCGAAGTACTCCTTCTCGAAAACCTTCGTTTCTATCCCGAAGAAGAGGGTAAGCCGGTCGGAATAGACAAGAACGATCCTTCATACGAAGAGGCTAAGAAAGCTATGAAAGAGAGCCAAAAGAAGTTTGCTGCTCATCTGGCATCTTACGCTGACGTGTACGTCAACGATGCCTTCGGCACCGCCCACAGAAAGCACGCATCAACAGCCGTCATTGCAGACAGCTTCGACAAAGATCACAAGATGCTCGGCATGCTTATGGAGAAAGAGGTGAAAGCTGTCGATAATATCCTCAACAACATTAAGCGACCCTTCACCGCAATCATGGGTGGCTCCAAGGTGTCCACTAAGATAGGCATCATCGAGAACCTCATGGACAAGGTAGACAATCTGATCCTTTGCGGTGGCATGACCTATACTTTTGCCAAGGCCATGGGTGGAAATATCGGAAATTCTATCTGCGAAGACGATAAACTTGACCTTGCCCTTGACATCATGAAAAAGGCCAAAGAGAAAGGCGTCAATCTTGTGCTCGGCGAAGACTGCGTGGCCGCCGACTCATTCAGCAACGATGCAAAGACTACGGTATGCAAGGTGACAGAGATACCCGACGGATGGCAGGGTCTGGATGCCGGTCCCGAAAGCATCGGTGCATTTGCCGACGTAATCGTGCCCGCAAAGACAATCCTTTGGAATGGCCCCGCAGGTGTCTTTGAGTTTGAAAACTTCACCGCCGGATCTCGTGAAATCGCGGAAGCTATTGTAGAAGCTACTGCCAATGGTGCCTTCTCTCTCGTGGGTGGAGGCGATTCAGTGGCATGCGTGAATAAGTTCGGACTCGCAGACAAGGTATCATACGTATCTACAGGCGGCGGTGCCCTTCTTGAAGCCATTGAAGGGAAAGTGCTCCCCGGAGTGGCAGCCGTCAACGACTGATAACCGGAACCGACAGGAACATCCCAAGAGTCAATAAGAAATCAGACTCTTCAAAATATAACAAAGAGGTGAGTAAGAAGCATACGCTTCCGGCTCACCTCTTTAATTTATTCATTGACGAGTGTCGAATAAGGGATAAATTAGTCAATTTCAAAAATGTGTTATACAACATATTTCCACTCTAACTAAGCCAAATTTGTCGAAGTTAGGGTATATTCCCACTATAATATTCCGTTTTGTCTCAAAAAAAATGTCCGGCACATGTGCATTTAATTAAAAAAATTATTAACTTTGCGATGTTAAAACCGGAATCACGCTACTTCGGATTCTGGCAAGATGGTTAAACAAGAAGGGCTTACGAATCTTCCAGACAGATTATCAGCCCATTAGAAGCCTTACCACTCCCCTTCAGACAGCCTGCCTCAGGCCGTCTACATCAGGAAAGACTCAGCAAAAACGCAAATATTTAATTCAAACTAATAACAACAACTAACAAATCACAACAGTATGGAATCTCAGAATTCTAAGCCGCAGGCTCCCCAGTCTATGGCTGCCAAAGTGAAAAAAGAGGAAAAAATCAGCCAGGTTCGCGGTATCCGCAACGCATTCCTCGTAATCATCGCATGCGCTATCTGCGCAGTCTGCATCTTCCTCTTCGCTATGGGTGCTCCCGGCAACTTTGAAGGTGGCGATGCTGCTTCAGGTCATCCCCTCAACCTCGCAGGTACAGTCTATAAGGGTGGTTTCATCGTGCCTATCCTTATGACTCTTCTTCTCACTGTAATCGTTCTTTCTATCGAGCGTTGGATTGCCATCAGCTCAGCATCCGGCAAAGGCAACACCACCAAGTTTGTCGCTGACATCAAAGCCGACCTCGCTCAGAACAAAATCGACGCAGCTATGCAGCGTTGCAAAACTCAGAAAGGTTCAGTAGCTTCCGTAGTCTACAACACTCTCGTGAAGTACAAAGAGATGGATGCCAACACCATCCTCAGCAAAGAGCAGAAACTCACCACTCTCCGCAACGAGGTGGAAGAGGCTACCGCTCTTGAGATGCCTTCTCTTTCTCAGAACCTCCCCATCATCGCAACGCTCACCACTCTTGGTACTCTCGTCGGTCTTCTCGGTACTGTGATGGGTATGATCAAATCATTCCAGGCTCTTGCTTCTTCCGGTTCTCCCGACTCTACTGAGCTCTCTACCGGTATCTCTGAGGCTCTTGTCAACACTGCCTTCGGTATCGCAACCGGTGCGTTTGCAGTAATTTCTTACAACTTCTTCACCAACAAGATCGACAACCTTACCTACGCTATCGACGAAATCGGTTTCTCTATCGTTGCCACTTTCGCTGCTACTCACAAGTAATCAGCCGCCAAGCTACGATATAAAGTTAGATCTTTAACAATCCCCTAATTTAACCGAATTAAGTCTTTAGCAATATGGGAAGAGTAAAAATTGCAAGAAAGAGCACATTCATCGACATGACGGCGATGAGTGACGTTACCGTGCTTTTGCTTACCTTCTTCATGTTGACCTCTACTTTCCTCCAGAAAGAGCCGGCCACAGTGGTCACTCCCCCTTCGGTATCCACCGAAAAAGTGCAGGAGACCAACTACGTGCAGGTGCTCGTGAATCCGGAGGGAAAAGTTTGGCTGACGATGAACAATGACACCTCTCAGGACTACTCTAACGAGAAGATGAAGGCGGCATTGCTCGACAAAGTAGCCGAAGTCTATAACCAGACTCACACGAAGAAGATTAATTTCACGCCTACTCAGAAGCAGGCTTTCAGCAAACTCGGTACGTTCGGTGTGCCTCTCGCACAAATGGGCGAATTTCTTGATCTCGCAGTGCTCCCTGAGGGTCAGACCCAAATGGACAAGTGGCTGCAGGGTGAAGACATGAACCCTAACCACAAGACAGGTATCCCCATCAACTGGAACAAAAACGAGGATGCTCCCAATGAGTTCCAGATATGGATGAAGGCTCTCCGCCAGACCGACAATCCGATGCTGGCTGAGAAAATCAAGGATGGTTCGGGTGTAGCCATTAAGGCTGACCAGAACACTGCCTTCGAGAAAATCCACATGGTAATGGATAACCTCCAGACCATCCGAATGAACAAGTTTACGTTATTGACAGCACTTAAAGCCGAAGGAGAATAAGACATGGCAGAGATAGCACAAGACAATGGTGGCGGCAAAGGCAAAAGCCACCAGAAAAAGATGCAAATCCGCGTGGACTTCACGCCGATGGTCGACATGAACATGCTCCTTATCACCTTCTTCATGCTGTGTACGACGATGATTAAGTCACAGACNCTTAACATCGCTCTCCCTTCAAATGAGAAGGTGGATAACGTAGAAAACATGTCTCAAGCCTCAGAGGACGACGCCGTGACAATAATCCTCGACGCCCGCCTCAAAAAAGGCAGCACCACAGAAATCGACTCCGTGAACGGCAAGGTAGTCAATGAAGTATACTACTTCTTCGGCAAGCCCGGCAACGGCAGCGAGAATCCTACCGGTGAGAANAACAACCTCCAGAAATCTGAATTCCTTTCTGATGAAATCAATGCTGCCGGCGTCCCCACTGCTCGTGGCATCCGTCAGATAATTCAGCAGCGCAACAAAGAGGTTCTCGCCGANATTACTAAACTGAAAGAGAAATACCAGAAGGGTGGCTTCGGCTCACTTGAGACCAAGGATGGTCGAGAGAAAGCGCAGGCTGCTTACGATGAAGCCGCTAAAAAGGTACGTCGTAACGAAAACCTCAAGAAGCCCGTCATCATTATCAAATCCACNCCACGCGCTTCTTACGGCGGCCTTGTGGAGGTGCTTGACGAGATGCAGATCAACTCTATCTCCAAGTATCAGATAGATAATATGACCAAGGTTGACTCCGTGATGCTCATTGACTATCAAAATCGTCACCATTGATGACGTCAGATTTATAACCATTAAAAAAATTCAAGACAATGGCAAAAAAGAATGTGGATCTGACCTCCCAAGAATGGCGTGACATGGTCTTCGCAGACAAGAACAAAGAGTTCGGTGCGTATCAGCTCCGTAAGGAGAGTGCCAAGCGNCATAACATGGCAGTGCTCTTCACTCTTATCGGTCTTGTTGTAGTGGGCATACTCATCTTCGGATACTCCAAATATGCAGCTTATCAGGATGAACAGAAACGCCTCGCCCTTCAGGAACAGGCTGAAAAGATGTCTCAGATAGCTATGGAGCAGGCCCAGGAAGAGACCCCTGAAGAACAGCCTGAGGAGCAGAAATTCGAGCAACCTAAGGTAGAAGTTAAGGAAGAAGTACTCGCCACAGTGCAGGAAACTCAGATTGCTATCGTGGAGAAGGACAAAGTGAAGAACGAAGTCCGCGACACCGAGACCAAGCAGGAGGACAACACAGCGCGTGGCGTAGTAAATCAGGAAGGTTCTGATGAGGTAGACCGCGTAAAGGCGGTTAAGGAACAGGTAGTGGTGAAAGAACCCGAACCCGCTCCGGAACCCAAGAAGGCAGAGCCCGAGCAGATCTTCACAGCAGTAGAGCAGCAGGCTCAGTATCCCGGTGGACAGGGTGCGCTGATGAAATTCCTCAGCAGCAACATCCGTTACCCCGAGTCTGCACAGCAGAACGACATTCAGGGTCGTGTGATTGTGAAGTTCGTCGTAGAGAAAGATGGTTCTATCGGTCAGGCTCAGGTGGTGAAAGGTGTTGACCGCGCCCTTGACCAAGAAGCCCTCCGAGTAGTGAAGAAGATGCCCAGATGGCAGCCCGGTAAGAACAATGGTGTCGCTGTGCGTTCTTGGTTCACTCTCCCCGTAACCTTCAGACTCCAGCAGCAGTAATCTCGCGCTTCAGCGCAATTTCCTAATAAAAGAGGTGAGTTGATTTGGCTCACCTCTTTTTTCTTATTTCCTATAGGTGTAAAAATTGTTCCGCAGGTATATTGTCTCTTATATGTGAATATATCGGCCCTTATATGTGAGTGTATTTCACTATATTTGTGAGTAACCATCATAACCTTGTTTGCATTGTATCCTTTGTTTCTTTTATAACTTCTTTGTTACCTTTCCCACGAGACGCAATATTTAAAACCTGTCTCATATATCCTATTGACTATTACATGAAGTGATTATCTAAAAGTAGGCTTGGAGATGAGACCGTCATAGACCGTCATAAATAGAATTTTGTCCCCACGATAAAATTAATTATATGAACAAGTAAGTATTCAAAATTAAACGATAATATGAGTTGAAAAATCTTTTATACAATCTTCGGCTTCTTTTTTGTCGCTTCCGGCTTGTCGCTCAGTNGAATATGTTTATATTCTCCTTCGCTCCGCGCCGAAATCAACTAAAAAATTAGCGCGAATATAGTATAAATTAATTTTCAATTCTTACTTAGTGTAAAAGCTGATTATTTTTATTAATTTTGCGTCTGTCAGAACATGCTCAAATGATTATAGTAAGTTCTAAGTAAATTCTAATTCTATGATAATATGAAAAGTTTAAGAATCGGTGTCTTTACACTTCTTGCAGTTTGTGTAGGCATTACGTCCGGCTACGGTCAAAAGCAATTAAAGTCTCCTTATAGATATTCAAATCTACCTAAAACTTCTACCACTTCAAAAAAGCCCCCCAAAAGCAGAAATGAAAATAGAAATGACTTGAATCAAAGTAGAAGCTCTTCCGGCTCATCTTCAAAAAATTCGTCTTATATAGACTCTCCCCTCACTGAAAAAGGTCGTGACGTATTCTTTTTCGAACCCGAACTTCCTGCTCAATTTCCCGGTGGCAATAAATNTCTCATGCTTTATCTGGCAAATAATGTGCAGTATCCCGAAGATGCTTGGAATAACGACATCGAAGGGAAAGTCATTGTTAAGTTCGTTGTAGAAAAGGATGGTTCAATCGGCGAGACACGGATATTGAGAAGCGTACATCCCTTGCTTGATGAGGAGGCATTGCGAGTAGTAAGATCAATGCCCAGATGGCAGCCCGGTAAGAACAACGGTGTCGTTGTGCGTTCTTGGTTCACTCTACCGGTATCTTTTAAAATTTCAGGGAAAGATAGAGACGCTACGAACGACAGACAGCAAGTTGACGATCACGAAAGAATGCAACAGATTGTTGTGGAATCGACGGATGACAGATATGTCACCTCCGGGAGAAATCATAATTCAGAGCCCGAGCAGATCTTCACAGCAGTAGAGCAGCAGGCTAAGTATCCCGGTGGACAGGGTGCGCTGATGAAATTCCTCAGCNGCAACATCCNTTACCCCGAGTCCGCACAGCAGGACAACATTCAGGGACGTGTGATTGTGAAGTTCGTCGTAGAGAAAGATGGTTCTATCGGTCCGGCTCAGGTGGTGAAAGGTGTTGAGCACGCCCTTGACCAGGAAGCCCTCCGAGTAGTCAGGGAGATGCCCAGATGGCAGCCCGGTAAGAACGACGGTGTCGCTGTGCGTTCCTGGCTTACACTCCCCGTAACCTTCAGACTTACTGAAAAATAATCTTTACTGTGACTGTGAGACTCCCCCTCATTGAGCAGCTCATATAGATTAAGGCCGCGTCCCAAAAGAGATGTTAACATTTCTTGTGAGACAGGGTCTAATTTTTCATACTTACTTACCATATTTTTTATTAACGAGTGAACAAGGTTTTTTGCAGATTTGTTAAAAATACAAAAACCACAATATTATGAACGGAAGATTATTATTTGGCATCTTTATGGTGCTCGTATATCTTGGAGTAGGACTCCTGTTTATCTTTGATATTTTTAATATCGACAACACTGCAATCAGCGCAACAGTCGGTGGCATCCTTATAGTCTATGGCATCTGGCGAGGCTATCGGCTCTATCGCGGTTGGAACTGAAAAATTCAAGCATAATGTCGTGAGGTGATTTCTTGCCTCACGCATTTAATTTACACCTCATTAATCAGATTCTTTAGGCACCTCTAAATTCATTCTGACGCAAAACATAACGAATATGAAAAAATTCACTATAAAGGCCCTGCTGCTATCAGCCATAACTATTTTTACGCTCTCATCGTGCACCGAAGTAAAACGAGGAGAATACGTAAAAGGGAGCGGCACGATATGCTGCGATGACGGTTTTCGCAATATCATGGAAGAAGAGATAGAAGTCTTTGAATTCTCCTATCCGGACGCCTCGATAATTCCATTTTACGTGAGTGAGAAAGAGGCGCTTGACTCTCTGATTGCAGATGCTACGCAGCAGATTGTAGTGAGCCGCGAGCTTACTAAAGAGGAAATTTCGTTTCTCAAGAAGAAACGTAAAAGAGTTGCCCGGCAGAATTGCATAGCTGTAGATGCCGTGGCTCTTATCGTCAATAAAGACAATCCCGTAGGAGCTCTCAGTCTTGAAGACATCAAGGGTATAATGACGGGTAAAATAGCCCGTTGGGATCAGCTTGCCGGTAATGACACTACGAGAATCAAACTTGTATTTGACAACGCCGGTTCCTCCACGGTCTCCTATATGCGTCAGAAATTTCTGGACAACAAGGGCACTATTTCCGACCATACATATTCATTCGCACAGAAGAATAATGCTCAGGTCTTCGATGTCGTAAAGAAAGACCCGCGAGCACTCGGCATAATTTCAGTCAGCTGGCTTGGAGACAATCTCTCCGGGGCTAAGAAAGTGCCTCTCGATCAGCGAGTGGAAGACTATAAAAATGAAACAGACACTCTTGCTACAAACCTCACTACCGAAGTAAATATCATTAAAATCAGTAACCCTACGCAGGAGAATGACTTCAGCCCTGTATCATACGCCCCCTATCAGGCTTACATCTATTCAGGCGAATATCCTCTGGTAAGAAAGATCTACATGATATCCACCGCCTCCAATTCCACCGTCTCCCATAGCTTCTACACGTTCGTCACCGGCTATGTAGGGCAAAAGATTATCTCAAAAACGGGTATTCTGCCCTTCCATCTCAATCCCCGGGTGGTTAATCTTGTAGACAATTCAAAAAAATAACGAGGCTGCAAGGAACTCCTCCCCTCCCCTCGCGACTTAAACTTCTAAAAAGTGCTTTTTTGCCGTCGATTTTTTGTGGACTGCACAATAAACCGACGGCAAAAACGTAGGTCTAATAGGGAAGGAGTGTTAAAGCCCTCCTTATACAGAATTGACTCAACCCATCTCTCTCCACCCTAAAAGAAAATTCAAGAAAATACAATATGAAATTAAGAGCACTCTTTTCCGCATGCATCGCTGGAGCATCTCTGCTCGGCTTCGCTCAAACCCACGTAGAGGGTATTGAATACTACAACGCCGACCAGTTTAACAATGCTCGCGAACTCCTCACCCGAAATATGAACAATTCGGGCACTGATAAGGCTATGTCAAATTTCTATCTCGGTCAGATCTCTCTGCTTGAGAAAGACATCAACAAAGCCAAATCCTACTTCGAAGCCGGCATTGCAGCCAATCCCGAAAATGCTTATAACTATGTGGGACTCGGACAAATTCTTCTCCCCACAGATCCTAAAGCAGCGCAGGCTCAATTCAAGCTTGCTGAGAAATATGGCAAGAAGGATGCCGCCCTTCAAGTGGCTATAGCTCGCGCATACTATGACGTAGACCCTGTCACTTACGAGAAAGAGATAACCAAGCGTCTCACAAAGGCACAAAGCACAGACCTCAATGAACCTGCCATCTACATTTTCGAAGGTGACCGTGCCCGAGACGTAAAAAACTGGGGCGAAGCTGCCGGCCAGTATGAAATGGCAATAAATTTTGACCCTCAGACTCCGGCTGCCTACGTTAAGTATGCCAACATGTATAAGCTGGTGAATCCCGCCTACACCATCATGAAGCTTCAGGAGCTTCTCCAGAAGAACCCCTCATCAGCTCTCGGACAGCGTGAGCTCGCCAATGCTTATTATCAGCAGGATAAATACAAAGAGGCGGCTGAGGCATACGGTAAATACGTAAATAATCCCAACCACTTCAAGCAGGACGAAGATCGCTATGCGCTCCTCCTCTTCTCTGACGGTGACTATCAGAAGGGTTATGACTATGCTTCCGGCCTGCTTGCTTCCGACTCCAAGAACTTCACTGCGCAGCGTTTCCAGTTTATGAATGCAGCCCAGATTAAGGAGATGGAATCTCAGCTCCTTCCCATGGCCGAGGCTCTCTGGAATGCTCACAAGGCTAATAGCGCAAATAAATTTGCTCCCATCGACTACACGCTCATCGCTGATGAGTTCAATAGAGCCAAGCGCCCGGAAGAGGCAATCGCCGTGCTGCAGGAGGGCATCACAGAGATTCCTGAACAGAAATCTCTCATCAAGGACCTCGCACTTGTCTATTACGACATGAACGACAACATGAAGGCTCTTGATCTCCTTAAAAAATATGCATCTGAGGTAAGCAATCTTAACTATAGCGATGCGTTCCTTCTTGCCAACATCGCTTACGTAGCATCATTTGATGCTCCCGATGCTGCCGCTAAGAGCGACCTCCTCAAAACAGCGGCCTCATACGCTGAGAAAGCTGCCGAGCTCAATCCTAAATCTTATCGTCCCGTGAAGCGTCAGGGCGACATTGCCGGCATTGCCGCAGGCGGTGGTGCCGCAGGTAACGCTGCAAAACTGCCCCTCTACATCAAGGCCGCTGAGATGATCGAGCAGAATGGCGAGACGCCTTCAGCCTCTGATGCTCAAGACATTTACGTAACTATCGGTGAATATTACAGAACCCAGGGCAACAACGCTGCTGCTAAAGATGCCTTCTCAAAATATCTTAAAGTGCAGCCCGGTGATGCAAATATTCAGAAAATAGTCAACTCTCTCTGAATAATGAAGTGCTAAAAATTAATGGATGTATAAAACTAAGGAATTTTGGAGATAATTTCCGTCGGAGCGAAGGAAGTGCAAGTCTTATCTAACTGAGTGACGACGTGCAATTAACCCAAAAGGATAAGTTCTATACTACAAGATTTTTAATCTTACACATACCGTTTAATTTTTAGAACTTACTCATCTATTCTTTAACACCTAAGGAGGGTGCGCCAAAATTTAGAATTTTGACACGCCCTCCCTTTCTTTCAACCATACTTTTAGCCAATGAGCCTAACATCCAGATTAGCCTTTATACTTCTAAGCGGAGCTTCCGCTATATCTCTACAAGCCAAGACGATATCCTCGTCAGAAGCCAAAAGAATCGCTGATGAGTTTTTAGGAGAAAAGTGCGTAAAAGTCTCTACAGCACCTCTTAAAATCAATCGACTCTCCGAGAATCCTGAGTCGGCACCTTTTTATATTTTCAACAAAGAAAACGGCAACGGCTTTGTAATTATCTCCGGAGATGACGTTCTTCCCTCCGTTCTGGGATATTCAGACAGAAACTCCTTTGACGCCTCTTCCACTATTCCCCCTCAGCTGGAATGGTTGCTCAGTGGATATGCCGCTGGAATCAGTGCCGTGCACAATGGGGAGGCTCCGGTAAAAATGGCCGGGCAGAAAGAGCCCGTGCTTCTCAAGACCGCTGACTGGGGTCAGCTTGAGCCTTACAACAGCGCGTGCCCCCTTAAATATTATACCGGATGCGGGGCAACCACCATGGCCATATTGATGAACTATTATCAATATCCGCAAAAAGGGAACGGTTCGCACTCTTACGTTTGGAACCGCACACGACTCTCCTTTAACTTCGAGACCCCGTTCAAGTGGGATCTTATGCTTGACAGCTACGCCGACGGGAACTATACGACTGAAGAAGCGAACGCCGTGGCTCAGCTGATGAAGGGTTGCGGCACTATTCTTGAAATGAATTATAGTCCGGTCGAAAGCACCAGTTACGCCTCTAACTTCCCGAGAATAGCTAAGTTTATGGGATATAGCAATAATTGCGAATATATAGAAAAGGTAAAATTCAACATCTCTGACGATGACTGGTTTGCCCTAATAGACTCTCATCTTGACAGGAACAGGCCTGTCCCCTATCGCGGAGCTAACGCCGCAGACACAGGCGGCCACATCTTCATTCTTGACGGCCGGGACGGCAAAGGGCTCTATCATCTTAATTGGGGATGGGATGGCCAGTATAACGGCTACTACAACCTTGCCGCCCTCACTCCTGCCGGACACCAATATTCCTATAATCAGGGAATGGTAATAAACGCATATCCCGCTCCGGAAGATAATTTTCTTTATTCTCCCATGACCACTACCGGAGAGAATCAGTCCATAGGTCTAAGCATAAACCGTGAGGACATAAAGGCTGATGATACCTTCTATGCCTGCGTCTCCGGCCTCAAAAACCGCGGCATACAGTTTGAATCCGGCGAACTGGCGTTAGCTCTCGTGGATTCTGAGGGAAACATTAAGGACGCGACAGAAATACAGAACTTCGGTCTGCAGCCCTCCTATTACTATACTACCTTCACTTTCCCGGAAGTTTCATTCTCCACAGACGCTACTGAAGGTGACAGAGTCCAACTCGTGCATCGCGTAGATGACGAGTCTGAATGGCAATTCGTAATTGCCGGTTATGGCACCCTAAGCAGCCTTCCGGCCTTCGGACACAAGCCTGACTACTGTGCCCTCACGTGGAAAGTAGACCCTCGTGTTTCCATCCAGAGCTATAACGGGCAGCACAAGGACCGTGGACTTAAAAACAACCGTTATGATTTCTATGTAAGCTTTGATACCTCGGAAGTTGAACGCGTGCGCATCTACCTCAACGGACGCGCTAATCAGTATTCCAACGGCGGATGGGTGAATTTCCCACTTCTCACGGCCGATAACTATGAGATAGAAGTCAGAGGTTACCCGGAGATTCCCGGAAGCGCCGATGAAATTATTGATAACTCAATTTCCTCAGATGCATACGTCTTTACCCCGGAGGGAATCGCTTTAGGCTGCTTCAAAAGCATAGAGGAGGCTGACGAAGCGATAGCTAACTATTCCTCAGGCATTTATATCATTAGGTGCGGAGATAAGACAGTGAAAAGACTTTCAGCTAACTGAAAAGTGAGTTCTAAAAATTAAACTCTCGTGCTATGAAACAATGTCGGGACATACACTTCAGTTGGAATTCACTATTCTTCGCATAAAATATACAGAAAAAAATCCTTAAAATTCCTAATGGATTTTAAGGATTTTTTTGTAATTTTGTGGGCGAAAAGTAAGCATATAAAGGCGTTATCACCGGCGCCGTAGATTATGCTCCGGCTGCCTCGCAAAACGGTTTTAACCTGCTCTTTGCAAGCATGACGTGGTTTATCACCAGACAAAGAAAAGAGATCAGGGAGACCGTTGATGTTACATTTATTTACATCATAGAGGTAAGTGGAGAAAACAAATGTGCATGTAAAGTCTTGGATTTTATAGCACAAGAGTTTTCATTTCACGATTTCGTTTAATTTTTAGAACTTACTTAGAACCAACATAGCAATTACTTATCCTTATGAGTAATACGATAAAAATAAAAAAAGGACTTGACATCCCACTGCAGGGAGCAGCCTCCGGAAAAATTTCCGACTGCACTGCTGTCTCGCTGGCCGGAATCGTGCCTGACGATTTTCCCGGATATAAATGGAAGGCAATAGTCAAGCCCGGAGAAAAAGTTAAATGCGGAGACCCTCTGCTCACAGACAAAGAGACAGGCAGAATTTTTCTTACTTCGCCTCTAAGTGGCAGCGTGGAAGAAATCAGACGCGGTGAGCGCAGAAAAATCCTTGCAGTCACAGTGAGACGCGAAGACTCTGCCTCCTCTCTCATACTCGATGGGTTTCCTTTCACCACCGCAGAGACCATCAAGGAAGCTCTTCTGAGAAGCGGCCTATGGGCCATGATGAGACAGCGACCCTACGACGTAATCCCCGACCCCTCAGTGACTCCTCGGGATATTTTTATCACAGCTCTTGACTCCGCACCCCTCGCGCCCGCTCTTTTCTCCGAAAAGGATAAGGCAGACATTCAGAGCGGAGTTGCCGCAATGCGTCATCTCACTTCCGGAAACGTCTATCTCACATTCCCAAAAGGGAAAAGTATGGACATCTCCGGCGCGGAAATATTTGAAATAGAGGGTCCGCATCCCGCTGGCAACGTAAGTGTGCAGATAGACAAGATAGATGCCGTCAATAAGGGCGAGACCGTATGGGCTCTTGACATCGCCACGCTGATACGCATCGGAAAACTTTCTCGCACCGGTGTGACAGACTATCAGACATCTGTGGCAGTAACGGGACCGTTAGCCATTGACCCTCATATCATTACCACCATCATAGGGGCCGAGATAAAAGAGATTATCAAACCCTTCATGCCCGCAGACACCTCAGACGTGCGCGTAATAAGCGGAAATGTACTCACCGGAAAGCGTATTAATCCTCAGGATGGCTTTCTTCGCTATCCCTATCGGCAAATTACTCTTCTGAAAGAGGGTGCGCATGCCGATGAGTTTATGGGCTGGGCATCGCTAAGCCCGGAGAAATATTCTGTGAAAAGGAATTTCCCCGCATTCCTCAGAGGATTGTCAAAGCCCTTCCCCTTCGATGCGCGCATTAAGGGTGGCCACCGGGCCATGATTCTGAGTGAAGAATACGACAAGGTGTTTCCCATGGACATCTATCCGGAATTCCTGCTTAAAGCCATAATGGCTCGCGACATCGACAAAATGGAGCAACTCGGCATATATGAAGTAGCTCCTGAAGATTTCGCTCTTCCCGAATTTGTGGATACTTCAAAAATAGAACTCCAGAAAATAGTACGCGAAGGCCTTGATTATCTGAGAAATGAAATCTGACCTACCCATCTCCACTAAATAAACAGACTGACGTGAAACTTAAAGAATCGATAGACAGGATAAAGCCCAATTTCGAGAAAGGGGGTAAACTATATCCCCTGCACTCCGTGTTTGACGGCTTTTACACCTTCCTCTTCACTCCCAATGAGACATCCCGTTCCGGGGTGCATATTCATGACGCCAACGACTCCAAGCGCACCATGATAACAGTAGTGCTTGCACTCCTACCATGTATGCTCTTCGGAATGTGGAATATAGGCTACCAGAATGCCCTGGCCACCGGAAGTCCTGACCGATCAGTATTTGCTCTTTTCCTCTTCGGGCTTCTCACGGTTCTTCCGCAGATTATCACGGCCTACGTAGTAGGACTCGGCATAGAGTTTATAGTAGCCCAGATAAGGGGTCATGAGATTCAGGAGGGATTTCTCGTGTCAGGACTCCTTATCCCGATGATATGTCCCCCCGACACTCCATGCTGGATCATTGCCATAGCTGTAGCATTTTCAGTAATTTTCGCAAAAGAGGTGTTCGGAGGCACCGGCTACAACTTCCTTAACGTCGCCCTCGTCAGCCGCGCATTTCTTTTCTTTGCCTATCCTCAGAAAATGAGCGGCGACGGAGTGTTCGTTTCCTTAGGAGACTCAGCCACAGTGCATGGATTCTCAGGCGCTACCCCCCTCGGACAGCTCGCTTCATCTACTGATCCTTCGACTGTAACCCTCACAAATGTAGACGGCTCTCCAATGGACTTTATGCAAGCCTTCTGGGGTCTGATTCCCGGTTCGTGGGGAGAGACTTCTACTTTCTGCATTCTCATCGGCGCCGTGATTCTGCTTGCTACCGGCATTGCCTCGTGGAAGATAATGGTCTCAGGAGTGGCCGGAGGGTTCTTTATGGCACTCCTTGCCCATAACTTTGCATCGCCACTCTATCCTGTCACCTATCTAAATCCTTGGGAACAGCTCTGCCTCGGCGGCTTCGCCTTCGCCCTGGTATTCATGGCTACCGACCCGGTGACCGCTTGTCGCACCAACATCGGCAAGTGGATATACGGATTTCTAACCGGCGCTCTCGCCATCCTCATCAGATGCTATAATTCAGGCTACCCGGAAGGGGCTATGCTCGCAGTGCTACTTATGAACTGCTTCGCCTCTCTCATAGACTATTGCGTAGTCAATACTAATATCCGCCGCAGACAGAAAAGACTCGTGGCTAAGCAATCCATAAAATAAAAAACCTGACGATATGAATAAGCAAAGCAACTCTTACACGGTGATATACTCCGTAGTACTTGTTCTTGTAGTAGGCGTGGTTCTTTCGCTCGTTTATCAGGCACTGCGCCCGCGTCAGGAGGAGAACATCGCCAACGACACGAAACGCCAGATTCTGGCCGCCGCCCTCATCTCCCCGCAAAGCGGAGAAAGCATAGGCGAACTCTTCGACCGACACATCACCGACTCATTCGTGATAAATTCAGAGGGGAAGAGAGTGGCAGACGCCCCATCAGCATTCGACATCGACGTAGCCTCGGAGGTAAAGAAGCCGGCAGACCAGCGTCTTCTCCCTATATTTGAATGTAGCACCACAGCGGGCCGGAAATATATAGTTCCGGTAGCGGGAAGCGGTCTTTGGGGCCCGATATGGGGCTATATCGCTCTCGATGCAAATGGCAACACTATCTATGGAGCCTATTTCGCTCATCAGGGTGAGACTCCCGGACTCGGCGCGGAAATAGAAAAACCGGCCTTTCAAAAGCAATTTGAAGGGAAGGATATTCTTAACTCAGACGGAAGCTTCGCCGGCATAGCCGTCGTAAAAAATGGGCAAGAACCTCAAAATGGCGCCTACGTACACGCTATTTCAGGAGGCACAATCACCAGTCAGGGCGTGCAGAAAATGCTCTACTCCTCTCTTGAGCCATATACTCCCTTCTTCGACTCTCTGAATAATAACACCGGGGCTGCAACCGACCCCTCAAATAATACCGCACGATGAATCTGAGCAAATCCTTACAGACAATCGTCAATCCACTCTCGAAAGAAAACCCCGTAGTGGTTCAGGTGCTCGGCATCTGTTCCGCGCTCGCAGTAACCGCCAAACTGGAGCCGGCAGTGGTGATGACTATATCAGTGACCGCAGTGCTCGCGCTGGCAAATGTCATAATCTCCTTTATGCGCAAAAGCATCCCTACGTCGATACGCATAATCGTGCAGCTCGTAGTAGTGGCCGCCCTCGTAGTAGTCGTAGACCAGGTGCTTAAAGCATTTGCCTACGACGTCTCAAAGCAGCTATCAGTCTTCATAGGCCTTATAATCACCAACTGCATTATTATGGGACGCCTTGAGGCTTTCGCACTCTCCAATCCCCCCTACGCCTCTTTTCTTGACGGAATAGGCAATGGCCTAGGCTATGGCATAATTCTGATAATAGTGGCCTTCTTCCGCGAGCTCCTCGGCAGCGGGACGCTATGGGGCTATCAAGTGGTGCCTCAGTGGTGCTATGACCACGGATACATGAATAACGGCATGATGATTCTCCCCCCGATGGCCCTCATCACAGTGGCATGTATCATCTGGGTGCATCGCTCCAAAAATAAAGATCTGCAGGAATAATGACTATAACAAATTGACATCACGATGGAAAATCTTAATCTCTTCATACGGTCGATATTCGTAGACAATATGATCTTCGCATACTTTCTCGGTATGTGTTCGTTTCTTGCGGTATCGAAAAATGTCAAGACAGCGTTCGGACTGGGCATTGCGGTGAGCTTCGTGTTAATCATAGCCCTCCCCGTGACGTGGTGCATAAACGAGTATATCCTCAAGCCCGGAGCTCTTTCCTGGCTCGGGCAGGAATATGTGAATACCGATTTGAGCTTCCTCGGCCTCATACTATTCATCTCGGTCATCGCGGCGCTCGTGCAGATTCTTGAAATGGCGATAGAGCGGTTTTCACCCTCACTCTATAATTCACTGGGCATCTTTCTGCCACTTATAGCTGTAAACTGCGCTATCCTTGGCGCAGTGCTCTTCATGCAGCAGAGAGATTTCAGCAATGCATGGACAGCTACTGTTTACGGCGCCGGCTCAGGCATAGGTTGGCTTCTCGCCATCACTTGCCTCGCGGCTATCCGCGAACGCCTCTCATACTCCAAAATTCCGGCTCCTCTAAGAGGTATCGGCATCACATTCATAATAACCGGACTCATGGGTATAGCCTTCATGAGCTTCCTCGGTATTAAACTGTGAACCGGATCGTCACACCCCGCTATGACGAATGGAGAATACTAACGCACCGCAACAACTAAGTAAGTGAGAATGAATCAGCGCATATTATATGATACATCTCATCTTACTCATATCGTTTAATATTAGAAATTACTTAGCAAAAAAATGAAAATACTTCTCGGCATACAGATTCATTCTCTGATGGCCGCTGCCCTGATTTTTCTCTGCATAGTGCTTCTTCTGGTAGGCATTCTTCTGATGGCCAAGCGCTTCCTGGTGAAATCAGGAGAAGTAACCATTGACATCAACGATGGCAAAAAGATGCTTCATGTGCAGAGTGGCAAAACACTTCTCAACACTCTCGGAGACAACGGAGTGCACTTATCGTCGGCATGCGGCGGAAAAGGCTCATGCGGACAGTGTAAAGTGCAGGTCACTTCCGGCGGCGGCGAAATGCTCCCTACGGAAGCCGTCCACTTCACACGTCGTGAGATAAAAGACCATTGGCGACTCGGATGTCAGGTGAAAGTCAAAGAAGACATGACCCTGAAAGTCTCAGAAGCAGCCCTTGAGGTAAAGGAGTGGGAATGTGAGGTTATCTCAAACCGCAATGTGGCCACCTTCATCAAGGAGTTTATCGTAAAGCTCCCGGAGGGCGAGCACCTCAACTTTATCCCCGGTTCTTACGCCCAGATACGCATACCACGCTATGAGATGACATACGATGCAGACATCGATAAATCTCTTATCGGCGACGAATATCTGCCATCCTGGGAGAAATTCGGACTCTTTACCCTCAAATGCAAAAACACGGAGGAGACCGTCAGAGCCTACTCCATGGCAAACTATCCCGAAGAGGGTGATAGAATCATGCTCACAGTGCGCATAGCCACTCCTCCCTTCAAGCCCAAGCCGCAAGTAGGATTTATGGACGTTTCGCCCGGCATCGCCTCCTCCTACATCTTCACGCTAAAGCCGGGTGATAAAGTTAAAATGTCAGGCCCATACGGAGATTTCCATCCCATAGTGGACTCTAAAGCCGAGATGATTTGGGTAGGCGGCGGCGCCGGAATGGCTCCTCTGAGAGCACAGATACTCTGGATGCTAAAGACTCGTCAATGCCGCGATAGAGTAATGCACTATTTCTATGGAGCACGAGCTCTAAATGAAGTCTTTTATCTTGACGATTTTCTCGCACTGGAGAAGGAATTTCCGAATTTCAAATTCCACCTTGCGCTCGACCGTCCCGACCCTGAAGCAGATAAAAAGGGGGTGAAATATACGCCCGGCTTCGTGCATGACGTCATGTATGAGACTTATCTTAAGAATCATGAAGCTCCCGAAGAAATACAGTACTATATGTGTGGCCCCGGCCCGATGAGCAATGCCGTCAACAATATGCTCTACAATCTCGGCGTAGAGCCGGAGTCAATACATTATGACAACTTCGGGGGATAAGGCAATTCTCATCTCGCAAGGGAAAAGAAAAGAGGCGGAAAATTTGTTTATTTCCTCGGTCTTGACTACCTTTGCACTGCCTTTCCGGCATATTGATTTTCAGAACCGAAACATCAGACTAATAACAAAACCTACAATACCAAGAAAAAAATGCAAAGAGACAACGAAATCTTTGAAATCATCGACAGAGAACACCTCCGTCAGCGTCGCGGCATCGAACTGATTGCCAGCGAAAACTTTGTAAGTGACGAAGTGATGCGCGCCATGGGATCGTGCCTCACCAATAAATATGCAGAAGGCTATCCCGGCAAGCGCTACTATGGCGGCTGCGAGGTAGTAGACCAGGCTGAAAATCTCGCTATCGAGCGCGCAAAGAAAATTTTCGACGCTGAGTGGGTAAACGTACAGCCCCACTCCGGCGCACAGGCCAACATGGCTGTCTTCATGGCTTGTCTGCAGCCCGGCGACAAATTCATGGGTATGGACCTCAGCCACGGCGGTCACCTCTCTCATGGTAGCCCCGTAAACTTCTCCGGCCTTATGTTCCAGCCTATCTCTTACACAGTAGACCCCGAGACCGGTCGCGTAAACTATGAAGAGATGGAAGAGAAGGCTCGCGCAGAGCGTCCCAAACTCATCATCGCCGGAGCCTCAGCCTACAGCCGAGAATGGGACTATGCCCGCATCCGCAAACTCGCCGACGAGATCGGCGCAATCTTCATGGTAGACATGGCTCACCCCGCAGGCCTCATCGCAGCCGGTCTTCTTGAGAATCCTCTCAAGCACGCACACATCGTGACGACCACTACTCATAAGACCCTCCGCGGTCCCCGTGGCGGCATGATCCTCATGGGAAAAGACTTCGACAACCCCTGGGGCAAGAAGACTCCTAAGGGCGAAATCAAGAAAATGTCTGCACTCCTTGATTCTGCTGTATTCCCCGGCGTACAGGGCGGTCCGCTTGAGCATGTAATCGCTGCCAAGGCCGTTGCCTTCGGTGAAATCCTCCAGCCCGAATGGAAGCAGTATGCCGAGCAGGTACGCAAAAATGCTGCCGCTCTTGCTGCCGCTCTCATCGCTCGTGGATATAAAATTATCTCCGACGGTACTGACAACCACTCTATGCTCGTAGACCTTCGCTCTAAATTCCCCGAAATGAGCGGTAAGAAAGCTGAGCGCGTACTCGTAGAGGCCGACATCACTGCCAACAAGAATATGGTGCCCTACGACAGCCGTTCACCCTTCCTCACCTCCGGTCTTCGTTTCGGCACTGCTGCCATCACCACTCGCGGAGCTAAAGAAGATCTCATGGAGAAGATTGCTGAGCTTATCGACAGAGTGCTCTCTAATGCTGATGATGAGAACGTAATCAAGGAAGTACGTCGTGAAGTTAACGACATGATGAATGAATATCCCATGTTCGCATGGTAAGCCTGTAAGGCATTAAAATTTAATCGAGAGGGTGTGTAGTAATTTGTTATTACGACACACCCTCTTAGAGTATGGAGACACGACGTTGACCCTAAGGCTTGTGAGAGTATCATACATCCGCAAGACACCGAGATCTACGGCAAGTCCTATGCAGAATAGGTACTATTCTTACACTCTGACCTATTCAGCTTCATAAGCATATATTTAGACCTAAAATTAAGTAATGAAATCATTTCTTGAAAACCTTCCGTCTCAGCTATTCGTCACCGGAACAGGCACAGATGTTGGCAAAAGCTATGCTACGGGGTGGCTTGCCCGTGAAATAATGAGAGCAGGATTATCTGTTATCACGCAAAAACTGATTCAGACCGGCAATAGAGACTTTAGCGAGGACATAGAAGTGCATCGTAAAATTATGGGGATACCATACCAGACTGTGGATAAACTGCACATCACTGCGCCACTGATACTCTCCTATCCATGCTCCCCGGATCTCGCGGCCAAAATTGACAATGTCTCACTGGACTTTTCCGTAGCAGACGAGGCCACCGGCCAACTCACCTCGGCCTTCAGTCATGTCCTTATAGAGGGGGCCGGGGGAATCATGGTACCGCTCAAGGGCGACTGGCTTCAGATTGATTATGTAAAGGAGCGTAATCTCCCTGCCGTTGTGGTCACCAACGGGCAGCTTGGCTCCATTAGCCACACACTGCTCACTCTTCTTGCCCTGCGAGAAGCAGGAATAAGGATATATGCTGTGGTCTACAATCCTTACTTCGATAAGGATAAGACTATTGCGGCTGACACGAGAAATTATCTCAAAGGTTATCTCTCTCGCCATTATCAGAATACATTCTACATAGAGATGCCTGAGACGTTATAATTTTAGGGTGAGCCACGAACGAAATTCCGGCTCACCCTCTTTTATTGATAAGTAGGTGAGAAAAATTAATGTACAAGATTGTTAATCTCACTCATACCGTTTAATTTTTTGATCTTACAATTTTGAACTTACTTATATTTCTTCGGATTCAAGTCATGACCAGAATCCGAAGAAATGATGAACCGGGCCGTGGCCATTACCAATCTTATAATTGGCTCCTGCTTCCAAGGCTTTTACTATATATTCTTTTGCTCCCCGGGCAGCGTCGTCAAGGGCTACTCCTTTCGCCAGAAAGGAAGCCAAGGCAGAGGATAACGTGCACCCGGTGCCATGAGTGTTCCGGGTGGAAAGGCGTGCAGACTCAAGGCGGATAAGGGAATCTGTTTCCGCATTATAGAAGACATCTATCACTCGAGAATCTGAGAGGTGTCCGGCCTTCAGAAATACAGATATGCCTCCACACCTGTCTGCCAACTTTCTGGCGACATCAGGGAGACTATTTTGTTCTCTGATTCTTTCCCCCAGCAAAATCTCTGCTTCAGGGATATTCGGTGTAATAACCCTCGCGCGAGGCATGAGAATCTCTCGCAGCGACATTTGTGCATTCTCTTCCAGCAGTGGGTCTCCCGAAGTAGCTACCATCACCGGGTCAACTACGATATCGGTAATCTCAGGATATTTGTCAAGTGTATTTCTGACGCCCTCAATTAATTCCGACGAGTGCAGCATGCCAATTTTAATAGCATCTGCGCCGACATCATCCAGCACAGAAATAATCTGACCTTTCACAAAATCCAGAGGCACCGGATGCACACCCGTCACTCCGACGGTGTTTTCATCCACGACAGCCACAATGGCAGTAGACGCATAACATCCACATGCCGATATCGTCTTTATATCTGCCTGAATGCCGGCTCCTCCGCTCGGGTCGCTTCCGGCTATTGAGAGCACCCTGCTGTATGTAGAATTTTCCATATTATCTACGTTCTAATAATTTCCTAAATCCGCGTGATAAAACCTTCCGCGATACATCCTTCCTTCTCAGACTTTCCACGCTTCAAGATTCCATGCACTATCCCAGAACAGCCATTCCATTCGGGCGCAATATCTGAATATTTTCGTCATCCTCTCTCTTACCTCCACAGAAGCATTCTCTGCGAGTCTGTCGCATATTTCTATAGCCCTCTCCGTTGATTCCATAAATGTTTTATCAGCATACGTCTGAATCCACGATGAATATGGATTTTCCATACACTCTCCTACACTTGCATATATCCATTCGCCCACTCTCTGATATATCCAGAAACAGGGAAGCACCGCGGCAGCCTCAACCTCTACAGGTTCCAGGCATTGGCTAAGCAGTGTAGATGTGTAAAGAGAGCATGATGGTGACGCAAAAGCCTCATCCTGCCGGTCGTCTTTAAGAAACGAACCATGCAAGGCTTTCTCCACGGCCACTCCGTCAGAGGCAAACTTAATAAACGTCTCGGCTTCACTAATGTCATCAAGGCGAGATGCTATGTGAGAAAGCACTCTAAAATACTGACGCAGATAAAGGGCATCCTGCTCAATGTAGAAGCGAAACTTCTCTGCAGGAAGTGTCCCGTCGGCCAATCCTCTTACGAATGGATGTTGCAAAATTTTTTCATAAATATCTTCTGAGGCCTTCCACGCCTCCTCACTCCATTTCATGTCCTAAGTAATAATATTCTAATATTCATAATAACAAAGAGCTTGTCTCACCTGCTTATCAGAAAAGTGTCGAAATTAAGTAAATCAAACACAAACAGTTTTCCTTCGAGAGTCTCCCCTATCCCTGCTATCACTTTGAGAGTCTCGGCAGCTTGCATAGCTCCTATCACCCCCGGCAGCGGACCTATCACTCCGGCGACTTCGGGTCTCTCCGGAGTAATATCGTCTTCCGGAAACCAGTCTCTGTATTTATGACCTCCACAAGCATTCATCACAGATAGCTGACCCTTGAAATCTCCTACAGCGCCATACACCCATTTTTTTCCAAGCGAGGCGCAGACGTCATCTATGAGATACCTTGTTGCAAAATTATCACAGCAGTCCACCACGATATCGAAATCAGCTATCAGCTTCTCTGCATTATCTTCATTTAATCCCTGAGGAATAATATCAAACTCCGTTTCGGGAGAAAGCGCCGATAGACGTTTATATGCGCATTCAGCTTTTTTTAACCCGATCATCTCCGTCTCATATAGTACTTGACGCTGAAGGTTAGAAAGAGAGACTACATCAGAGTCACACAGCCCTACTCTCCCTACGCCGGCCCCTACCAGATAGGTGGCTACAGGCGCTCCAAGACCGCCAAGACCTACTATAAGTACAGAAGATGAACCTATCCGTTTCTGACCGGCTTCTCCCAGTTGCGACAACATGATTTGCCGGGAATATCTCTCATCGAGCTCCATTAGTCGAAAATTTTATCCCAGTCTTTCCACACCACTTCATACCCTTTGCCTCGGATAGCATTCGCCACCTCTTCAGGAGAACGCTCATCACTTACAGCAAACTGTTCAAGCGCTTGCTTATTGACGGCATATCCGCCCGGGTCAGTCTTCGACCCGGCACTCATCGAGGTTGCTCCCAGTGTGGCCATATTGTCTCTGAATTCCGGAGACTCGCGGGTGGAGACAGAGATATCCACATCGTGGTCGAAGAGTCGGAAGGCGAATGTAGCCTGCACAAGTTCACGGTCGCTCACCACCACATTGGGCTGAAAGCCCCCTTCAGCAGGCCGGAGGCGTGGAAAATTTACGCTATATCTCGTGCGCCAATATTTTTTGCGAAGATAATCCAGATGTATGGCCATCATCGTCACGTCTGTGCGCCAATCTTCAAGGCCGAGAAGCACCCCCATGCCTATTTTATGCAGACCGGCACTCCCCATCCTGTCGAAACCGTTCACTCTCCATTCGAAGTTTGACTTCATCCCGGCCGGATGATACTTTCTGTAATTTTCCTTATTGTAGGTCTCTTGAAAACAAACCACGCCGTTCAGACCGGCGTGAGAAAGGCGCCGGTAATCCTCTTCAGGAAGTGGCATCACCTCCATGGTCATGTTATTGAAATAGTCCCTGCAAACACCAAGGGCCTCTTCCAGATAATCCGCGCCCGCTATCCGCGGATTCTCGCCGGTCACAAGCAGAATATTCTCAAAGGGTGCGAGACGCCTGATGGCCTTACACTCCTCGGCTATCTGCTCCATGTCAAGCACGGTGCGTGCGATTCTATTGTGAATGTTAAATCCGCAATATACGCATGAGTTAGAGCAGGAATTAGTGATATACATGGGTATATACATGGATATCGTCTTTCCAAACCGCTGCTGCGTATAATGTCGGCTCCGTTGAGCCATCGCTTCGAGATAGCCTGATGCTGCCGGCGACACAAGCGCCATGAAGTCATCTATCGTGAGACGCTCTTTGCTCAGAGCTCGCTCCACGTCAGCGGAGCTTTTGGATAGGATGCGATTACTTATATCGCTCCAGTCATATTTTTTTAGTTCTTCTGAAAACATGTCTTTATCCGGTTTCAATCAAGAAAAGAGGTCAGCGGGCTGCTTGCCTGAGCCGTAATAGTCTTTTCACCGAGGCCGGCGAGAAAAGCCTCACGCCCGGCTTCCACCCCCTTGGCGAAAGCCACAGCCATAGCCACAGGATCGCCCGATACAGCTATCGCGGTATTGACAAGCACTGCGTCTGCGCCCATTTCCATTGCGGCAGAGGCATGCGAAGGAGCCCCCAGACCGGCATCTATGACCACAGGCACCATGCTCTGCTCAATAATCAGGCCGAGCATGTCGGCTGTCAGAAGTCCCTTATTAGTCCCTATCGGAGCGCCAAGGGGCATTACGGCAGCTGCCCCGGCCTCTTCCAGTCGCTTGCAGAGCACGGGATCGGCCTGAACGTATGGAAGCACTATGAAGTTCATCTTTGCAAGCTCTTCGGTGGCGCGTAGAGTCTCTATCGGATCTGGGAGCAGATGCCGGGGATTGGGATGAATTTCCAGTTTAATGAAATTAGTGCCGAAGGCCTCACGGGAGAGCTGAGCTGCAAGTATAGCCTCTTCAGCATTGCGCACCCCTGACGTGTTGGGAAGGAGCTGAATGTTTGGGCCACTGACATGACTGAGCATATTGTCTTCCGGATTGGCCATGTCTATGCGTTTCATCGCCACAGTCACCATTTCTGTGCCTGAGGCTTTTATCGCTTTTGCCATCTCTTCGTTAGACCTGAATTTTCCGGTGCCTACAAAAAGTCGTGAGGAGAACTCCTTGCCTCCTATACAAAGTGTATCCTTTATCATTTTATAAGTAAGTTCTAAAATTAAACGTTATGCAAGATTTCTATTATTCTCTTTGTGGTCTCTACCGGGTCGTCCGCATTAAGTATTTCTCCGGAGAGTGCTATCCCGGACACTCCGGTCAGCATAATTTCCGCTATGTCAGCGGTTTTGATACCGCCAATTCCGACAACCGGAATGTCCGACACCTCGCGCACCTGTTTCATCATATTTCTCAAGCCCTCTACGCCAAGAATGGCGCTCAGATTCTTTTTGGTAGTCGTATACCTGAAGGGACCCACACCCACGTAATCTGCTTTTCGATAGACAGCATTCAGTGCTTCCTCCACCGTATTCGCAGTCGCTCCAATTATCATGTCGGGGCCGAGCAGTTCTCGGGCTTCTTCGAGAGGCATATCGTTTTTCCCCAGATGCACGCCGTCAGCTTTCAGTCGTTTCACGAGATGTGCACGGTCATCCAGAATAAAAGTAGCCCCATACTCCCTGCACAAAGCGCCCAGCTTTTCTCCTATGATGCAGAATTGCTCATCCGACGCTTCTTTCATCCGGAGCTGTATCCACCGGCAGCCGCCATTCAGAGCTCCCTCGGCGCCGGCTATTTCGTCTCTTTCTCCGGAAACGTGGGTTATGTATTGTAAAACTATATCTTGTGATAGATTCATGATCTAAATAAGTAAGTTCTAAGTAAGTTCTAAAAATTAAACGATATCTGTGGGACAGGGTCTAAAACTCTTGCGCCATGTTAATTCGTCTTTGCGACAAATTTTTTAAGCTCGCTCAAAAGTTCTTCACACCTGCACTCCCGCAATGCATTCCACACATATCCGAGCATAGCACCTCCTCCGAAACCGATTTCACGCAGCAATGGAAATTTATCGGGCGTCACTCCGCCGAGCGCTACTACTTTACGGCTTACTTCTCCGCGCATTTCATCTATACTTATCGCGGGATTATATTCACTCTTGGAAATACTTGAAAAAACAGGACTCAGAAAAGCATAATCATAATTCCGGAGCTCCCTTATCTCGGCAAGCGAATGGCAAGACTTACTGCAGACTCCCTTGAAGTCGGCCGGAATTGCTTTGTGACGGGAATTGAGGTGCACACCACAATCATATTTCACTGCCAGCCTGTGATGGTCATGAAGACTTAGCCTGTGGCGAGTTTCTTCAGGAATATTGCTGATTAACGCCTCTACCTCAGATTCTGAACATTCCGGTTTTCTTATGTGAATCCTATCCACTAATCCGGATTCGAGAAGGCGAGATATCTGTTTTTCTTCACCGGGGAAAATTTCCGGTGAAGTTATCACAATAATCCTGAAACTCATCCGCCACACACTGCGGTTATCACTACGAGCCGGTCACCCTCCTCCAGCCACGTCTCTTTCCAGGCATCCCGAGGCACCACCCTATTAGCTCTCGCCACAGCAATTTTCTTGTCGTCAAGCGAATTAATAGCCAACACATCGGCCACGCTCACCCGCTCACCGGGCAAGTCAATTTCTTTCTGATTTAAATAGATTTTCATTTCTGTAATAGGATTTACCACATATTCACATACGCAGGAAGGGTCCAATACAGATTATAAGAGCACATACAAGTCCTTTCGGCGGTTCTGACCGCATCAAGTTCGTAGGGTATAATCTCAGCACCACTCTGTCTTTCGACTTCGGGGCACCCCTCTTGCGAAACGTTGTGGCAAAGTTACAACATAATTTCCGATTTCACAACGCTATGCTATAGAAATTTTTTTCGTGTCTTATTAAGGAGTGGAAATTCCCAATAGATGTTAACGCCACATCTAAATTCCCGACAAGTTTGCATTTTTAAACTTTTTGTATTAATTTTGCCGAGACAAGATTACCCCCACTCCTCTATTACTCCGACTTAAGATGAAATTAGATGAAAACCGACGACTGTAGGCGAAATTTTACTATTAGCATTCCAAAAGAAACGCTCAATTCTCTACCGGCTGCCGAGTATCAAGGCGAGATTCACGTCATTGATCAGCCCGAGCAGGTGGAAAATGCGATTCTAAGACTCCGTAGCTCTGATGTCGTCGGATTTGACACCGAGACAAGGCCGAGCTTTAAAAAAGGACAGACTCATCAGGTCTCTCTGATTCAGCTCGCCACCCGCTCTGAATGTTTCCTTTTCAGGCTCAATCATCTCGGCCTTCCCACCCCTCTTTTGGATTACATTGAAGATGAGCATCAGCTGAAAATCGGACTCTCCATTCATGATGATTTCCATAATCTTCAGAGACTTCACCCCGGACTCTCACCGGCCGGATTTATTGACCTGCAGGATTTTGTCAAGAAATGGAAAATTACTGACACTTCGCTCACCAAAATTCATGCCATCCTTTTCGGCAAAAGAATATCTAAAAGTCAGCGGCTCACAAACTGGGAAGCCGAAACTCTCTCTCCTCACCAGCAGAGCTATGCTTCGCTCGATGCCCTCGCCTGCATCAATATCTACGATTATCTGCATAATGGAGAGTTCAGCCCTGCGAAATCCAACTTCAAAAACTTCCCTGAAAACAATACGCCATAAGCAAGTATTCTAATTTAAAGATTACTGCCATGAAACCTGTCTTTAGCAAGAAATACGTCTGGATACCGTCAGCTCTGGCCGTTTATTCCCTTATTCTCGCTGTCATTAATTTTAGTGATGAATATCTAAAATGGACTGAGGCCTCAAGGAGATATTGGATCACTCTCGCCATTCAGATGGTTATCATTGCCGCAGTGGCCTTCTTTCTGAAGAAAAAAGACCGGCTCAAAAATGAAAGGGAAGATTTGGCTAAAAAGATTGAAGAGCAGAAAAAAGGCCTGAAATAAGGTCCATATCATTGTGACTTTCGAGTCGGGCTCTTCAGCGACTGGCCGAGAAGCAACGCACAGAAACGCACGAATCGTGAATCCGGGTGACACTGCATCCATCTATAGAATAACCATGGTATATATATCCCGCACACAAGTGACAATAGCGTATATACCCACCAGGGAAAGCTGGTGTAATGGCTCAATACCTGCTGCGTGACTACATTCACATACCATGACAGCAGAAAAATTATATAGTTGGCCCCCATCAGATGGTCGAGAAATGTGAGCCTACGCTCCACAAGCCACTTCGCTGCCGATATGCTCATCATTACTCCGAATATTGAACTCACCGATACAAAATCCGTATTCCGAAGCAAAGGCGTTATTATTATCCACACCCCGAGATTTGACAAGAAAAACCACCATTTGGTCCACGGTATCATCTTATCAACATCCTCGAAATATCTTGCATAAAGCATCCCGCCGCCGAAAAAGACTGCATATAGAAATATTTTGTCAAGAGCCCATATCTTTGGCATATAGTCAGGGAAAAGCTGCATTATCAGAAAAAGGACGAAGAGCGACCAATAAGCGCGGTCTTCCCTAATACCCCAATGGCGAGAGAGGCTCAGCCATCCGTAGGAGAAGATAAGTAGCACGAAACTTGCCTGGATAAACCAATAATAGACTATCACCTGCCGGTCGCTGTGAATGATACTCCCGGCCAGACTCGCCCATGTCAATTCCAAGGCATCATCAGCAATTCCCGACATAAATGTCCGGGGCACAAACGTTATTAGCGTCAACACGAAATATGGCAGCAGAAGTCGCTTTAACTTTGATCTGACAAAGGGTGCGAACCCTTTTGCACCATTCTTCCGGAATGAAGCATAGACCATCAGGAATCCCGATACAAATATAAACAACGGCATCCTGAAACTCTGAAGCATCTTGAGGATCACGACAGAATCGCCCATTCTTCCATCAGGATATTCATGGAAAGAATGTCCGAGCACCACCAGTATAATCCCGATTATCTGAAGATAGGCAACAAACTTAACGAAGTTGCCATCCCCTCTTGATTTCACACTCTCTTTATCTATGACTTTGCTCATATCATTATTGAGTAATGCTCCGATTCTGCTGAGGGAGTAAGCCTTCTCGATTTTCACTTGCGCCTTTAATCAATTACGACTACTTTCTCAGCCGTTTAAATTTTTATCGTTAATTTCAAATACTTACTTATATAACTCTCTTATCACATAAAAATTATGTAGCGTCCTCCGTTTCAACTCTCAGACCGCTTCCTACAAGGAAATGTTAACGCAATGTCGCAGATTTTGCGGAAACGGTCTGAACACCTATTGTGTGAAATAAAAATAATTCGTAACTTTGCAGCGCAAAAGAATCGGGACACATTTCTGTTCTTTCGGTTCTTGGAAAGATTACATCACCTCGGCAATTTGCCCTTTTCCGTTGTGGCAAAAGTGATGGGACGGCTCTTCTTTCCCGGTATTATCATTTGAATTTTTTCATCTGTATCCCGTCTTACAGAATTCATCGGACATTCCACCCGGCGTGTCCTTTGGATTCACGTAGCCGGGACTTATTGTTTTAGATGAAAGACAAATTTTTTCGCTTTGGGACTTCGCTAATTCTTTTAGCCGCTGTCTCCCATACGTTTGCAGCTGACCCTATCTTGAAACAAGATGAAAAGAAAGGCACTTGGGGCTTTGTCAATGATGCCGGCAAATGGACCATTAAACCTAAATACTCTAAAGCGTCCCCTTTCTCACTTATGCCCGATGGCAGCGTGGCGGCTCTCGTCTCTGACAAGGAAAAATCCGGATATATCAGCCCGGATGGGAAACCCCTCGGTGCCGGTATCTCTTTCCTCTCTATCGACTCCATATCCCCACGAAGCGCCATTGTCAGACTCTCTGATAAATATGGCATCACAGACTGGAGAATGAACTATCTCCTGAAACCCGATTGGACTCAAATATCACCTCTGGATGATGACCGGTTTCTTATCATCAATAAGGATAAATCCGGAGTCGCCGACGCCGATGGCAAGATTATTGTGCCGGCCCAGTTCTCCGGAATTGAAATTCTTGCTCCCGGATTCTATCGCCTCTCCAAGAACGATCAGTCCGGCGTCTTTGACGTAAATAAGTCATCCATCATCGTTCCCGTAGAATATTTTGACACCTCGGCCCCTATCCTCATCAAGGACTCTTATTATTTCCCTATTAAAAATAAGAAAGGCCGTTGGGGCGTATTTTCAGAAAGCGGCAAAGAGGTGGTCGGATTCCTTTTCTCATCTGTATCACCTCTTCCCGAACTAAATGCCATTCTCCTCACCCTCCCTGATTCCCGTCAGAAGCTTTATATCCCCGGAACTGACGTCCCCCTGGATTTCACTCTTAACGATTTGAGAAAGGTCGGGCCATTCTCCATTGTGAAGGGCGGTATCCCAAAACCTTCCGACCCCTCGGCCCTCAGACTTTGGTCTCAAATAGCACCCTCCGGCTCAATAGGACGCGTCTTGGATGGGGAGGGCAACGTCATCAGCACATATACCACTCCCAATGTCACAATCATCGATGGCGGATATCTCGTGCAAAAATCCACTGACTCCTTCGCTTTCTTCTCTAAAGAGGGAGCCACGATTGCCGATGATCTCAAAGGCTCTTACGTCAGAAATGGGAAATGGTATGTTTTTGAAAACGCTGCCATTTCTCCCGACCTTAAGAAATATAAAGTAAAAAAAGAGGGCGACATCCTTATGGTCTCTGATCCTAATCTTTCCGGAGAGGAGATATGGAACGTACTCATCGACGGTCAACTCTCTGCTCAGGGATATGACTCTGTCTCTCCTTTGCTGGAGTCTTTTATTTCTGACGCTTACTCCATCACTAAAAATGGCAAATATGGTGTCCTATACAAGGGTAAGGAGATTATTCCCTGCGAGTATAATGATACCCCCTCATACCTCCCGAATCCCGAATTACTCAAAATGGAGGAGGATAATGGCGAAAAATCCCTTTTCTCTCTTAATGGCAAGAAAATATGGTCGGGAGATGTGGATGAGATTTCCTTCCCTTTCCTGAAGCATGGATTCGCGAAAAAAAATAATAAGTACGGACTCGTATTCTATAACGAAGAGGACGACAGCCTGATTCAAAAGACTCCGATAGAATACGATGCCTTATCCAACATTGAAGGAACCAATTTCCTCTGGGCCTGCAAGGGTAATCTTTACGGCGTCATCGATGGAGACGGCAAGACCTTAGTTCCCGTTAGCTATACTTCAGAAAATCTGAATTATGTAGACCCCTATTTCATAGCTAAAAAGGGCAATAAGAAAACCTATTACAATGGCGATGGCACCATCAATCCGGCTAAGCGCGAAATAGTAGTCAATTCTCAATACCTCGAGCACAATATCTACAATAACGGGGCAAAAGGCTTTAAGATTCATTTCGACTTCAATTCATATTTCCTTAACGAGGATAACGAAGAAATTTATGTTGAGGCCCTGGTATATCATAAAAATGGCACCCCCGCTAAAAGCGCAAGAGGAGGCCAACTCAAGCACGCTTTCTGGAGAAAGGCCCCCTACGTAAACACTAATTTTTCCGATCAATGGGTATTCCTGCCCTACAATAATTTCGTACAGGGAAAAGGAAAGCAGGATTACTATATTATCCTCCGCTTCCATGATGAAGACAATAGACTCCTTCCTGTCTCCGGCAACCATAAACTTGATTTTACCCTTACGCGATAATATCGGTCGTGAAGTCTTACGATTGACCCTAACCTGATTTTTAGTGATGAGAGAGGGTGTGTCAAAGTGAATTTTGGCATACCCTCTTAGGTTTGTAAGAATAGGACAGATGCAAGGCGCTGAGACTGAGCCTGAAGGGAGCATTCAGAGATATGTGACAGAAGCCGATTGGCGTAAGCAACGCCGCAGATGGCCTATTATGACACACCGACCCATCGCTTTAAGGGTACGTTTACTTTTAAATGATTTTAGCTCAAAGAGAGATTTTAGCAACGATTTCGCGGAAAGACAAAAGTTCGTAACACAAAAAAAGGGTGATAACCACCACGGTCGCACCCTCCTATAAGTTCTACAGGTAAAAAATCTTAAGGTAAAAAAGATTACTTGATACTGCAAAGTTAATCATTCCGATAAGGATTAGCAAATTTAAATCCCTTAAAATCCATAAACCTGCTGCATAACATAAAATGTCTCCTCCCCCGACTGTAAATCCTTGATATAGGAAACGAGAATCGTTGCGTCATAAGAGGCCTTCTGCGAAGCCGCTTACGCCATTCGACCCATCATAAACGATTATACGCAACTGCAGTAACGGTCATCTGACCTATTACTACAAAGCTTAGAGTGTGTTTACGCTTAGAGGGCGCGTCAAAAAAATATAATTTTTGACACGCCCTCCCTTCTCTGAGTAAGAATAAGTTTGCTTTTAGCTTTATTATGCTAATTTGAAAGACTTAGTTTCCTTTAGTCCTGTCCGCGAAGTTTCTCCTCTTCAGGGGTTACTTCCGGGTCAAGACCCCACTGGGCCTGAGTCAGTCGCTTATAGTTGTTATAGCGCCACTTTGCGTTGGCAAGGGCTGCTGAGAACAATTCTTCTGCCTCTTCGGGATACTCTTTCATTACTGACGCATAGCGCACTTCTCCCTTGAGGAAGTCTTCAAACTTGCTCCAGTCAGGCTCCTTGCTGTCAAGACTGAAGGGATTCTCTCCCTTGAGTTCATTGTCGGGATTATATCTCCAGAGCTGCCAGTAGCCACATTCCACCGCTCTGCGCTCTTCCTCCTGACTGTGTCCCATACCGGCCTTAAGCCCGTGATTGATGCAGGGAGAATAAGCGATTATCAGCGAAGGGCCATCGTAGGCTTCTGCCTCGCGGAAGGCCTTGAGAGTCTGTGCATTGTCAGCTCCCATGGCCACCTGCGCCACATATACATAGCCGTAGGTAGTGGCGATAAGGCCCAGATCTTTCTTGCGGATTCTCTTTCCTGACGCTGCAAATTTCGCGATCGCTCCGAGTGGTGTGGATTTTGATGCCTGGCCGCCCGTATTGGAATAAACCTCAGTGTCAAGTACGAGGATGTTCACATTCTTTCCGGATGCGATGACGTGGTCAAGACCTCCGAAGCCTATATCGTAAGAGGCTCCATCGCCACCGATTATCCACTGAGAGCGGTTTGTGAAGTAGTGTGAGAGATTGCAGATGCTCAGTGCAAGGAGACTCTTCTCCCTAAGAGGCGTAAAGGCTGCCACAATTTTTTCTCCAAGTTCTCGAGAGAGCTTGTTGTCCTTGCGGTTGGCTACCCATTCCTTTGCAAGAGCCTTTACATCGTCTGACACCTCGTCGGATTTCTCTACCTGATCCATGAGATCTACAAGTCGAAGTTGCATTTTCTCGTAGGCTATTCTCATGCCGAGACCAAACTCACAGAAATCTTCAAAGAGAGAATTTGCCCAGGCCGGTCCGTGACCCTGCTGATCCGTGCAGTAAGGCGTCGCGGGCACAGAGCCTGAATAGATTGACGAGCAGCCAGTGGCGTTCGCTATCACCTGACGGTCGCCGAAAAGCTGAGTCATTAGCTTGATATAGGGTGTCTCTCCACATCCGGCACACGCGCCGGAGAACTCGAAGAGTGGCGTGGCGAACTGGCTGTTCTTCACATTCAGAGAGACGTCTACCAGCTCCTTCTTGCTCTTAACATTCTTCACAAGTGACTCCCAAACGGGCGCCTCCTCCATCTGTGATGAGAGTGGCTTCATCTGCAAGGCCTTTGCTCCGCGTTTTCCCGGGCACACATCCACACAGTTGCCACATCCGAGACAGTCAAGCGGGCTGACCTGCTGACGGAATTTCATGCCCTCAAACTGTTTGCCTATCGCCGTAATCACGCGCTCATCTGAGAGACCAACTTTCGCCTGCTCGTCTGCCGTCATCACAAAGGGACGGATGGAGGCGTGAGGACACACGAAGGAACATTTGTTGCACTGTATGCAGTTGTCCGGATTCCATTCGGGCACGAATGCCGCTACTCCTCGCTTCTCGTAGGCTGCCGTGCCGTTGGGCATCGTGCCGTCGGGCATATCTATGAAGGCGCTGACGGGAAGAAGGTTGCCGTCCTGAGCATTTATCGGATGAACAAAGTCATTGATGAAAGCCGGATTGTCATTGGCAGACACAGGCTCATCCTCCAGAGTAGCCCATGAGGGATCCACTGCCAGCTCATGATACTCGCTTCCGCGGTCTACGGCTGCGTAGTTCATATTGACCACATTTTCACCCTTGCGGCCGTAAGACTTCACGATGAATTTCTTCATCTGCTCCACGGCAAGATCCACTGGGATTACCTCCGTTATGCGGAAGAATGCAGACTGCAGAATAGTATTCGTACGATTGCCGAGACCGATTTCGCGTGCTATGCGGGAGGCATTGATATAATAGACCTTTATATCATTCTGAGCGAAATAGCGCTTCACCTTGTTAGGCAGATTCTTGGCTAAGGTCTCACCCTCCCATACGGTATTCAGCAGGAAAGTTCCCCCTTTCTGAAGGCCGCGAGTCACGTCATACATCTTCAGATAGGCCTGCACATGGCAAGCTACGAAGTTCGGCGTGTTCACCAGATATGTAGAGCGGATGGGCTCGTCGCCAAATCTCAGGTGAGAGCAGGTGAAGCCGCCTGACTTCTTGGAGTCATAGTCAAAATATGCCTGGCAATATTTATCGGTATTGTCACCGATGATTTTCACTGAATTTTTGTTGGCACCTACCGTTCCATCCGCGCCAAGACCGTAGAATTTAGCCTGGAACATTCCCTTACCGCCGAGAATAAGATCGGGAAGCACGGGAAGGGATTTGAATGTCACGTCGTCCACGATGCCGATGGTAAAGCCGTTTTTCGGTTCCGGGAGAGCCAGATTCTCATATACTGCCTCTATCTGTGAGGGCGTGGTGTCCTTTGAGCTGAGTCCATAGCGGCCGCCTACGGTGAGCGGAGCGTTGGTCATCGTTGAGAGACAAGCCTTCACATCAAGATAGAGAGGTTCACCTGTGGAGCCTATCTCCTTCGTTCTGTCGAGCACGGCGATTCTCTTGACGCTCTTGGGAAGCACTGAGAGGAAATGCTTTGCTGAGAAGGGACGATACAGATGCACGCTGATAAGACCGACTTTCTCTCCCTTGGAGTTCAGGTAGTCTACGGTCTCCTGAATAGTCTGAGTCACTGAGCCGATAGCTATGATCACTCTATCTGCATCCTCGGCGCCATAATAGTTGAAAAGGTGATATTCCCTGCCGGTGATTTTAGTGATTTCTGCCATATAGGCTTCCACTATCTCGGGCACTGCCTCATGGAAATTATTGGAGGCTTCGGTGTGCTGGAAGAATACGTCGGGATTTTCCGCCATACCCCTTGTCACGGGAGTTTCGGGATTAAGAGCTCTGCGACGGAAACGGCTGATGGCCTCACGGTCAAGTAGGGGAAGAAGATCCTCTTCGTGCATCTCCTCGATTTTCTGTATCTCGTGGGAGGTGCGGAAGCCGTCAAAGAAATTGACGAAGGGCACGCTGGACTTGATTGATGCAAGATGAGCCACTCCGGCCAAATCCATTACCTCCTGCACGCTTCCCTCCGCAAGCATGGCAAAGCCGGTCTGGCGACAGGCCATTACGTCTGAGTGGTCGCCGAAGATGGACAATGCATGGGTAGCCAGCGCACGCGCCGATACGTGAAATACGCATGGGAGAAGCTCGCCTGCTATCTTATACATATTCGGTATCATAAGCAGCAGACCTTGTGATGCCGTATAGGTAGTAGTCAACGCGCCAGCCTGAAGAGACCCGTGAACGGCACCGGCTGCTCCGGCCTCGCTCTGCATCTCCTGAACCATCACTGTCTCGCCAAACATATTTTTCTTTCCTGCGGCAGACCAGTCGTCCACATATTCTGCCATTGTGGAGGAGGGGGTTATGGGATAGATAGCGGCTACTTCGCTAAACATATAGCTTACGTGGGCTGCGGCCTGATTGCCGTCACACGTCAAATACGTCTTTGCCTTGCTCATAAAGTTTTCTTTTTTGGATTCTTTTTTACCAATCCTCGCTCTTGGATAAGCATCCTTATCCGCCGGCAGGATTTATTACCTTAGATATAATATTGTGGACAGCTTCAAGAGCTGTTATTTTCTTTTGCCCGGGCTCTCCGCAGGGATGCTAAGCGGTCATAGAAGTTCTATCTTCTGACGTTTTCCCTTGATTTTCTCCTTTGAGACGCGTTCGGCCACCTCAGCGGCTTTGTCTGAACGGACAGCTACCAGAGAATAATGATCGAAGACATCTATCTTCCCTATGTCGCCGGCTTCCAGACCTCCTGTCTTCACCAGAAATCCAAGTATATCTCCGCGCGAGAGTTTCTCCTTCTTTCCGGCACCGAAACGTAGGGTCTCCATGTCGGAAGCGGACGGAGTCTCCGCTTTGCTGTCTACGTGAAATTCGTCATCAAAATCCACGTATTCTTTCACTTCCTCATCAGGCCCCATGAGAATGTAGACGTCACCTTCATTGTTTATTCTGGCCGTTCGGCCGTTGCGGTGCGTATAGTTCTCCGCGGTAAGCGGCTGATGATAGTGCACGATATTCGTTATCTTCTCTATATCAAGTCCGCGCGCAGCCAAATCCGTTGCCACGAGCACAGGTCTTGAACCATTATTAAAGAGCTTGACAGCCTTTTCTCTATCATGCTGGTCCAGACCTCCGTGATAAAGGGCGCACTTGTAGCCATTCCTATCCAGATACTGAGCCACTCGCTCCGCACTTTCCCTGTGATTGACAAAAATTATGGAGCGCACCCCCTCCTCCTTTGTATGAAGGGTATTAAGAAGCATTCTCAGCGTAGCCAGCTTGTCCTTGCCATCGGAGTCAACTCTATGCACCCCCAGTCTTCTGCGGAGGTCTTTGTTTTTCTCCAGAAAGTCCAGACGCGCGGGAGCATCGAGCTTAATAAATTCCGGAAGAACTGCCAAGTCAGTCGCTGATGTCAGTATCGTATGGCTCACGTTTTTCATCCGGTTTAAGATCTTGCGCATCTCATCTTCAAAGCCGAGCTCAAGCGACTTATCAAACTCATCAAGCACTAAAATACGCACCGGAAGAACATCCACGTTTCTTCTATTGATATGGTCGAGAAGACGACCGGGAGTGGCCACTATAATATCGGGAACTATGCTGAGAGTATTAACTTCATCCTCAACCTTATGACCACCGTAGAGGGCTGTGGTCTTGAAGCCTCTCGCTATCTCGCGGATGATGCCGGCTATCTGCATCACAAGCTCCCTGGAGGGAGCAATTATCACTGACTGCACTCTGCCCGTAGGCGCCTTCAGCATCTTGAGCATCGGGAGGATGAAGGCAAGAGTCTTGCCACTACCCGTCGGCGACAAAAGGATTATATCTTTTGCCTCGGCAGAAAGTCTCATCATTTTTTCCTGCATCTCATTGAGACTCTGAATATTGAGACGGTCTTTTATCAGTGGTAAGAATTCTTTTTCTCTCATTTTTTCATATCGGTGGGGAAAGATGTTATATTCCCCACATGATTATAACACATGTAACGCCACAAAGTTGCTGAAAGGTAAGATTTTTGACTTAGGAAATCTGCGACCAGTCGAAACTCCTTGCAAACCTCAGCTGAAGTTCTGTGGCGAGCAATCGCAGGGAGGCTTCGCTGAGTGGGAGCGTCACACCCTCGTCCAGTGAAGAAGGGTGTGCCACATCGGTGGCGGAAATCTCCGGATTGGAGTCAAGAACATCAGTTGCTACTCTCCTTGCCATCTCCATTATCTGACCATCTTTCGTAATGTTGGCCACCTTGAAGTCGAAGAGCATGCCGCTCTGCTGCGTACCCTCCATGTCACCCGGCCCTCTCATTTTCATATCCTCTTCTGCCACAATAAATCCGTCGGTGGTCTGAGTCATTATCTCCAGCCTGCGGCGTGTATCGGCAGCTATCTTCCTCTTCGTCATGAGGATACAATAGCTCATATCGGCTCCTCGTCCTACTCTTCCTCGCAGCTGATGAAGTTGAGACAGCCCGAATCTTTCGGCGTTATGTATCATTATCACCGTAGCATTGGGAACGTTAACGCCCACTTCGATTACTGTAGTGGCCACCAGAATCCTCGCTTCGCCCGACACAAAGCGCTCCATTTGCCTCTCCTTGACGTCTGCCTTCATCTGGCCATGCACGCAACTGACCTGATACTCAGGATAATTCTCACACGTAAACCTATACCCCTCTTCCAGGCTCTTCAGCTCGAGTTTGTCATTCTCCTTGACGAGAGGATATACTATGTATATCTGTCGGCCCTCGGCGAGTTGACGGCGAATGAGGGCATCGACTCCGGCACGCATATCATCATAGCGCAATAGTGTCTGCACCGGTTTACGACCAGGGGGAAGCTCATCGAGTATGCTGACGTCAAGGTCGCCGTAAACGGTCATCGCCAGCGTTCTGGGTATCGGTGTCGCTGTCATCACGAGTACATGGGGAGGAGTCGAATTTTTAGCCCACATACGGGCCCGCTGAGCCACTCCGAATCTGTGCTGCTCGTCTATCACCACGAGTCCGAGATTATTAAACTTCACCCCCTCTTCAAGCAATGCATGGGTGCCGATAAGAATGTCAAGCGAACCATCTTCAAGTGCCGCGTGCAACAGCCTTCGCTCAGAAGCCCGTGTACTCCCGGTGAGCAACGCTGTCTTCAATCCTATCTTTTCTCCCCATTCGCGGATAGTCTCATAGTGCTGAGTGGCAAGAATCTCCGTAGGAGCCATCAGAGCCGCTTGAAATCCATTATCGGCAGCCATGAGCATAGACATGAAGGCTACCATGGTCTTTCCCGATCCTACATCCCCTTGCAGTAGCCGATTCATCTGCCTTGCGGTTTTCATATCCGCACGAATCTCGCGCAGCACACGCTTCTGGGCGCCTGTCAGTTCGAATGGAAGACAGTTATTATAGAAATCATTGAAATACTTACCTATCGAGGAAAAGACGTGCCCTTTGATTTTCACGCTCCTTTCGCGCGAATACCTCAGAATGTGGAGCTGCACATAGAAGAGTTCTTCAAATTTCATCCTCTCACGCGCCCTCTGAAGATCTCTGATGTTTTCCGGAAGATGCATATTTTTTATTGCCTCGGCAAGGGGCATCAAATGATATTTATCCACTATCTCCCTCGGAAGCGTTTCGCGTATCTCATCAAGGATTCCCGCTTCATAGATTTTTAGAAATATCTGCTGAAAAGTGCGCGAGACGAATCCTTTCTTGCGCATCTTTTCTGTCACGGTATAGATACCCCTAAGGCCTTCTCTGGGCTTATCCGGATCATACACTTCTATTTCGGGGTGACGAAATTGATAGCGACCGTTAAAGAGTGAAGGTTTGCCGAAGAGCACATATTCTCTGCCGGGGATTATCCCGTCTCTTATCTGCTTGATACGCGCAAACCACACTACTTCAATTATATTCCTCCCCTCGCGGAATGTTCCCACAAGCCTCTGGCGAGCCCCTTCACCCTCAACCGTAAATTGCAGAAATTCGCCCTTGATCTGAACCATCGGCATATCACCCTGAAAGTCGGCTACTGAATAGAATTTGCTTCTATCCACATAGCGGAAGGGGAAGTAAGATATAAGATCGCGTCCGTTGTGGATGTCAAGTTCGGACGCAAGAATTTTGGCCCGGGCCTCCCCCACGCCTTTCACAAATTTTACATCTCTTTTCGCCAGATTCTGCACCTCTTCTTAATTCTATGTAAGTATTGAATTTTAAACCTACTCTCTACCTCGATGCCAGAACAGCTGAGGCAAGCAGAAAGTCGATCGGGTTGGTGACCTTGAAATTTTCCGGACTCCCCTCATAAAGATTGATGACGCCTCCGGCGGCTTCGTAGACAGAGGCATCATCGGTAAATTCAGGCCTCAATCCGCGAGAATATGCATTCTTAATCGATTCCACCTCAAATATCTGCGGAGTCTGCACAGCATAATAACGGGCACGGTCGAGCGCTTTTGAGTCTTTGTCTGAAATATTCCCGGAGGGGAGATAGCGCAATGAATTCACTTCGGGCACCACAGGCACAGCCGACCCTTTCTCAAGCGCGCATTCCCATCCTCGCCTTACCAATTCCGGGGTGAGCATTGGGCGCGCGGCATCGTGGATAGCCACATAGCATCTCCCTTGACCGGGAGGTATCATCCGTAGCCCATTAATCACGCTCTGAAGTCTGTCCTTACCTCCGCCGCATATAATGAGACGTTCGGCGTCAGGATATTCTGCCGCTATCCTCAGCCACTGCTCTCTACATGAATCATTGAGCACGAGAATAATCCTGCAATTCGCATCCTCTTCAAGAAATGCCCGAATACTATAAATCAGCATAGGCACTCCGAGCAAAGGTTGCATTTGCTTGGGAAGGTCGCCGCCGGCGCGCAGCCCGGAGCCTCCGGCCATGAGGAGCGCATATTTACGAATAGAGGCGGCGTCGCCTGACGCCGCCTCGTTATAATCTTGCATAAATATCGGGGTAATATTTACATATTCATACCGCCGTCCACCTGAATCACCTGGCCTGTGACGTAGCCGGAAAGGTCTGAGGCAAGGAAAGTAGCTACATTGGCGATATCTTCCACCTGACCGCCTCTGCGCAGAGGTATCTTCTGCTTCCACTCCTCGCGCACGCTGTCGGGAAGAGCAGCAGTCATAGCGGTTTCGATGAATCCGGGAGCGATGGCATTGGCACGGATGCCACGTGAGCCTACTTCCTGAGCTATGGATTTGGCAAGAGCTATCAGGCCGGCCTTGGAGGCAGCATAGTTTGACTGACCGGCATTGCCGTGCACACCCACAACTGAGGCCATATTGATGATAGAGCCATGCTTCTGTCTCATCATGATGGGGAGGACAGCATGGATAAAGTTGAAGGCCGATTTAAGATTGACTGCTATCACGGCATCCCATTGAGCTTCTGTCATGCGCAGCATAAGACCATCCTTTGTGATTCCGGCATTATTGACAAGTATGTCTATGCTTCCGAAGTCTTTCTTAATTTCAGCTACCACCTTCTCGGTGTCTTCGAAGTTCGCGGCATTTGAGGCATAGCCTTTACATTTCACGCCCAGCGCCTCGATTTCTTTCTGCGTTTCGAGTCCTGACTCATCGATTACAAGGTCAGTAAATGCGATGTTTGCGCCTTCCTGCGCGAACTTAAGAGCAATCCCTTTACCGATGCCACGCGCAGCGCCGGTGATAAGGGCTGTTTTTCCTTCGAGAAGTTTCATATATTTCTATTTTTAAGTAATTCCAATTTCAAAAGTTAGAAAAGTGCTTGAAAATTTACAGTGCCGGAGTTTATCGGTGATATTTCTCCGCGTGCTTTAATTCACTCATCAGAGGACCACCCCTCCTAAACTAATAAACTCAAAAAGTTAAGTCAAGCTTGCGAGACTTAATTCACATTAGTTTTCCACAATGAAGCACCCGCATGAATATCCGCCGCCGAAGACCATAAGGGCCACCTTGTCTCCTTTGGCAAATTTGTCTCTATTCTGAGCAAAGACAAGCGGAGCCGAAGCCGAGCCGGTATTTCCCAGTTCTTCTATATTGTTGATGAAATGCTCCATCGGCCTTTCAAGCTGTTTAGCCACCTGCGCCACGATACGCTTATTGGCCTGGTGAGTGATAAGATACTTAATATCCTCCTGATTCAGACCTGTATTATCAAGTGAGTGTTTAAGGGCATGTATCATATACCTGCAGGCATGGATGAAGACGTCTCTGCCGTCAGGCATGGTGATACCCTCGGTTTTGGGCTTCAGACAGACGCCGCCGGGGCCACGCCCCACATCACCGAGTCCTTCGGTGAAGACGTCGAGTATGCGCACGTCAGTGTCTGCCACTCTCTCTTTTGAAATGAAGAAAGCCACCGCTGCGTCGCCCCACAGATGCCCGGACTTCGGGTCAGCTTCGTTGGAATAATAAGTGTTATGTTCGCTGCAGACGAGCAGGGCCTTGGTTGCCTTTCCGGATGCAAAATAGCCCTCTATGACTTCGAGTCCGTTAATGAAGGATGAGCAAGCGGAAGAGACATAGACAGCCTTTGCCCCGTTGATGCCGAAAGCTCTTTGAGCTTCATGGGCGAGAGTGGCCACGGAGTCGTAGCAGCAATAATGGGCAGCTACGATAAGGTCAACGTCCTTTATATCGTAGGGCAATCCCTTAATTGCATCTTCTATCGCCTCAATACCCATTGTATTGACGTTCTCTGTATCAGAGCACTTGGAACGGCTGTTTATGCCCGTTCGTTGAACTATCCATTCTGAAGTGAGTCCGTTCACGTCCAGAAAATATTCATTAGAGACTCTTTGTTGCGGCACGTAGTAGCCGGTGGCGTTGATAAACATGGGATCAGAGGTTAAAAAATTTATTACAGAGAGCGCATTGAAATAACGAGTGGCTTTATCTTTTCTTTATACCATATATAATCAGCTCTGAGATATAGTCTTTCAGAATGGACTTATCCACCCCTTTGTCGGCGAGGCTGTCATTGATATAAGGGACATCCAGGCCGTTGAGTGCATACACGATAACGATGGAAAGTCTTCTCACATCATCAATATCGAAAATTCCCATTTGCTGCCCCTCTCGCAGGATGTCGCTGAGCAGGTCGGTCTCCTTGGCGGTAAGGAGCTTTCTGGCGCGCTCCACTTTTCTGACATCACGGAAGAAGCCTGCGCGGAGTGAGCCATTGCGCTTCACGATTTCGCGCATCGTCTCAAACCGGCATTCCACATACTCATAAAGCTTCTCTTCGGGAGCAATATTTTTACTGACAATGTATCTGAGTCGCTCGAGAAGTTCGTCTGTCTCGCTCTCTATCACAGCATTGAATATCTCGCGCTTACTTTTAAAATATGTATAAATGGTGCGCCGCCCTTTGTCGGAGGCGGAGGCTATATCATTCATAGTAGTATTCTCCACGCCTTTTCGGGCAAAGAGTTGGCGAGCTACCTCTATGAACTTATCCCTTGTCTTTCTTACCATTTATAACTTTTTTGACGTTTTCCGTAGTCATCAAACTTCTTCAAAGCCCCATCTCATATAAGACAGACCTTGATTTGCACAATGACCAATCAAAATGAAACTATTCAAAAGTGCACACTTTTGTTATTTCTGAGCAAAATTACTTAGAATTTCCCATATATGCAAGAATTGAAGAAGTTTTTTCGCATACTCTTCACGCCATCCTCTCTCGAACTGAACTCACACGGAGTGAGATTTTAAAAATTATATTTTTTTAACAATATAGGCTAATAGTTTCTCTCTCTGATAATTACTCTCTGCTAATGGGCATATTTTATCGTAGGGGAAGAAAAAAGATTTGCATTTCGGCAAAAATGGTTGTAACTTTGCACTCGCAAACAACACCGCGGGGTGGAGCAGTGGTAGCTCGTTGGGCTCATAACCCAAAGGTCGCAGGTTCGAGTCCTGCCCCCGCCACTAAGAATGAGGCTGTGTCAAATTAACTTTTGAGCAGCCTCTCTTTTTTATTTAAATTAATATAGTGGTTTTGAGGGTGTTTACTTTTAAACCTACTTATATCCCTATAAGAAAACGCATTCTTTTACGTCATGACTCCACTCTACGAGGATAATCACATCATTATCGTAAATAAAGCGCCCGGAGAAATAGTCCAGGGAGACAAAACCGGCGACAAGCCTCTCTCGGAAATTATCAAGGAGTATCTGAAGGTGAAATACGATAAGCCGGGCAATGTCTTCTGCGGAGTTGTTCACCGTATAGACCGTCCGGTGGGAGGCACGGTGATTTTCGCGCGCACTTCCAAGGCTCTCTCGCGCCTGAATGAAATGCTGCGTAAGGGAGAAATTCACAAAACTTACTGGGCTCTTGTGGAGGGAAGTCCGGCTGAGGATTCCGGACGCCTTGAGGATTGGCTCGTCTCCGATGGCCGTATCAACAAGACCTTTCTGGCCTCCCAGGACACAAAAGATGCAAGACACTCCGTGCTTGAATATCGGGTGCTGGCCCGCGGCATTAAATATTCCCTTCTCGAAATTAATCTCATCACCGGCCGCAAACATCAGATAAGGGCGCAACTATCCGCGATGGGACATCCTATTAAGGGCGATTTGAAATATGGCGCAAAGAGGAGCAATCCGGATGGCGGAATCTCCCTTCTGGCAAGACGCATACAGTTTGTTCACCCTGTCTCTAAAGCAAATATAGACGTTACCGCCCCGCCCTTCCCTGATATGGAGAAGGTGATGGCTTAAAGATATTTAGTACTTTTAAGATATTTTAACCAAATGTCTTTTTTGCACACTGACATCCGCGGTGTGCAGCAACGGGCGCTATTTTTTGCACACTCACTTTGGTGCGTGTGCATTTTTATTGTCTGAAATTTAGCTTTGTAAATTAACAAACGCAAACCACAATCCATCTTATCTTGCTGATTTTATGAAATTTGATTCCGGCTACTCAGTTTATTATCTTTGCAAAGGAACGGGGGAGAAATTTTCTTCCCACAGGATATAGATAATTCGAACTGACCCATGATAAAGAAAATTTTGCTGATGGCAGCCGCCATTATCATTTCAATTTCAGCACAGGCAAGACTGACCGCCCACCGCGGGGAAGTAGCCAACGGATATAACTATTGGCTCTCCGAGCCCGAAATTTCAGTTGACTCTGAAGCGGATGCCAAGCCCGTAGTAATATTTCTGCTCGGCGCGAGCCTATGCGGCAATGATCTCAATAGAGTGAAACGTTATGGCACTATCGACGCTATAGAGAAAGGACGCACTCTGGATGCCTACGTCATAGCGCCTCAAAATCCCGGCGGTGCATGGAATCCTCACAAAGTGATGAACGTGCTCGACCATGTTTCGAAGAATGCAAATATAGACCCCAATAGAACCTACGTGCTCGGCATGTCGCTCGGCGGCTACGGCACTATAGACCTCGCCGCCACCTATCCCGACCGCATAGCGGCCGCCATAGCCATGTGCGGAGGGGGAAGCGTAAAGGATCTTTCCGGCCTTTCTAAAGTGCCTTTATGGATTATTCACGGCACCGCTGACAGAGCTGTCAACGTTTCGCAATCTGACAGAGTTGTAAATCTCATCCGTAGCATTAACGATGAGAGACTCTCTTACAGCCGCATACCGGGCATGAACCACGGACAGCCTGCTCGGATGTTCTATCTTAAAGAATCTTACGACTGGCTCTTCAGCCACTCTCTCAACGACAGAAACCGCACGCTGCATGAGACCTTCACTGTGACTCAGGAGAGGCTTCGCTCAGCTTATCGTGACCTGCGCTCGGGTCGTCGTCGCACATAACAGACAATCACCTTATAGTAAGGAGGGCATGTCAAAATGCAAAGTTTTTGACATGCCCTCCTTAAATTTTAAGTAAGTGAGAAAAATTAATGTACACATAAAACGAAGTAATTTTGGTGATAATTTCGCGGTGAAACGAAGGAAGATATAAGCATATCTGACTGAGAGACAACGTAAAATTATCCCAAAAGGACAAGTTTTATTGTACAAGAGTTTTCATCTCCATATATCGTTTAATTTTTCGAACTTACTTCTAATATCTGTGCGACCGTGGGCTGAGCAGATGGCCTTTCAAGGCCCACACACGCTTTTTTTCGAGGTTCTCAATATTTATGGTCCGTGGAGGCAAGTTCCTCCGGAGAGAGTTTCTTACGATCCATAGAGCGCCATACATACCAGATGTAGGCCAGCACAAATGGAATAAGGATTGACACGTAGCTCATCGCCGTTAGAGTAAACTCGGAAGAGGAGCTGTTTCTGATAGTCAGAGAACTTGCGGGGTCGGTCAGCGAAGGATAATAGGCAGTATCGCCATATCCGGCTACCCAGAATAGAGAAAGCACTGCGAGGATAGTGCCGATGCCGGTCCACCAGATTCCTTTCTTATAAGTAGCGCTGAAGACGGTGCGCGCAAGCCCCGTAAGCACAAGCACTACGCCGAGAAGAAGAGCGACAGCTGCCCACCATAAATGACAGTAATTGTGGAAATACTTATAGGGTGTGAGGCTGACCACCTCTACCCCATCGGCATTTGAGACTACCGTGTAGCCGTCGGCCGTGAGAAGAAGTATGAGGAAGCAAACGAAGAAAATTACAAAGATGCCGCCATTGATAAGGCTCTGCTGACGAAGCTTCGCCTCAAAGGTTTTATCGTGGGTCGTAGAATTGATGAGATAGAGGCAACCCTGCATTCTCGCAAGGAAGAGGACTGCCACTCCAAGCACGAGATTTTTCCAGCAGAAAATAGCCTCTAAGCCGTGAGTGCTCCCCCACCGGGAAATGACCGGAGCGGAGTTATCCAGAAGATTAGTGCGCGTCACGGTGAAATCGGCACCAAAGAAGAACATAGCTACGGCCACTCCGAGCAGAATGCATCCTACACAACCATTAATGAAGAGGAATACGTCGTAAGTGCCGGTGCCATATACGTTACCCTTCTTAAGACGATATTCATAGCTGACAGCCTGCACTATGAAGCTGAAAAGGATAATAATCCAGAGCCAGTAAGCACCGCCGAAAGAGGTGCTGTAGAAGAGGGGGAAGGCTGCGAAGAAAGCTCCCCCGAAGGTTACGAGAGTGGTGAAAGTCAGCTCCCATTTGCGCCCCATGGCATTTACCGTAAGTTCGCGGTCTGCCTCATTTTTCATACTGAGAAGCATAGACTGCCCACCCTGCACGAAGAGCAGGAAGACGAGCAGCGCCCCAAGAACAGAAATCAGGAGCCACCAGTAGTTTTGAAGATATTCGAGTGTCATGATTATTCAGTTTTTTGAATGTGGCTGTTATAATTCCTTTTTACTCTCTTTGCTTATCTGTCTGCACATGATGCTCACCTCGGCTACAAGAAGAATGGTGAATATAGCTGCAAACATCCAGAATGTCACCATCACTGAGGCCGCTGAGATAGCTGAAATAGCAGCTCGGGTGGGAAGAAGATCTTGCACAGTCCATGGCTGACGACCTACTTCCGCCACTATCCATCCGGCCTGAGAGCAGACATATACCAGAGGTATCGAAAGCATGGCGATCCACTGCAGCCAGACGCTCTTGCGGAACCAGTCTTTCTTATAGACAGCGAAGAGAACTACGATGAAGAAGAGAATGAAATAGGAGCCGAGACCGACCATCACGCGAAAAGCATAGAATGTCATGCCGATAGGGGGAATAGCCTCGTCTACACTGTCGAAATAGCCGTAGCCGAAATATTTGTAATTGGCCTCAAGATCTTTACGCGCAGTCTCCATCGCAGCCTTGTCTCCCTCCACCTTAGCCTTGTCATAGCGGCGAAGGGCTTCGTGAGCCTGCTTGCCAATGAGAATGCGGTCAGCATAACTTACAGTGCTGACTGTATCTCCCTTTTCATTAATGGCCACGCCCTTCACGAGGTCGCTCACGCCGGGCACGAAAGCATTGAAGTCATGAGTGGCAAGGAATGAGAGGCCCTTGGGAATTTCTATAGCCCAGAGGTATTCATCGGTGTCATCGGCCCAGTTCTTTTCAGGATTCACCATGCCGACGGCTACCAGCGACTGTCCCTGAGAGCCATTGTACAGACCCTCCATGGCAGCAAGTTTCATGGGCTGCGTGCGGGCCACTTCGATGGCTGAGCCATCGCCGGTATACATCGTCAGCAACAATCCTATAAGGCCAATCCAGCCACCGACCTTCATGGAGCGCTCCGCAAACTCAATATTTCTCTTCTTCCAGAGGAACCAGCAGCTCACGCCTATGACAAAAACACCACTCAGAGCCCAGCCGCTCGTCACGGCATGGAGATATTTATTGATGGCTACAGGAGAGAAGAGGGCCCAGAAGTTGTCCATCACATTTCTCATCTGCTCAGGGTCAAACTTCATTCCCACAGGATATTGCATCCAGGAGTTGGCCACGAGAATCCATAGCGCTGAGCATGATGCTCCAAACCACGTCATCCAGGTGGAGACAAGATGAAATCTCTTGCTAACCCTGTTCCAGCCAAAGAACATGACCGCCACGAAAGTAGCCTCAATGAAGAAGGCGAAGATACCCTCGATGGCCAGGGGAGCTCCAAAGATATCGCCGACAAACCAGGAATAATTACTCCAGTTCGTGCCGAACTCAAACTCCAGAATCAGACCTGTGGCAATGCCGATAGCGAAATTGATGCCGAAAAGCAGCATCCAGAATTTAGTTGTTTTAAGCCATTTCTGCTCCCCTGTCCTGACATAGATAGTCTCCATGATGGCTACGATCAGGGAGAGACCTAAGGTCAGGGGCACGAAAAGCCAATGGTAGATGGCCGTCAGTGCGAATTGCCAGCGCGACCAGTCAACTACTGTCATTAAATCGTCCATAAGTAAGTCCTTAAAGTTAAACTATATATCCTAAGTAAGTAAACGAGGGTGTCAGCGAGTGGTCAGTTCATGGCGCACGTGAGCGGCCCTCTCTTCGTCGGTGTCATAATCACGCGAGAGAAGGTTTGGGAAAAAGAGCCACTTGATGACAACAAAGAAGATAAAAAGTTTGAGGAGAATTATGACCCATAACGTCTTGCCGACGGTCATAGAGCGAAAACCGTCGTAATAGAGATAGAATATGGCACGCAGGCGCTTTCTTATGCCTTGCGTGAGGGCTGCGAGCATTTCCATGTATGGCAAATCTGAAAAAAGGTTGCAGTCTCAGGAGAGTGGAATCATCGGGCTATACACCCTTATATATAAATAACCCCAAAAAGGCTCGATTGTTTCAAAAAAATCAGTTTGACGGTGAGGAGAGCACCAGATGCAGATTTTTGAGGTGTGGGAGTGGCTATGCGGAAAAAAATTTGTATCTTTGCAGCGGTATGTGGATAGGGGAAATCTGAATAATGCAAGACCATGGAAAATAAAATCGCACTTATAACAGGAGCCACAAGCGGCATAGGACGTGCCTGCGCCCGTAAGTTTGCAAAAGCGGGCTATCGCGTGATTCTCACCGGCCGCCGCGCTGATAAACTCGCTGAAATCGAATCTGAATTGCTGGCCGAAGGAGCCGAAGTGCTCATACTTATCTTTGACGTAAGAGACCGCAACGCAGCAACGTTGGCCATTGAGGGTCTGCCGCAGGAATGGAAAGAGGTGGACGTGCTGGTCAATAATGCCGGACTCGCTCTTGGCCTTGAGCCGGAATATGAGGGTGACTATGACGACTGGGACACCATGATAGACACCAACATCAAGGGACTCCTGACCATGACACGACTGGTAGTCCCCGGCATGGTAGCCAGAGAGAGAGGTCACGTCATCAATATCGGCTCAGTAGCCGGCGATGCCGCCTACGCCGGAGGAAACGTCTATTGTGCCACTAAGGCTGCCGTAAAGACGATATCAGACGGGCTGCGCATCGACGTTGCTGACAGCAATGTCAAGGTGACCAACGTAAAGCCCGGCCTCGTAGAGACAGAATTCAGCAAAGTAAGATTTCACGGCGATGAGCAGCGCGCCGATAATGTCTATAAAGGCATCTCTCCCCTCACCGGAGACGACATAGCCGACGTAGTGCTCTATGCAGCGCAAGCTCCGGCCCACGTGCAGATAGCCGAAGTGCTCGTGCTTGCCACTCATCAGGGTAGCGGATCCGTAATTTGCCGCCACTGATGACTCTGCTGACTTTCTTCAGGAATATACTTTTTTTTAGAACTTACTCACTCAGAACTTAATTAACACATGGCAGTCTGGTTTGAATGCAAGGTAAGATATGACAAAATGCAGGAAAACGGCATGCCCAAGAAGGTCAATGAGCCTTATCTGCTTGATGCGATAACCTTCACGGAAGCCGAAAAACGCATTATTGAAGAGATTACTCCCTACATGTCGGGCGAGTATTCTGTATCTGCCGTTAAAAAAACAAAAATCTCCGAGATATTTTTCAATCCCAACGGAGACAAATATTATATGGTAAAGGTGGCTTTCATCACCATAGATGAAAAGTCAGGCAAAGAAAAGAAGTCTAACTCATTCATCCTCGTTCAGGCGAGCAGCGTGGAGGATGCGCTCTCAGTTTTTGAGGATGGCATGAAGGGCACCATGGGAGACTATGAAGTGGTCTCTGTGGCTGAAACGCCCCTGATGGACGTCTTTCCATTTAATAACTCCTCCGCTGCAAAAAAGGAGGCCGAAGGCTGATATGGATATGCAGAGCAGCATTCAGGAAAAGATACGCGAACTCCACGCTTTGCTTCCGCAGGGTGTGGAGCTCGTGGCCGTCTCAAAGTTTCATCCCGCAGAGGCCGTGCGCGAAGCCTACGAGGCCGGACAGAGGATCTTCGGAGAGAGCAGAGCGCAGGAATTGTTGGCTAAGATTACGGAACTTCCGGACGATATAAGATGGCACTTCATCGGACATCTTCAGACTAATAAGGTGAAATCTATCATTGGGAAAACGGCAATGATAGAGAGCGTCGACACTGAAAAGCTTCTTGATGTAATAGATAAGGAGTCTGTGAAGGCCGGCGTAGTGAGCAATGTGCTTATGCAGCTTCATGTGGCGCGGGAAGAGACAAAGTTCGGATTCTCGGTAGATGAGCTTCTGAGTTATTTCCGCGAAAGACGGTTTGAAAATCTCAAAGCCACTCATATCTGCGGAGTTATGGGGATGGCCTCCAACGTGGAGGATGAGACTCGCATCCGTGAAGACTTCAGCACCATTGCCGGGACATTCCGTACCATTAAGGAGGAGATAGCCCCTGACCTCCGCGGATTTGAGACTATCTCCATGGGGATGTCGGGAGACTGGCCGCTGGCTGTGAAAGAGGGTTCTAACCTTGTGAGAGTGGGAACGGCAATTTTCGGACAGAGAGAATATTGACGGACTGCAGCGGTTCCGGTAAATATTTCTAACTCAAACAGGCATCTGCGCACGCTGACAATTATACCAATCTGCCATCCTCCGAAAACCATTAGGACATCTGAATGGTTTATATGTAAGTGAGTTCTAAAAATTAAACGGGATATGCGTATTCAAACTCCTGCAGTATAAAACTTGCTCTTTTGGGCTAATTCCGTGTTGTCACTCAGTCAGATATGCTAATATCTCCCTATGCTTCGCCGGTAATTATCTCCAAAATAACTGAGTTTTTATATGCGCTTGATTTTTCTCACTTACTAATGTGGGCAGGCAGATAAGGGATAGCCGTGACAGCCTCATCTGATCAAGCCGACTTGCAAAGCTACATCCGACTCATCTATATTATAGTATCAACTCATCTCACAGACTATGACAGACAAATCTACCGGCAGAATGCAGAAAGCGGGGTCTAATACCCTCCCGATTATCGCAATGTTCCTGCTATTTGCGATGATTTCTTTCGTAACGAACCTCGCAGCCCCGATTGGCACCATCTGGGCCAATACTTATCAGGGAAACAGTTTCCTCGGCATGCTTGGAAACATGATGAACTTTCTTGCTTATCTCTGTATGGGAGTGCCCGCCGGCAAACTCATAGTCAAGATAGGCTATAAAAAAACAGCCCTGTGGGCGATGGCGATTGGCATAATCGGACTTTTTGTTCAGTGGATGTCAAGCGTAGTTGGCACCGACATAAGTATTCATCAGGGCACTGCATCCGTATTTGAGGATCTCGCAGGCAAAGAGACCGAAGTTATCAGACACTTCAACGTCACTCTGAACTTTATCATCTATCTGCTTGGTGCCTTCATCTGCGGTTTCTGCGTCTGCATGCTCAACACCGTAGCCAATCCAATGCTCAACACACTTGGCGGCGGTGGCAACAAAGGAAATCAGCTGCTTCAGACCGGAGCCTCATTCAACTCCCTCTCCGGAGCCCTTACCCCCTTCCTTGTAGGTGCCCTCATCGGCCAGCTGACTCGTGAGACTACCATAAGCACTGTCTCCCCTCTCCTCTTTATCGCGATGGGCGTCTTCGTAGTTTCATTTCTCATTATTCTCTTTGTCAACATCCCGGAATCTAACGACAGCGTGGGAGCCAAGAAGAAATTCCGCCACTCCCCCTGGAGCTTCCGCCACACGGTGCTCGGCATCATCGGCATCTTCATTTATGTCGGCATTGAAGTGGGCATCCCCGGCACACTTAATTTCTTCCTTGCTGACCAGAAGAGCACCGGAGCAGGCATAGTAGGCGACGCCTCCACGATAGCGGGTGCAATAGTCGCTATCTATTGGCTTCTCATGCTCGTAGGACGTCTTTGCTCCTCAGCTATATCCAGTAAGGTCTCGACACGCGCCCAACTTATGACAGTTACCGGAATAGGCGCAGTACTCGTTTCCGCAGCAATCTGCATACCCACTACAGTCAGGATTGAGGTGCCCTCCATGATATATGACTCCGCCGACAGCGTACGCAGCACTCTTGTTCAGGCAGGTATGCCGGAAGAGAAGATACTTGAATTTTTCTCAAATCCCTCGGCCGACAAACTGGATAAATACACCGTAAACGAAGAGCTCGAACTAAAGAATGGCAGTAATGCCACCCGACGTCTCATCTCCAACTCCGAGAAGCAACCTCACCAGATCGTCAATGCCGTCAACGCTAAGCCAACCGTGCCCCTCTCAGCCCTCCTCCTTATCTTATGCGGCCTCTGCACGTCTCTTATGTGGGGCGCTATCTTCAATCTCGCCGTAGAAGGACTCGGAGTTTACACCGCACAGGCCTCCGGCCTCTTCATGATGATGGTGGTAGGCGGTGGCGTGCTCCCGCTCATTCAGACGTGGATAGCAGGTCAGGCCGGATACATGGCCTCTTACTGGCTGATAGTCGGAGGTCTTCTCTATCTGCTATATTACGCACTCTCAGGTTCTAAAAATGTAAATCCTGAAATCCCTGTAGATGATAATGACCCACAGCTCTATCTCTAAAGACATAAATGGCTTGAGTGATGAATAAAACCATTCACCCTCAAGCCATTACCTTGATGACAGAAATATTAAACATACTAATCATAAAATTTCTCTCTAACCTTCCGCTGCCGCAATCTCAAAACGGACGGAGAAGCAGAGAGAGACTTACAAAAAGTAGACATGGATAAAAAACTGATGACCCGCGCAGCCGACAATCTTCGCGTGCTAATAGCAGAAATGGTGGAGAAGGCCAAATCCGGACACCCCGGAGGCGCAATGGGAGCAGCCGATTTTGCAAACGTACTCTTCTCCCGCTTTATGGTCTATGACCCCGAAGAGCCATTGTGGATAGGACGTGACCGCTTCTTTCTTGATCCCGGCCACATGTCGACTATGCTATACGGAGTACTCGCCTTCACCGGAAGATACACAATCGGCGAGTTGCAGCAATTCCGTCAGTGGGGCAGCGTGACCCCCGGCCATCCTGAACTTGACCCCGTAAGAGGCGTAGAGAATGCCTCGGGCCCCCTCGGACAGGGCCACGTGATGGCAGTAGGATGCGCAATCGCTGAAAGATACCTGGTGGCTCGTTTCGGAGAGACAATTGCTCATAAAACCTACGCCTTTATCTCAGACGGAGGCATAGAGGAGGAAATCTCGCAGGGCGCAGGACGCATAGCCGGATATCTCGGTCTGCATAACCTGATAATGTTCTACGATGCGAATGACGTGCAGCTCTCCACAAAGGTGCACGACGTGACATCGGAAGACACCGCCGCCAAATATCGCGCATGGAACTGGAACGTGATAGAGATTAACGGCAATGACCCCGAAGAGATAGAGAAAGCACTTCTGCAGGCTCATGAGGAGAAAAGACGCCCCACCCTCATCATCGGTCACACTATAATGGCAAAGGGAGCCGTGGCAGCAGACGGCACCTCTCTTGAGGGAGCGGTTTCCACTCACGGACAGCCACTCTCCAAAGCCGGGGCAGACATGGAGGCCACAATCTCAAACCTCGGATGTGACCCTGAGAATCCCTGGAGAATACTTCCGGAGGTGGAAAAAATGTATGAGGAAAGACGCCACGAGCTTAAAAGAATTGTGGCGGAACGCAAGGATGCTCATGCCAAATGGGCCGATGAAAATCCTTCACTTGCCAACACACTGGACTCTTATCTTTCCGGCAAACTGCCGAAACTGAATTGGGATGAGATTCCGCTGAAGCCCGGCATGGCCACCAGAAGCGCATCGGCGGCAGTGCTCGGATATCTCGCAGAGCACGTAGGCAACATGATAGTCTCCAGCGCCGACCTCGCCAACAGCGACAAGACAGACGGCTTCCTAAAGAAGACACACGCCTTCACACCCGGCGACTTCACAGGCGCCTTCCTTCAGGCCGGAGTGTCGGAAATGGCCATGGCAGCTATCATGAACGGCATAGCGCTCCATGGCGGTCTTATCGGAGCCTGCGCCACATTCTTCGTCTTCAGCGACTACATGAAGCCGGTCATCAGAATGTCGGCTTTAATGGAACTTCCTGTAAAATATATCTTCTCGCACGATGCATTCCGCGTAGGAGAAGATGGCCCCACACATCAGCCCGTAGAGCAGGAAGCGCAGATAAGACTAATGGAGCAACTCAATAATTTCAAAGGAAAAGCTTCAACACTTGTGCTCAGACCGGCCGACGCTGCTGAGACAGTGGAATGTTATCGTCTGGCCATGGAGAACACAGAGACTCCAAGCGTGCTCATATTGTCACGTCAGGATTTAGAGGATCTCCCCTCTGAAGACCGTCGCAAGGATGCACGCATGGCAGAAAAGGGCGGCTATATAGTTATAGCGGCCGAGCATCCCGACGTAGTTCTCGTAGCCAATGGCAGCGAAGTGTCACTCCTATGCCATGCAGCCGCCAAACTTGCAGAGGATGGCATACGCGCTCAGGTAGTATCGATGCCCTCACTGGGTCTGTTTGAGAGACAGCCGGAAGAATATAAAGAGCAGGTAATGCCGAGAAAAGTAAAGACCTTCGGACTCACAGCAGGGCTTCCCGTGACCCTATCACCCGTCATGCGAGGGGAACATACGATTTATGGCCTTGACCACTTCGGGGCATCAGCACCTTATAAAGTGCTGGATGAAAAATTCGGCTATACGACGGAAAATATTGTGGGTCGCATTAAACTTTTTTTAGAATCTTAATGTTACATTAAAAAAAAAGTATTATCTTTGCACCCGATAATGCGACAACGAACGAAATTTTTAATTACTTAATATTGTTGTTCTATGAAGAAAATTGTATTACTCGCACTTGCCACTGTAGCATTGTGCGGTGCTTCCAAGGCTAATGCACAGGAAGTTACGTACGTAGAGGACTGCTCACAGGGCGTCCTTATGAACCGCAACGCAGACAATTGGTTCATCACCGCTCAGGGTGGTGCTAATGTACTCGTGGGCTACCACGATGTTAAGGTTCCTGAATTCAAAAACCGTATCGGCGCACAGGCCGGCCTTTTCGTAGGTAAGTGGGTAAGCCCCGTATTCGGCTTCCGCTTCGGTGCTTCTTGGGTAATGCCCAAAGGCGCAACTACCGCAGACGGCACCTTCCGTAAAATGAATGACGGTGCATTTGACAATGGCTACTATCCCCAGAAATTCATGGGTATCGGTGGTGAATTTGACGTAATGATCAACCTTACCAACTGGTGGTGTGGCTACAAGCCCAACCGTGTATACAACGCAGTACTCCACGGAGGCGCAGGTGCTCGCTGGAATCTCCGTCGTGCCTACAAGGACGGCAACCTCGAATGGCGTGCATCACACGATGACAACCTCTATGCCAACATCGGCCTGCAGAACAACTTCCGCGTGGCTAAGCACCTTGACATCTTCATCGACCTTCAGGCAGAAGGCATCGACTTCGACAAGGCAGAGCTTCTTCCCAGCGTAAACGCAGGTCTTACCTACCACTTCGGTAAGAACGAGTGGAACTGCCCCGTAACCGCAGTTTGCCCCACTTGGAAATACACCGATGCTGAGGGTGACGCACTCGTAGCTAACCTCAACGCAGCTCAGAATGAGATCGGCAACCTGAAGAGACAGATCAAGATGCTTCAGGATGAGAACAATGGCAACTCTCGCGACAAAGGTTCTCGCGTATACGCAGACTGCGAGCGTCTCGCTACTATCTACTATCCCATCAACCAGTCTTCACTCTCTGCACGTGAGAAGAACATCCTCCGCTCTGTAGCAGGTATCATGAACCAGGATACCAACAAGCAGTACCTCCTCACCGGTTGGGCTGACAACTACACCGGCAACGACGAAATCAACACTCGTCTCCGTGAAGCTCGTGTAAACGGCGTTAAGAACTACCTCGTATCTTGCGGCGTAGCTGAGAGCCAGCTCGATGCAACTATCAACAACGGCAACCTCGAGGAGAACTATGGTGCTGATGCAGCTCCCCTCGATCGCGCAGTTACTATTCAGGTTAAAAAGTAATTGTCGGTTGACAAGTTGAACTGACTCTTTACAGAGTAAAGTTTATTAAAACCATACGTGAGGGTGTGTCAAAAAAATTATTTTTGACACACCCTCTTAGATTATGTTTCCTTTTAAACCAAAATAAACCATTGGTAAGTTATAAGTTAGTTGTAAGTTAACTATAAGTTAGTTGTAAGTTAGCTATAAGTCAGCTGTAAGTTAGCTATAAGTCAGCTGTAAGTTGGCTATAAGTTAGTTGCAAGTTACCTATAAGTCAGCTGTTAGTTGGCTATAAGTTAGTTGCAAGTTACCTATAAGTCAGCTGTAAGTTGGCTATAAGTTAGTTGCAAGTTAGCTATAAGTCAGTTATAAGTTAGTTGTAAAAAAATTACTTAGCTATCCGAAGGAGTTGTATGAAATATGATGATGACATACTGAATGGACTTGTGTGTCCCAAATGCCATGTTAGAAGCGTAATAAAAGAATATGACAACGAGCCTAAACAAAGACGCGTTTGTGAGAAATGCGGAGCATTTGTAGGTTGTCATCCCGGCACAGAGAGGGCAATGGGGATTTTAGCGACTCCCTCAACTCGCAGTTTAAGAAAAATCGCTCATGGGTGGTTTGATTCAATATGGAGAAATAAGCTCAAGCGTTCGAGATATAATGCCTATTCATGGCTATCTCTACGCCTGAATATGAATAAGAACGATGTCCATATCGGAATGTTTGAGGAAGCAGAATGCCGAAAAGTAATTATAATTTCAGCGAGTTATATAAAGAAGAAGAATCCGGAATTATATGATACGTTAAAGGAAAAGTATGGAGACCCGGACTCAATGTGCAATTCTTATGAAGATTGAACGATTTAGACCCTAATCCACAAGAATTTTTGACATAGTCCTACAGACTCTAATTGATAGAAGCCAGCTCTTGCATTTTTCACTAAATTTTTCTAAATTTGCAATATGTAATGGATGCATGTTTGCATTAAGTATGGTAATCAAGATGATGAAAAACAGTAAAATGAAAAAAATCTTATGATTATTACTCCTATATCTATATATATTCCCTAATATATCGATATTTATTATAATTTACTTATTTACTTATGGCATATACAGATTTATTTGAAGCGCTATTGATGATAATCTACATTCTGAAAGATGAGAATGGACTGACCAAGATGCGTGATGTCACCGAACAACTACATCAGCGAGGACTTCTATCTTCATTTGCAGATGATGATATTTCCTTTCAGAGCATACTGGCAAGCGAGGAATACTCCCCCTTTATAGAGCGACTTAATGTAGAACCTCAACCAGCCATCCCTGCAACAGACGAGACCCCGGGACGCGCAGAGCAGCCGGGATATATAGCCTTACGGCTGACCCGTCAGGGACTTGAGAAGGCAGAGGAGCTAAACACGGCGAGATATTCTAATCCGCAGTCGCTATTTACGTGGGGCTTTATGTCAGGATTTGACAGCAAGCTGAAAGTGCTTGCCGATATGGCGCTTCCAGAAAACTGGGCGGATGGCGAACAGCCCTACGGGATACTGCGTGCCTATATCACCAATACCTTCAAACGCCTTCTGCACATGCGCAAAAGTGGCCATGCAGATGCCATTATCGAGGCCGGGAAATGGGCAGTTTTCAATACCGGACTTGTAGACCGTCTTTATGACCCTATTTATGCACTCTTTTCAGCTAACCGGAAAGAGGGTTTGCAAAAGTGGGTATTTAACTCATGGTGCACACCGGGCAACCGACGTTCCGGGCAGATACTATCTCGCCATTTTTCGCGTCTTCCACGCCGGGCCTTCTATTTTGAGAATCCGGAAGACATCATATATGATCCTAAGGCCGGAATCCCTACCCTCCCGTTTGAGCATATACTTGAGCGTCTGGAGAGACTTCCTCTATCCTTCTTGGCGCAATTCGTGCCATCAGGCTTTGAATGGCCGCAGGAGGCATTCGAGCCTAATCAGGAGTTTTATGATGATTTCCGAGATTATCTGTATAGCGATGACTTCACGCGCCTACGTCTTAAAGATGCTCTCGAGCTTTCACTGCGACGCGCTATAAAGAAAGTGAAATGGAACTACCGGATGGTGATTCCAATTTACGATACGAAGCGGCGACGCCTCATGCAGCTTATCCCCATGTCGCTTGATTTTGTCAACAACAATCACGTGGACATCGCACTTATGGTAGAGAAAGCCAAGTTGAGTGGGAAATATATCGGACACACTATTCTCACCCCCGGCATGGCTTACAGAAAAGCGCGCATGGTAATGACTCAGGATTCAGACTGGCTCTCCCCCTCTCTGATAGATGACCATTCCAAGAGGGTGTTCCGCTCTGATGAGGAGGAGGAATTGGATCGTGACATCATAGAATCTGACGCTAATGCCTCGGCTGTAGACTCGGCGCGGGAAAGAGAAGAGGCTCAGAACAACAGCGATGATGACAACAATTCCTTTGGATTCCTTACGCAGCATGATGACGATGTCCTTTTCAAGACAGAATTTGAACTTAACAAGCCTAAGGTGCTCGGGAAGATTGACGTGAGCAACTATGACAAATCATTCCTCTTCGGCAGAGAAGTGGCCGAGAATGCTCAGGAGAGAGTAGAGAACACTCCCCCCCAGGAGATGGAAGAAATGGAGGAGAGTGATTACGCATCTTACCGTGAGCCAAAGAAGGTGATAAAGGTGAGTCGTTACGGCACATATTACGACAGGGATTATGACATTCCGGGCATCTATAAGCACAACTACGGAAGGCCGTATATCCTCGTAGGGAAGTTTAAATATCAGGCGCGAGAATTTACGGATGAAGACCTTATAGATGAGGATGAGGTGATCTTCGATGTGCAGAAAGAGCCAAACCTGAAAAACACGGGCACGTTCTGCTATGCAGTGAATATACGCCTTGCCGATGAGTATGAATTTGAATATGACGACTGATGGAGACTTCACCAACCCCTAACGCCGGACATAAAAAGTCGGGCAATCTTTATCTTCGCCTCTTCACAAGTTTCTTTAAAATCGGGGCATTCACATTTGGAGGTGGCTGGGCCATGATTTCGATAATAGAGAGAGAGATCGTAGACAAAAACGGGTGGATAGAACGAGATGATTTTCTTGACCTTCTTGCCGTTGCGCAGAGTTTGCCGGGCATACTCGCCGTGAATATAGCCACTGCCGTGGGCGATCATCTGCGGAAGGGTAAGGGGGCAGCGATAGCCGCCCTGGGCACTATACTCCCCTCTTTCCTAATTATCCTCGCGATCGCCATCTTTCTGACTCCGGATATGATAAAGAATAATAAGACCATATCGGCGATTTTCATGGGGATACGTCCGGCCGTGGTAGCTCTGATAGTGGCGCCCGTAATCACCTCGGCGAAAGCAGCCGGCATAAAGCTTCGCACCTTATGGATACCGGCCTTAGTGACTCTGATGATATGGCTTGATATGGGATTTATCTCTAATCCGATATTATACATATTGCTTGGCGGCCTTGGTGGTTATCTCTACTTCCGATACACTCACTCACGCATAAGGAAAGGGGGTGAAGTGGCATGAATAATATCTACCTGCAGCTCATCTGGGCTTATATAAAGATAGGCATCTTCGGCTTCGGCGGGGGCTACGCCATGTTGTCATTAGTGGAGAAAGCGGTGGTAGGGCCCGGATGGATATCGGAGACAATGTTTACCGATATCGTGGCCATCTCCCAGATGACCCCCGGCCCGATAGGCATTAATTCCGCTACCTATATCGGCTATGTGGCCCCCGGCTCAGTCTCGCCTGAATATAGTGGAGTGGCCTGGGGACTTCTCGGATCATGTCTGGCGACGCTTGCCGTGGTTCTACCCTCATTCTTTCTCGTTTTGTATAGCTCTCACTTCATAAGACGTCATCACGAAAGCGGGATAATAAAGGGAATCTTCATGGGGCTGCGCCCGGTAGTGGTTGGTCTGATAGCCTCCGCGGCGTTAATGCTTATGAATGCTTCCAATTTCAATCCCAACGGGATAAGCTGGCAACTGGTGGTAAATATCGTGATAAGCGTTGTGGCCTTCTGTCTGGTATTCTTTCCTATACCGGGAAGCGGAGGTAAAAAGAAGATTCATCCCATATTAGTTATAATACTGGCCGGACTTGCCGGCTATCTTATCTATGGATTATAAAGAAGCTCTTGACTATCTATATTCACAGCTCCCGATGTTTTCGAGGGTTGGAGCTGCTGCTTATAAACCCGGGCTGCAGACGTCAGAAAAACTTGATGAATATTTCGGGCATCCTCACAAAAAATTTCATTCTATCCACATAGGAGGCACCAATGGCAAGGGAAGCACCTCACACCTTCTTGCCTCCACCCTTCAGGCTCAGGGATATAAAACAGCTCTATACACATCGCCACATCTCGTGGACTTCCGAGAGAGAATGAAAATCAATGGAGAGATGATTCCGGAGGAACGCGTGATAGATTTCGTGGAAAGATTTCGCGCTTCAGATTACGACGGACATCCGAGTTTCTTTGAACTCACCATGATGATGGCTTTCGACTGGTTTGCCAGTGAGGGAGTGGACTATGCAGTTATAGAGGTGGGCATGGGCGGTCGTCTTGACTCTACCAACATTATTACTCCGCAGGGGTGTGTGATAACTAATATTTCCAGCGACCACACACAGTTTCTGGGCAGCACTGCCGCTGCTATAGCCCGTGAAAAGGCCGGCATTATAAAGAAAGGGATTCCGGTAGTGATCGGCGAGGCCACAGGCGACGTGCGCAGGGTGTTTGAGGATAAAATAAATGAAGTAGACACCGTAGGCATCTTTGCAGAAGACCATCCTGCCATCCGAGATATCAACATTCATCCGGAAGGGGGCATCTCCGGAGATGCTGAACTCGTCGGCCGCTTCTCCACTACCCTTTCAGGAGACTATCAGGTAAAGAATCTGAACACCTACTTCACTGCCGTGAAAATGCTGCGCGATGCCGGCATAGAAATTTCAGAGAATGCCGTACAGAAAGGAGTGAAAGATGTGGAGAGCATGACCGGCTTCAGAGGACGCTGGACACGACTCTGCGACTCTCCTCTTACAATATGCGACACGGGACACAATGAGGGGGGACTGAAATATAATTTCTCTCAGCTGGAAAGAATCATGAGCAGCAGGCCGAAGAGTGCGCGGTTGCACATAGTAGCGGGGTTTGTGGCGGATAAGGACATTGATCATATTATAGAGCTCTTCCCTAAAGATGCAGAATATTATTTCACCCAGGCCCAAATCCCACGGGCACTTCCAGTGCGGGAGCTGATGGCTAAAGCTGAGGCCATCGGGCTTAAAGGAGAATCGTTTTCCGAAGTAGCAGAGGCTTACAGAGAGGCTACAAAGAGAGCGGCTGCGGAAGACGTGATATACGTAGGAGGCTCGACATTTATAGTAGCTGATTTGCTTGCGGCCATTGAATAGTTAATCTTCATATTACCATCGCGTCATTTTTTCGCGCCTTCCAAATAAAATTCCCTGATGACTCAACCTTATTGGTCGTCAGGGAGTTTATATTATAGTGACATCACCTACTATAAACTATGAAAAGCAAAATAAAATCTCCCGCTGCCGTCTCGCTTGGCATACATTTCACATTCTTTGTGATATATATGGCCGGACTGAGTGCTTTCGGCTCCTTTGTCAACGATATGTATCTCCCCTCGCTCCCCTCCATGACAAAGTTTTTCCACTGCTCAGCATCCGTAGTCCAGCTTGGACTCACCACGGGAATGATAGGACTTGCATTGGGCCAACTTATCCTTGGGCCGATAAGTGATAAATATGGCCGCAAGCCGGTTCTTATCCTATCCATGATACTCTTCACGATTGCGGCTATCGTGAGCATTTTTTCTCCGACTATAAATTTTTTCCTCATTTGCCGTCTATTTCAAGGCTTCGGTGCCTCGGCAGGATATTTTCTTGCCCGTACTATTCCGGCAGACGTATATGAGGGGAGGCCTCTGGCCAAGACAATGGCAATCATTGGAGCTATTAATGGCTTTGCGCCGGCTTCGGCACCGGTCATCGGCGGTCTGATAGCTATAAAATGGGATTGGCAGGGGGCATTCGCAGTGCTGGCCATATTCTCCATAATCCTTCTGCTCTTCTCTCCGAAACTGAAAGAGACTCTTCCACCGTCAAAAAGAGATAATGGGAGTTTGCTTCAGGCCTTCGGAAGATATGGCACACTTCTTCGCAATAGAAAGTTTATGACACATGTGCTCCTCAAAGGGGCCTCTCTCGGCATCCTGTTTGCCTACATTTCCGGAGCGCCCTTTATATATCAGGATGAATTCGGCTTTTCCAAATTGGGATTTGGCGGAATCATGGGAGCAAACGCATTGGCAGTAGCAGCCGGGGCAATGATAGCTCTGCGCTTTAAGGTACTGAAGAGAGCTGCCCTTGCGGGGAGTATCGGTGTCATGATATGTGCGATAATTCTCGCAATTTTCATATTTACACTTCACAATCTCTGGAGTTTTGAGGTGTTCATTCTGCCACTTCTCTTTTGCCTCGGTATGAATTTCACTGTCAGCAATACTTTGTCAATGAATGAGGGACGCAGCGATGCCGGAGGCGCCTCAGCCATTCTGGGTATCGGGGGTTATCTCTTTGGAGCGGTAGTTAGTCCTCTTGTGGGCAAAGGTAATATCATGCACTCCACTGCCATTGTAATTCTCACGGTAGCCTTCATCACACTCATATTTGCTTATTTCAGCAGCAGACTCGCTCCCGACCCTAATATGGTAGATACTAAAGAAAATGCCGATGCAGAAAATGCCGGGCATAGCAATAGCTCCAAATAGTGAAACAGAATAACTTTTTGATTTTCCAACCTATAAAATTATCTCGTTATGTATCAGAAAACAGTAGGCTTCATTCAAGCCATTAAAATGGGCTTCAACCGTTTCCTGTCTATCTCAGGACGCTCGTCCCGCTCCGAGTTCTGGTGGTGGTATCTTTTCATTGTGATCATAAGCTACCTGGTCACCATTCCTGCGCTTTCTCCTCTTTTCTCTGATCCTACAGCATTTGCGACTGCTGCCAATCCCACGGAATTGTATGCGAAGATGTTTGCAGCCTTAGGAACCGGAAGTTCCCTGGCGCTCTTTCTTCTATGGATTTTCGAGATTCTGGCGATGGTGCCAATCACTTGCCGTCGACTTCACGACACAGGCAGAGGCGCAGGATGGTTTTTCATCTCTTTTGTGCCCTTCATCGGAGGGATCTGGCTCTTCATCCTTCTTCTTCTACCCTCTGAGCCCCAAACCAACAGATTTGGAGAGATACCCAACCTTGCGGAGAGCGGATGGTAATAGGATGACATCTCGCGTGCTGCGAGCCTATTAATACATTTTAAGAAAGCTCGCATTCGTATATATATTAATTTTTCTCACATATAAAGAGAGAGCGGTTCAGATTATCTGACCGTTCTCTCTTTATATTAGAATTTAAAAGTATGTTCTGTTATCTTTCAATCATTATCTCTAGCAGAGACCTTAGAATGTGATTTTGTATGACTACTGTTAACGTCCTTTTCTTCTTTAAGATCTATTTCCTGCTTGTCACCATCCAAGACCTTATACTCCAGATATGCGAGAGACTCATCACTGAGGATTTTGAAGTTGCGGCCATATTCTCTACGCCATTTACCATATAGGGAGAAAACGCCCTTTTTGACATAGGCTTCTACAAATGGATGAACAAACATAGTGAATTTCTTCACTTTGAGGTCATTGACAAGATAGTCAATCTTCTCTTTCAGCTTATCGGTGAAAAGCAGAGAAGGCTGTATCTCCCCTTTGCCAAAGCATGAGGGACAGGTCTCACTGGTGGCGATGTCAAGTGCGGGTCTGACTCTCTGTCTTGTGATCTGCATAAGACCGAACTTGGATAGGGGAAGAATGTTGTGTCTGGCACGGTCATTAGCCATAATCTGGCGCATGTGGTCATATAGAGCTTGCCTGTGCTCAGCCTTGTTCATGTCGATGAAGTCGATGACAATGATACCGCCCATATCTCGGAGTCTCAGCTGTCTGGCTATTTCATCGGCGGCCCTTAGGTTTACTTCCAGGGCATTTGTTTCCTGGTCGTTACTAGCTTTTGAGCGATTTCCTGAATTGACGTCAATCACATGAAGGGCCTCTGTATGCTCGATGATGATATAGGCACCGCTTTTGAAGGAGACGGTTTTCCCGAAACTGCTCTTAATCTGCCGAGTGATGCAGAAGTGATCGAAAATCGGGATATCTTTCTGATAAAGCTTTACGATGTCTTTTCTATCGGGAGCAATAACTCCCACATAGTCCTGAATCTGGGCGAAGGTTTCTTCATCATTGACGTGTATACTCTCAAATGATGGGCTGAACACATCTCTTATAATGCTTACGGCTCTTGAGTCTTCTTCGTAGATAAGAGAGGGGGGTTCGGAGCGTTGCATCTTGGCAATAGCATCTTCCCAGCACTTCACGAGCGAGCGTAGCTCGGCATTAAGTTCGGCTACTCTTTTGTTTTCGGCGGAAGTTCTAATGATAACTCCAAAGCCTTTTGGCTTTATTGAGCCGATGAGGTGCTTTAATCTCATTTTCTCCTCAGTAGACTTGATCTTCTGTGAAATAGAGATTTTATCGCCGAAAGGGATCAGCACCATGAAGCGTCCGGTAAAAGAGAGGTCAGTAGTGAGTCTCGGGCCTTTAGAGGAAATTGGCTCTTTGGCTATCTGGACAAGCAGCGTGTCACCTTGCTTCAGGACATCTGCGATTGAGCCATGCTTAGGGATGTCGGGCTCTCTTTTGAAGTGAGAGATGTCGGGAAGAGATTTCTTATTGGCAAGGGCCTCGCTAATGAATTTGTAGTAAGTGCTAAACTGCGCACCAAGATCGAGATAATGAAGAAAAGCATCCTTTTCATAGCCTACATTAATGAAGGCCGCGTTCAGTCCGGGCATAAGCTTATGCACCTTGGCGAGATAGAGGTCGCCGACGGCATACGCGATGTTACGACTCTCCTTCTGAAGGGATACGAGACGTGAATCTTCGAGTAGTGCTATCGAGATTTCTTTCTGCTGAACGTCAACTATTAATTCGCTTTTCATTCAATATGGATTGATATAAGATTTCAGAGTAATTTCACTTTAAAAATAATAGCCTCGGACGCTATAGGGATTTCTCTACGAGAACCTTTAAGCGAAATGCCTCGGAAACGATCCGGAGACAGGAAACTTTTAAAGTAAAACCGACTCTCAGAAAAAAGAGACAAACTACCGGTGTCGGATCAACCGACACTTTCGTTTGCCCTTTATTCCACTCTGAGAAATTCCGGCACCAGAATATTTTGTGCCGCGGGTTTTCCCTCACCCGGCGTCGTGAAGAAATATTATTTCTTCTTGTGACGATTCTTTCTCAGTCTTTTCTTTCTTTTGTGAGTAGCCATCTTATGGCCTTTTCTCTTTTTTCCGCTTGGCATAATAAACTGTTTTTTTAAGCATACATCTTGAAGACGTAAGCCTGTGGTTATAATTTCGTTAAAGATGGAAGCCGGAGTCTACTATGCAGACTCATTAATCTGCTTCCGCCGGGAGAGAATCCTTATAATTTAGAGAATCTGACCTCAGCTTGCTATATCATCGTGGGGTCATAAACTCAGTCATTTCGGAATCATTTCACCTGCTCAAGGAAAATCTTTGAGGGCTTGAAAGCCGGCACTTTGTGCTCGGGAATGCGAATAGTGGTATTCTTGGAAATGTTACGAGCAGTTTTTTCGCGACGGGTTTTCAGAACAAAACTACCGAATCCGCGAAGGTACACATTATTTCCATCGGCCATGGAGTCCTTGACCACTTCCATAAACTTCTCAAGAGTGACAAGCACCGCGGCTTTTTCAATGCCCGTGCTACGAGAAATTTCATTTACAATATCTGCCTTTGTCATTTCTAAAGTAGTAATATATCTAAATTATTATTATTTTCGTGCTCAAACTGTCAGTCAACGGACGGGCATTTTGAGTTTTGGCACTGCAAATATCGCAATAATTTTTGAATCTATTGCAACAACTCGCCGATTTTTCGCATATTAGAGGCATTTTTTTTTAATTCACCTCTCTTTCACCGATTTTCACTTCACCGCAGGAGCCACTTTCAGTCTATTCTGCTGACTCCATCTACCGCAAGTAGTTTGCCACTGAGTTCGCTAAATTTCTCGTCTCTGGTGCGGAGTGTTATCTCGCAGGTGTTATCAAATGTCTGCCTCACTATCTCCACGCCATCCATCTTAGCCAGTTTCATCACGTCGTTCATGGACATATAAGGGAACGTGACTGATATTTCGCTCATCTTGAACATTTCACGCACGCCAGCATTCTCTATGGCAAGACGAGCAGCTTCACGATAGGCCACTATAAGACCTGACGTGCCGAGCTTAATTCCGCCGAAATATCTCACTACGGCTATTAAGACATCTGTGAGTCCGAAGCTGTTGATTTGTCCTAATATGGGTTTTCCAGCAGTTCCGGAGGGTTCTCCATTGTCATTCAGCTGCCATTCGGTGCGGTCGGGTCCTATCATGTAAGCCCAACACACATGGCGCGAATCATGATATTCATTCTGAATTTTCTTTATGATTTCCTTTGCCCTGTCAGCACTCTCCACCGGGAAGGCAAAAGAGAGAAATCGGCTCATTTTTTCCGTGTATTTTCCCTCTCCGGGGCCTGATAGGGTGTAATATATGTCGCTCATCATTTCTCTGACCACACATCACCGCGAAGTGTGGCTGCTCATTTTTGGATTATGGAATGTAGATGATTCTAAGCAAGTATTAAAAACGATAATATGAGTCGAAAATCTTCTATACTTACTTAAGAAAAAACATTAGCGCAGAGAGTGCGCCGGAGACAAATCCGTCGCACTCTCCTGCCTTAATGATAGTTGATCTATTATCCGAAGTAAAGGTCTGTTTCAGAAAACTCTTTAGGGAATAGAAGTAAGTCGCCGGCTACACGATTAGCCACTTCTTCTCCAAATTGGCACTTCACGATATTGAGCGCCCAGAGCATGGCATTGCCCGGGCCATTGCCCGTGACGATATTCTTGCTCACGACTACAGGACGGTCTTCATAGATATCTTCTCCGAGCATACCTTCAAATCCGGGATAGCATGTGGCATGATGCCCGGCAAGGAGGCCGGACTGAGCAAGAACTACCGCAGGCGCCGCGCAGATAGCAGCTATTCTCCCCCCCTTGCTATGGTGAGAAGAGAGAAGACCCTGAAGAGGGGCAAATTCATAGAGGTTAGTTGCCCCCGGCATTCCACCGGGAAGAATCAGCCAGTCTATATCCTTGAAGAGAGTGTTGTCATAGATGACGTCGGCCGTGATAGTAATCCCGTGCGCTCCCTTCACCTGAAGGGCAGAGGTGATAGACACTGTCTTGAGCGACATGCCTGCTCTGCGCAGAATGTCAATAGCAGAGATGGCTTCCATTTCTTCAAAACCATCTGCAAGAAATAAGAATGATTCTTTCATAATATGAAGTCTAATTTGTTCGTTCGCTGCCGATGTAACATCCAGAACACCACCTTGTTATATCACTCACTCTGACAAATGTACCAATTCTGAGCGCTTACTTCGGCCGTTCATTCCTCAAATTTAATCATTTTTTCTGAAAAATTCAAAATCTTGAATCTCTTTTTGCTCTTGACACTCAAATTTTGTAATTTTGCATACTATTTTTGTCCGGTTATCTTTTAGCGCTGCAGGCTCCCGCACGTTATCCGGCTTTACTTACTAAGTAAGTATTCAAAATTAATCGATAATATGAGATTAGAAATCTTTTATACTTACTAATGTTACTACCCTGTCTATGAGACTAATCCATACTTTTTCGCTCATTATTGTGATTGCAGTTCTTTTTCTATCTGCATGCTCAAAGAAATATCAGTATTCCGAAGGAATGGTGTGGAATACTGCCTATCATATCACTTATAAAGGGGATGCCAACCTGCAAGATTCCGTTATGGCCGTTATGAAGGAGGTGGGATCTTCGCTTTCAGTCTTTGACAGCACCTCTCTCGTAAGCCGACTTAACCTCTCGCCGGCAATAGAGTCTGACCGTCACTTAAAAGCTGTCTATGAATGTTCGCATAAGATCAATCGCATTACAAAAAGGGCTTTCGATCCGACCCTTTCGCCTCTAATTACGGCTTGGGGATTCGGAAAGGGACACCGACCTACGTCAGACACTCTGCGCATAGACTCCCTCTTGCAGCTTGTGGGGATAGAGAAGACATTCCTTCGTAACGACTCCATTATTAAGGAGGATGCCCGCATAAATTTTAATTTCTCGGCCGTGGCGAAGGGTTATGGAGTGGATGAAGTGGCAAGGATGTTTCTGCGCAATGGAGTGGAAGATTATCTTATAGAGATAGGTGGAGAAATACGCGTCTGCGGCGAGTCGCCTTCGGGTGGCAAATGGCGCATTTCGATTGACCGGCCCACAGTCAAAGCCAATAAGGAGATTCATGATTCTCAAGCCATTATAGCCATTACAGATCTATCGCTTGCTACCTCCGGCAACTACCGGAACTATCATGAAATAGGGGGCAAACGCCTTGGCCATACCATAGACCGGCTGACGGGGCGTCCGGCTGTCACCACGCTTGCCTCCGCCACGGTATTGGCTGATGACTGCATGACGGCTGATGCTTTGGCCACTGCGCTGATGGCTATGCCGGATGCCGGTCTCAAAAACTTCTGCATTAAAAATAACATAGCCGCCTTTCTGGTCTTTCACTCGGGAGAGGTATGGACGTCTCCCGGATTCAAGACTCTGACAGAGACCCTATAAGCAGTTTCCCTCTAAGCAAGTATTCCGCATATTACGCCATGATATATTTATCCATAGTTTGTGCTCTTCTCATTATTCTCTGCATCTTTCTTTTCCTTAAGAACATAAAGAATGCATCCAGCTCTGCCGACAGCATTGAAGTGCTAAGAGATATGCTTGATGAGGAAAAGGCTCGCTCTGCCTCACTTTCAGCTGAAATAGAGCGCGCACGTTTGCGTGGTGAAGAGAGTGCCCGCCTGTCTGAGATTCTTTCTCCGCTAAAAGAACGTATCGACATTTTCAACCGCAACTTTACCGATGCACGCATAAAGGATTCCGCTACTCATCAGCAACTCCACGACCAGTTGGAACGCTTGATGAATCTTAACTCGACCATCGGCAAAGAAGCCCGTGCGCTTTCCGAAGCTCTACGAGGAAACTCAAAGGTGCAGGGAGACTGGGGCGAGGCCGTTCTCGAACGTCTTCTGGAGAATGCAGGATTGAGAAAGGGGGTCAATTATGAAACTCAAGTCACTCGAAACGCAACGGGCGAAGTGCTCCGCAATGAAGAAGGAAATCTGCTCCGTCCGGACGTTGTGATAATAATGCCGGAAGATAGACGCCTTATCATCGACTCAAAAGTATCGCTTACAGATTATGTAAATATGCGGGAATGCGAGACAGCATCGCAGAAAGAAGAATATCGTAAAAGGCATCTGGCTTCTGTGAGACGACACATTGATGAGCTTTATGACAAGAATTACCAGAAAGCCGTAATAGGTTCAGCCGATCAGGTGATTATGTTTATTCCTGTCGAGGGCGCATTCCTTGAAGCCGCGAATGAAGATTTATGGAATTATGCCTACAGCCACAACGTTGTGATAGCCTCTCCCGCTCATCTGGCGGGTCTTCTACACCTTGTGAATCAGCTATGGCGCAAAGAAAGAGAAAACAAGAGTGCAGAGGAGATAGCTCGGCAGGCCGGACTCCTTTATGACAGGTTCGTGATTTTTGCAGAAGACTTCTTGAAGGTAGATGTCGCGCTCAATAATGCCCGCAAAGCCTATGATGAATGCTCCCGAAGACTTTCGCGAGGACATCTATCGCTTACAGCCCGTGCGGAGAAGCTGAAAGGACTTGGAGCGAGAACACAGAAAAATATTCCCGAAACCCTTCTACGTGAAAATGAAATAGAGGAGCTCCCCGAGTGAGATCTCCTCTATTTTATTATCATGTTATCGCAGGAATTTGGGTGCCTGGAAATAAAGTCCGAATGAAATGCCGAAATTCCAGTTGGACGATGGATAGCTCAGATAATTGCCATATAAAGACAGCGACGCGAAGGAAAAATTATACACAACGGCCACCTCGCCAATAAACTCAGAGCGACGGAACCAGCCGTCATAGACTGCCCTCCCCTCTCTCTCCTTGAGTTCTCTGACCGGGGCAAACAGATAGAAATCACCTCTGAGCTGCAGATTACCTATAGGCTTCCATATCGGGATGACACCTCCGGCCAGATAATTGTCTGCGCGGAATCCAATATTGAAATAATTCTTTGTGGCAGGCGTAGGGGCAAATGCCGGTGCCTGAATCAGAGTAGCCATATAGTTCTGATAGGGAGAGCCGGCTGTCATTACGCCATTGGCCAGCCAACCTACATTGAAATGCCTGTCTACAACATGAAATTTTCTCCACAGAAACTCGGCCCTGCCAAATCCGTGCCCTACAAGGTGATGGGGCGACGCGCCCTGTTCATTTCCAAGGAAGGAGCTTTTGTCGTATGCATAGAGGAGCATACCCTTCATATCCTCTCCGGTAGTAGGATAAAGAGCATAGTCCAAGGTATTCTTTTCATATCCCGCTTTTACTGCAAAAATCTTATGAGTGGAACGGTCTTTCCTTGCTGATGAATAATCGGCCATCTGCGAGGGGTAGTAATGGTCGCTGATGTATCCATATCCGGCTGAGAATGTACCTTTCCCTTTTCGTCCCATAGCCCAGCCAAAGTTAACTCTTGCATAGTTCTCATTTTCGCTGATAAAGGTAGGCGTTTTAGTCTGATAGAACAGAAGGTCAGAATCGTAATATTTCTGTTGAGAGAGCAGACCCTGAAACTCTATATAGGAGGGTATCCGGGTGCGAATACCGAAACGAGCCTGCAGCAAACCGGCATAATATGACTGACCTATCCATCCACTCAAGTCGAAATCCATTGAATTAAACGAGAGTGTGTGATAGCCGGCTGAAAGATAGAGCATTGAGTTTGTAGAAGAGGTGACCCAGCCACCGATGCCCGCAGTCCACCTATTTTTTACAGTTGCGTTAAGGGATAGAATATGCGGAGATTTATAAGGCTCCGCGAACGGCACCAGGTCTGAGAGCTTTCCTCCGCTTATAGCGCGGTAATAGGAGTCCTTTACATCCTCCATTGTTAGAGGCTGGTCCGAGTCATGATCAAAGATAAATTTCAGATAGTTTTTCTGGCCTTTCGTGGCGTTGCCATTTACTTCCACAGAGTCAAATAGCACTTCGGGTGTACGTTCCTTGAAAACTTGCCGCCTGGTTTGCACTTCTTTTGCCGTCCTCCTGAATGGGCAGCGAGCCTTTATGCTATCCACCATTGCCAGGCCAGTCCGGTAGCCTATCTCATATATTTCTCTGGCCTTTGGAAAATCAAGAACTCCGAAATTAAGCACGGGGACCTGAATTTTCACACCATATTTTTCCGGCAGATCATAATTGTTATTCTGGATGATCAGGTCTTCGAGCTGGCTGTATACGTCATTAGCAATCGGTTTGCTGTCAGGAGCAGACACACTTACGCCTATCATAAACTCCGGATTAAAGTCCGTGTGCATCACATCTATCGGGAAGTTGTCATATATTCCTCCGTCATATACGAGCACACCGTCCATCTCAATGGGTTTGAATACGAGTGGAAAGGACATCGAGGCTCTCACGGCTTTACCGAGATTTCCGTCGCGGCATACTATCTTGTGCTTGTGATAGACGTCTGACGTAACGCAGCGGAAGGGGACAAAAAGATTGTTGAAATTTCCTCCTGACTGCTTGGTATAGGGCGCATATAGATTCATGAACTCCAAGTTCATGGGTAGAGGATTGATAAGATTTGTAGGGATTATACCCGACTGAAAAATAGACGTATCTTTGGGATTCAGATGTACTTGCACCCACCGCGGCGTGGGAGCCGGCTCGTCAAAGAAATAAGTGAGCTGCTTGTCTATAATTCCCGTGCTCCAGGAAGCGAACCCTCTTGAAGTGAAGAGTTTCATCATCTCCTCAGGCGAATAGCCGCAAGAATAGAGCGAACCGACTATAGCGCCCATTGATGTGCCGGCCACATAGTCTATCGGAATATCATTATCCTCAAGAGCTTTAATCACACCGACGTGCGCGATACCTTTTGCACCTCCACCCGAAAGCACGAGGCCCACTTTCCCTTTATGCTCCGCAGACTGCCGGGAGATTGTATCGGAAGGAGTCTGTGCCTTAATATTCAGCACACATATCAATGTCAGGAATAATATAGAAATCTTAAATCTTTTCATGCTATTAGGGATAATTTTTGTGAAGTGAGAGAAAGTAGTGCTGCCGTATCAGGCCGGGATCTCCGGCACTTCCGGGTCTTTGCTGTCGGCCATATAGGAATCTTTAAATCCCAGAAAGTAAAGCACCCCGTCGATACCTATTGTAGAGATGCTCTGCTCCGCAGAGGCCTTTACTTTCGGTTTGGCATGAAACGCTATTCCGAGACCGGCTTCCGACAGCATGGGGAGGTCATTGGCTCCATCGCCTACTGCTATCGTCTGCGCGATATCTATATTCTCCACTTGAGCAAGAAGTCGCAAAAGTTCCCGCTTTCTTTTACCATCCACTATATCACCCTGCACCTCACCGGTAAGGCAGCCGTCAGGCCCTATTTCGAGATCGTTGGCATATACGTAGTCAAATCCATATCTTCCCTTAAGGTAATTCCCGAAATAAGTGAAACCGCCGGATAGAATAGCCGTTTTGTAGCCGGAGCGCTTGAGCACTTCCATCATGCGCTGCACCCCCTCAGTAATAGGAAGATTTTCGGCAATTTCTTTCATAACCGAGACGTTGAGACCCTTCAACAGTTTCACTCTCCTCCGGAAGCTTTCTATAAAATCTATCTCTCCACGCATCGCGGACTCGGTAATCGCGCGAACCTCATCGCCGACTCCGGCGCGGTCGGCAAGTTCATCTATCACCTCAGTGCGTATGAGCGTGGAGTCCATATCGAAGCAGATGAGACGGCGGGATCTGCGATACATATTGTCTTCCTGAAGCGAGATGTCAAAGTTTAGTTCACCGGCGAGCCTCATAAACTCCGCCTGCATCGACTCCTTACTGTGCGGAGTGCCGCGCACGGAAATCTCTATACAGCCTTTGGCTCGTGGCTGCTCAGCCTCATTGAGAGGCATACGGCCCGTTAGGCGGGAGATAGCATCAATGTTAAGACCTTGCTCACTGATGACACGTGACACTTCGGAGACCATTTGTGCCGTAATACGACGCCCGAGAAGGGTGATGATATAGCGGTTCTTACCCTGCATCCCTACCCATCGGGCATAATCTTCTTCTGATACTATCTGGAACTGAACCTTCACGTTGAGGTCATTAGTCTTAAATAGTATCTGTTTTAGGATCTCTCCACTCTGGCGGCTGTCTGTCTTGAACAACATGCCGAGGGCCAGGGTATGATGAATGTCGGCCTGACCTATATCAAGGAGCACTGCGTTATATTTAGCCAATATCCCGGTGATAGCGCTCGTCACGCCCTGACGGTCAGGGCCGGAGATATTAATAAGAATGAGTTCAACTTTTTCATCGGTCGCAGGATGTGAATCTGCCTTGGAAGATTTTGATGCCATAAGTGCGATTTCTTTAGTGAACTGCCCCCGAATGACTACAATATCTTCGGGAGGAGTGCTATATGGATAAGAATAGCGATAGAATTTATTCGCAAAAGTTAGTTCTAATTTCTCATGCCTGAGCATCTTGAAAACATAAATTTCAGATTACACTCTCAAGCAGAGATATTTTTGCGTATCTCACTTACTTAACATCTTAATAAGCATTTTGGTTGTCAACTTATCATTACATTATAGCTTAGCGGCCTGCTGTGCAGAGTCTTTATAGTTCTTCTCGGCCGCCATCAAGAAATACTCTTTGGCTTTTGCGGGATTTTTCTTTACACCCTTACCATCCCTGAGTCTGCACGCGTAGGCATACATCCCTTCGGGATTGCCCCGCTGCGCTGCACGCCAATAATACTCGGCCGCAATTTTATCGTCCTGAAGCACCCCTCGTCCTTCGGAAAACATACGTGCAATATTGACCATTGCCTTATCGTTTCCGTTGGCTCCGGCCTTTCGGAACCAGTAGGCCGCCTCTGTGTCGCTTTGTTCCACTGCAATTCCATCGCGATAAAAAACTCCGATATAATACTCCGATTCGCTATCACCCTGCAGAGCGGCTTTTCCATACCATTTCAGCGCCTCAAACTCATCTTTTTTTACGCCCGCGCCATACTGATAGCATGTGCCCACAAGTCGCATGGAGGAAGCATCCCCCTCTTCGGCTTTTAATATATACTCTGCAAAATTCTCTCCTTTAACCGTGGTGGCATTCTCTCCGGAGGTTTGAGGATAGGCCACCGTAAGTGAGGTCAGTAAAATCAATACGCTAAAAATGTGTCTTTTCATATCTCAATAATTAGAATGAGTATTAAAACTCAAATAGAATTTTAATACTCAATTTTTTATACTCTATCAATACTCTATTGATGTGCATTCAGATTCCATCAATAAGCATTTTTTTCGCCACGGAATGCGTTGAAAATAGTAAGGAAAATTATCTTAATATCAAGGAAAACGTGCCAGTTTCTTATATACCACACATCATACTCCACCCTCTTCTCCATCTGCCATAGATGCTTGGTGCCCCCTCGATAACCATTGACCTGAGCCCAACCCGTAATACCGGGCTTGACACTATGTCTCACCATATATTTATCTATCAGCGCAGAATACTCCTCCGTGTGGCTCACCATGTGTGGTCGTGGTCCCACGACACTCATATTCCCGAGCAATACATTGAAAAACTGAGGCAACTCGTCAAGCGAAGACCTGCGCAGGAAATCACCGAGCCGAGTCTTGCGGGGATCATCCTGTGTGGCTTGGAGTCTGTCGCTGTCGGCATTAACTTTCATAGTTCTGAATTTGTAGCATACAAACTCGGAGCCATGAATGCCGGTACGCTTCTGTCTGAAAAATACGGGGCCGGGAGAGGTCAGCTTTATGGCCACTGCAATGGGGATAAAAATAATTGGAGAGACTATAAGGAACGGGATGCTGACGGCCAGGTCGAGCACTCGCTTTACCAGTCGGTTGCGCCCTTGATTGAGTGGCGACGTTATGTTGGCAAGTGCCGGCAGATTGCCCACTGAGGATGGCTCAAACTGACCCGAAAGAATCCTGTGGAATTTAGGCACGTAGATAAGATCAGCCCCCTCCTCTTCGGCCACAAGAATTAACTTGCGCATCAGGCCTTCATCATCTGCATCAAGAGTGTAATAGATAATGTCTATCTTATTCTCTTTGACAAAATCAGCAACCTCTTCCAGCCCTCCTTTCACCGGGACGCCTTCCACTTCGTTGAGTCTTGAGACATTGTCGTCAAAAACGCCCATGACCCGATATCCATATCCTTCGTCACTGGCGAGCTCGCGTATCACTTCTCGCCCGGTGGTTCCTCCCCCTACGATAACCGTACGGCGATAGTTAAAGCCCATTCTCCTTATACGCTTAAGGAGCTTTCTGGAGGCCACCCACCAGAAGGATAAAAATATGAAGAGCACAAAGGCAAAGAAGCAGCCTGCCTTAAGGCTTACATTGAAGATGTCGAATACATAAAGAAGCGTGAGCATTACAGCCACTTGCACTACTGTGCTTTTAAGTGCTTCGCTCACCACCTTGTCTGCATAGTGTATTCTTTTCAGGTGAATGCCGGAAAATAATGCTTCCGGGATTACGAAAGAAATATTGATAATGAGCCACACCCAACGGGAAGCAAACTCACTATGGGGCATAGTAAGGCAGGCCGTGAGGAGATACGCGAGATTAAGCATCGCATAGTCTCCCACTATCAGCGCTCCCCTAAGATATTTTCCGAATCTTAATCCCTGGTTCATCATTAACTCTACATCACGAGTTTGAGGGCGAAAGCCCTATTCTGTCACCTCATCTCCGGTCTCGGAATGCTCTGCCCCCGGCCGGAATATTTTACTATAATAGGGTGTGTCAAAATTCAAATTTTGACGCACCCTATTAAGGGTATATAAGCATCATTCTAATGAATGATTTCCACCCATCGGGTGCAATCTACTTCATTTATTTTCCTTATCCATTTTAGACTTCAGCATGTCGATTTTCTGCTGAATCATATTCATATCCTCTTTGATTCTTGCTATGCGACGTTCGGCCTCCTGAAGAAGCGAGTTGCCTGCAGAAGACTTGACATTGAAGAATCCGAGGTTGTTTTCAGCAGTTTTCAGCTCGGCGCGTTTGCCATCAAGGGCTCTGTAAAGGCGGTCAAGCTCACGGGATAACTGTCCGCGGTTGCCCGACATTTTCTCTACCTGTTCACCGAAATTAGTCATCCGCTCACGATGACCTCTGACGTCAAGAGCATCGCTAAGCTCTTTCACCACCTGACGATATTCCTCCTGAAGTCCGTTTTTGTGCTTCATGGGGACGTGGCCTGTAGCTTGCCATTCAGCCTGAAGTTCACGCAGCTTGGCGATTCCTTCCTTTCTATCACCCTTCACGTCAATTTCTTTCAGTCGGGTGATGACGGAGCGCTTAATGGCGAGGTTCTCAGACTCTTCTTTCCGCTGCATGGTGCTTTTCTCTTTCCTCAGTTCAAAGAAATAATTGCACGCATCGCAGAATCTTTTCCAGATGGCATCACTCTGTTTTCTGGCCACCTGGCCTATAGTGCGCCACTCTTCCTGAATGGCTACGACCTTGTCGCAGGCAGAGCGAATTTCCGCAATAGTCTGAAGAGGGAGTGACTCCTTCATCGCTTCCACCTTTTCACAGAGCGCCACTTTCTTCTCATAATTCTCAGTCATGGCCGACTTAATGTTCTTATAGAACTCAGCCTTGGCATTAAAGAATCTGTCGCAGGCCTCTCTGAATCGATTGAAAAGCTGATTATTTATCTTGCGTGAAGCAAAGCCGGCCTCTTTCCATTCTGCCTGAATGGCTATAATTTTGCGCGTTTCCTCGTCCCAGTTCTTGGCACTTTTAATCTCGTCTGTGTTGATGCTCTCCACCTTCTCACAGAGACTTACCTTGCGAGACTGCGCAGCCATCTCTTCAGCTTTGCGGGCAGTGAAATAGTCCTGATGACGTTTGAAGATAGTGGTGGACGCCTCGCGGAATCTATTCCAGATTTCATCGCGAACCTCCTTTGCCACCGGACCTATCTCTCTCCACTGCGACTGGAGTTCCTGCTGGCGGCGGAATGCCTGCAGGGGATCGGGAGCCTCTGTCAGAGCTACAGCTTCCGCTACGAGAGCCTCTTTAGCCTCCAGATTCTTGCGGAAATCAAGATCGCGGAGCTCTCGATTCACCTTCAGACGGTCATAAAACTCCTCACCGGTCTTTTGGAATCTCTTCCACAAATCTGTCTCAGCAGTAGCGGGAACCTCCTTTATATCCCTGAACTGCTGCTGCAGTTCGCGGAACTTATTATAGTTGAGATTTATGTTATCTATATCTTCGAGCAGACTGTTCATCTCAGCGAGAATATCGTTTGCTCTGGCAAGATTAGTAGCCAGTCGCGCCTGTTCAGCCTCAAGGTGAGCTGTACGCATTTCGCGGAAACGGGCCGTGAGTTCTTTGAGTCGGCCTTCGAGAGCATCCGGTTCGCTTACGAAAGCTTCCGGGGCATTTCCCTCGTCTATAAACTTCATCATCTGCTCTTCTATCTCCTTATTTCTGAGGATATAGAATGATTGTTTGATTAGAGCCACTTCCTTATAAGCGGCTACACGCCCGCTATTGACGATTTCTTCCAGGGTTTCCACCAGTTCCTCCTTCGACATGGCATGAAAGTTTTTTGTCTGAACAGGCTCGCCATCGGCTACGGCTTCACCCTCAATGGCGTCGGTAGCCTCTGATAAGGCCTCGGAGGGAGATTCTGTTTCCACGCAAGTATTGTCCGGACAAGAGCCCTCTGCCTCGGCCTTTCCTTCTATGCCATCAGTTGCCTCTGATATGGATTCGGCCGGAGATTCTGTCTCAATGCACGGATTTTCAAGGTCGCAGGCTGCTTGTGCAGTTGCATTCTCTTCAAGGATTGCCTCGGCGCTTTTGGCGGCCTCGGGGGATACGATTTCTTTGTCAGTCATCGTTTTAGTCATAAGCAGGGTTAAAGTATAATATTATTTAGAAGGCTCACTTGAAAGTCTTCATGACTTTGGAAGGCTCACGATGCCCGCGGTGATTCTTCTCTTTCAAGGTTCAAAATTAATAATTTTTTCCCTTTCCGGCATAATTTCATGCCAAAAATTATGGAATTATCATTTCTCTGTCTCTACTGACATTGAAATGATGCGAATATCCTCTTTGGGGCGATCGCTTCTGTCGGTCTCAGCTTTCTGAATCTCCTCTATAACATCCATTCCGGACACTACTTCTCCGAAGACAGTGTAATCTCCATCGAGGAATGGAGTGCCACCCTTCTCCGAATAGTCTTTGATTAATTCGGGAGAGGGCAATGCAAGGGGCACGTTTTTCTCAGTCTCCGCAACGAGCGTTTCCTGAAGCTTTTTAAGCCCTTCAGGGTCATTCCTCATAGCGTCTATCTCTGCCTGATGCTCTTTTACAAGTTTCTTGAAATACTCCTGACGCGGTCCCATAGCTTGGCGCTGCATCATATTTTCCACTTGAGCGGCAGGATATTTTTTCCCGGTCACGATATAAAACTGAGAGCCGGATGAACGCTTTTCCGGATTTGAAGGCCCTCCCACTCGCGCTGCTGCCAGTGCGCCATATTTATGATAATGTTTCGGGAAAAGGATTTCAGCCTCTAATGTGTAGCCGGGGTCGCCGGTGCCGAGTTGCTGGCCGGGAGCAGCCGTTTTGGAGTCAGGGTCTCCTGTCTGCACCATAAAGTCTTTTATCACTCTATGAAAGAGGACTCCGTTATAGTAGCCCTCCTTTACGAGTTTGATAAAATTCTCCTTATGAATTGGAGTATCGTTGTAGAGGAGCACTTTAACATCTCCAAGCGTCGTCTTAATATCTACTATTGTCGCTTCTTCCTTCACGTCCTGAAGCGCGCTGCCGGTGGCATGTTTCATTTCTGTCGGTTTTTGAGCAATTACCTCTCCGGTGAAAAGTAATGACAGAAGAGCTATTGCTAATATTTTTATTCTTTTCATTTCATACAATATTTCAGTACAACATTTCATAACTGTGAAAAACGTGCATTTCACATTATTGCTTTTCCGTAGATTCTCTTATAGATTCTGCGGAAATTATCATCTGTGGCGGTCAGGTTTTTTATATTTTCCTTATAGTCAGTGCCCCAGATGGCTTCAAGCAGCGAGCCTATATATTTTCGCTCCTTATCTTTTTCTAATGCACCCTCTATGAAGGGGGCCAGATAGGGCGAGAATCTGTCCCGGTCTACGGCAGCCAGAAATCTTGCAGTGCTTGCAAGGAACTGACCGGAATGGTCGGCACGTTTCATTATATCGGCAAGAGTGGGAAGTTCTTCTTCTATTTCTTCCACTCTATTGACGATATACTCATACGTCATCAGACCATCCGTATCCTGCTCGAGCGTATTCCATTCTTCACTCATATTGCGACTAATTTTTGGCAAAGATAAGAAAATATTCACAAATTTACAAACTTCCCAGACACTCCAATTCTTCCCGGCATCGGTTTTCTAAGATAATTCAAGACCTGCCTTCCTCTTTAGGCATCTTTCATCGATGATACATCTATCTGACATTCAGAGACATTTCTTTATCTCTTCTATCATTCTCTTCTTTCTTTTACTCCTATTGAGCTTAGCTTGCCAATAAATATTTCATTTTAATTACCGTATATTTTTTTATTATTTTGAATTTTATTAATTTTGCATTGATGGCGTATGCTATATCCTGCATAGCCTATTAATGATATATGAAAGAAGCAAAAGACCATATTATCGTCATTGGACGTGAATTCGGCGCCGGCGGTCGCAAGCTTGGCCGTGAGATTGCCCATAGACTCGGCATCCCATATTACGACAAGGAACTCCTCTCTGAAGCCGCACGAAGACTGGGATTCAAGCAGGAGATTTTTGACCTCGCCGATGAGCGCAGACCTTCCATACTCCATGCACTGCTAAACTTCAATTTTAATTCCCCTACAGCTCATTTCTCCACCTCCTCTATGAATGCTGAAGACCTCTATGCTCTTCAAAGCCGCGTCATCAGACAGATTGCTGCCCAGGGGCCATGCGTTATCGTTGGCAGAACTGCTGACTACATTCTTCGCGAACATCCCAACCTCGTCTCTGTTTTCGTGCACGCCGACCCAAAAATCCGCGCACAGAGAATTATGGAACGAGGTGATGCTTCTTCGATAGACGACGCGCAAGCTCTTGCAATCCGTATGGATAAGCTCCGCAGGGAATATTATAATTATTTCTCCGGCAAAAAGTGGGGACACTCTTCCTCCTATCATCTGTCGATTGACTCTTCGCGCCATTCTGCCGAAAATCTTGCATCTAACGTTATCCACTTCATTGAGACCATCAATCAATAGAGCAAAGACTTTGCTACAATCATCAGGCGATAAACTTTTAGCTTAAGAAAATCATTGTAAAGAATAAAGGATTTTTCAAGAACTTTCCTTTTTGTTATACATGATTCACTTTAAACTTAACCGACATGAATGGTAGCAATTCTCTTTGGATAAACTTCTTCGCCTTCGCCGCAGGACTTCTCCTTCTGATTTTCTCAGGTGAGACTGCTCTCTTTTCCACTATTGTGATCATCTTGGGCATTCTATTCATCATACCCTGCGTCATCGGCTTTATTATTTCCGTTTTCCCTCCGCGCGATTCTAATGGAGTGCGTCAGGTCAACTGGTTTACGGCTTTCTCCTCAGCACTTGGACTCGTCTTCGGCATCTGTCTGGTAGCTGTGCCGGAGTTTTTCGCCACTGCTATAATCTACACTTTCGGAGCCCTTCTTATTTTAGCCGGGCTCGTCGGCATTGCATATCTCGTCAACGCGCGAGAGGGGGCAGGCTCTTCAGGGATTCTTTACATTATCCCTTCGCTGATTATTATTGCCGGCATCGTGATTATAGTGCTCGGTCGCCCGCACATCCTTGACCGCATTGCCGCTATCGTTACCGGGGCGTCTCTATTGCTTTTCTCACTCAATGGTTTCTGGGCTTTCATTCGAAACCGCAGCCTGCTCCGTATGGCTGCAAATTCCGGTGACAACCTGCCGGCTGAAAATCCGAATGACTTCTTGGATAGTTGAATGCAGATATCAATCATCAGGTTTGCAATTTTATAGAGTAGCTCAGCTCTTAAAATTTGCTAAAACCTATTAAGTAAGTAAGAAAAATTAATGTCCATATAAAACCAAGCAATTTTGGAGATAATTTCGCGGTGTAACGAAGGAAAATATAAGCATATATGACTGAGAGCCAACGTGAAATTAGCCCAAAAGGGCAACTTTTATTGTACAAGAGTGTTCATCTCACATTTAGCGTTTAATTTTTAGAACTTACTTAAACTTTCTCTCCTTATATTTGTCTTAAAATAGTGACTAAATTTAAGTTGCACCTTTCTATTTTAGTCTGATTAGGCCGTATGCGAGAACAAACATCAGCCTAACCACCTGACAATCAGAATTAAAATAGGCTACAATATTTTCAACTACGGGCAGAAGCATGGTCTGTCGCTTCATGATGCTCATTTTGAGTAAGGCATGAAGAGGAAAGTCCGGGCAACACAGAGCGGCATCCTTTTTAACGGAAAGTTGTCGGCGACGGCAAGGACAATGTAACAGAAAACAACCGCCGGCCAATCATGGCTCGGCAAGGGTGAAAAGGTGGAGTAAGAGCCCACCGCTCCCGGCGGAATCCGGGAGGCAGTACATCCGATGCGTTGCAAGGCCAAATATACCGGCAGATAAGGGTGGCTCGCCCTTTGCCGGGGGGTAGGCTGCTAAAGAGTCCGAGCAATCGGTCTTCGCAGATAAATGACAGACACAGGCCTATATTCAGACCTGCACATAACCCGGCTTATAGTGCTTCTGCCCCCTCTCTCCTACCTCTCTCAGTGGCTCCCACTTTACACCTTACCGCTATGAAAACACACGATTCCAAACAGAATTCCGGCAAGAAGCAGGCTCTTTTCCCTCGCCTGATGGCTAAAGCCCGCAGCGCTTACGACTACTACAACACTGGCGTCTGGGCTTCCACGAAAAACAGTATCGGTGTCCGGCTTATCAAGACTCTGAATCTCTCTATACGTTCTTTTCTCGACAGAGGTCTTCAGGCCAAATCTATGGCTCTCACTTACTCTACGGTGCTGGCCATCGTCCCTGCTTTCGCCCTGCTGGTGGCCATAGGACGTGGTTTCGGCCTCCAGAATATGATTACCCGTGAGCTTTATGTCTATTTCCCTTCTCAGTCTGAAGCCATCAAAACGGCTCTCGGATTCGTAGACCACTATCTGAATCAAGCCACTCAGGGAATCTTTGTCGGTGCCGGCATCATATTTCTGCTATGGACCCTCATTTCGCTACTTTCCTACATAGAGCAGTCTTTCAATTCCATCTGGGACATTAAGCGCGACAGGGCTTTTCTCCAGCAGATTACCGACTATATAGCAATCTGCCTGATAATCCCCCTGCTGATGCTCTGCTCTTCAGGCCTTTCCATTTTCGTCTCTGCTTTCGCGCAGGATGGCCCGGGAGCTCCCATTCTGACTCCTCTTGTAAATGTCATTCTTGAGATCTCTCCTCTTGTGCTGGTCTGGCTCGCTTTTTCTCTTTCTTTCTGTCTCATCCCCAACACGAAAGTGAATTTCAAATATGCTGCCATCTCCGGTGCCGTTTGCGCCATTTCGTTTCAGGTGCTTCAGCTTCTTTTCCTCAACGGACAGATTTACGTCTCAAAATATAATGCCATTTACGGGTCTTTCGCCTTTCTTCCTCTCCTGCTGATATGGCTTCAGCTGTCATGGCTGATTCTCCTTTTCGGTTGCGTGCTGACGTATTCTCTTCAGAATGTGTTCGCTTTTAATTTCCTCGGCGACCTCACTCAGGTCTCGCAGCAATATATGCGTAAACTCTCACTGGTGGTTATCACGATTGTAGTGCACCGCTTCAACAAGGGCTTGCGCCCACTCTCTGTTAATGAAATCTCCTCGGAATATGACCTCCCCATCCGCCTCGTTAACCGGATTGTCTCGAAAATGCACAAGGGGAGTTTGATATATTTCGTCTATGAGGAAAAGCAAGTCATCGGAATCGCGCCCGCTCGTAATATTGACACTCTTTCTATCGGCGACCTATATCGCATCCTTGACCTCGTAGGTGAAAATAATTTCATACCTCACTTCGAGACCCTTTACTCTTCTATGATTAAAACGGTTGAGTCGCTTTCGGAAGATTGTTTTAAGGATGCTTCCGCTTATCTCATCAAGGACCTCTCACTTCCATCTCTCTCTGAAATTAAGAAAATCGTTAAGCACGACTGATTAGAAGCGAGTAAGCCATCAGCATCATTGACTTACATCTTCCGCATTTATATATCTATTTACAGGCAGATGCAAACATTTCTCTCCTCCAGATTGTTACCCGTATATACCCCACGCTCTTCGTCATCACCTATTATAGGGGCGCTATCCTCTTTCTTCTCCGGAAAGCGACACTCATGAATCTTTTAATCTCAAAGACCTTCTACCTATGAGCTATCTAAAGTTTGACAAAAGTCTTATGATTAATTTGGAGCAGTCTCTTCATAAGGAGATGCTTCGGACCAATAAGTCAGGCGCATATCACTGCACATCTATCGTAGGGTGCAACACTCGTAAGCAGCATGGACTTCTCGTCATTCCCATTCCGGAAATGGACGATAAGGCTCATGTGCTCCTTTCTTCGCTTGATGAGACTGTCATTCAGCATGATGCCCCTTTCAATCTTGGCATACATCAGTATGCCAACAATGTCTTCAGCCCTAACGGACATAAATATATTCGCGAATTCAACTGCGACACGGTGCCTACGCTCATTTTCCGCGTGGGTGGCGTAATTCTCTCTAAGGAGAAGGTGTTCATCTCGCATGAAAATAGGATTCTCATCAAATATACCCTCCTGGAGGCACACTCAAAAACGACTCTGAGGTTCAGACCTTTCCTCGCCTTCAGAAATGCCAACGACCTCTGCATCGAAAATAATGTTATAAATAAGGGGCATCGGGACGTCAAGAATGGTATTGCCACTTGTCTCTATCACGGATATCCGGAGCTTTTCATGCAGTTTAATAAGCCCGTGAGATGGATTGATGACGGCCATTGGTATAACGGCATTGAGTATTTCAAGGATCGTGAGCGTGGCATCCCCTATAAAGAAGACCTATGGGTGCCGGGATATTTTGAACTACCCATCGAGAAGGGGGAATCTATAATTTTCTCAGCCTCTACTTATGAATGTGTCCCTGATGATTTTGAAAATACTTACGTCAACGAGGTAGCCACCCGCACGTCTCGCACGAGTTTCTATAACTGTCTTAAAAATTCTGCTACACAGTTCTATCTTAAAGACAAATCCGGGATGTACATCATGGCCGGATATCCCTGGTATAACGTCAGGGCACGCGACGAGCTTATTGCTCTCCCCGGCTGCACGTTGGCCATTGGCAAAAGCGAGGATTTTGAGAAAATTATGTCTACTTTCCTTCGGGCTTTGCGCGAATTTATCAGAGACGGACGCACCCACTGGATTATTCATGAGATTGACTTGCCTGACATTCCTCTATGGGTGCTCTGGGCCCTCGGCGAGTATGCAGCCTCAGAAGGAATGGAGAAATGCCGCAAATTGTTTGGCGATGATATTATATTCCTGATAGATGCTATACGGTCGGGAAGAATACCAAATCTCAAGATTCACTCCTCAGGCCTTCTTTCTTCCAACGGACGCCATAGCCCCGTCACTTGGATGTCGGCTTCCATCAATGGACAGCCTATCATCCCCCGCAGCGGATATATTCTCGAGTTTAACGCCTTATGGTATGATGCCGTCTGCTTTGCTGCCGAAATGTTTGCTGCCGACCATGCTCATGACCGTCTGGTAGCTTCTCTTAACCTTCTTGCCGAGGAGCTCAAAGAGAGCTTCCTCAACACATTCCTCAATGACGCCGGATACCTCTTTGACTATGTGGACGGCGAGAAAAAGAATGTTGAAGTGCGTCCAAATCTGGCCATTGCTGTGGGCATGAGACACTCCCCTCTTGACCGACGACAGAAACGAAAAGTGCTCGACTTCATCACCCGCGAACTCCTTACCCCCAAGGGAATACGCTCTCTTAGCCCTAAAAGCTACGCCTATCGGCCAAACTATGTCGGTGGCCCCGTTGAGCGTGAATACGCCGTACATCAAGGCCCGGCTCGCCCCTGGCTGTTCGGATTTTATGCCCACGGATACCTTAATGTGTTTGGCAACTCCGGCATCGGCTTTGTAGAAAGGATGCTCATAGGATATGAAGAGGAAATGACTGAAGGCTGCATTGGCTCGCTCTCTGAGCTCTATGATGGCAATCCTCCATATTCCGGACATGGAGCCGTCAGCACAGCTAAGAATGTTGGTGAAATACTCCGCTGCATTCGCACTATTATTAATCTAAATAAAGACCTCTCTGACAAGAACGTCTGAAACATTTATAAAGCACCCCACTATGAAAGCATTAATGTTCGGATGGGAATTTCCCCCGCATATTCTCGGTGGTCTCGGCACTGCAAGCTACGGACTCACTAAAGGAATGCACGCCAATGGTGGCATTGACATAACTTTCGTTATCCCAAAACCCTGGGGCGATGAGGAGAGGGGCTTCGCAGATATTATCGGAGCTTGCAATACTCCCGTCGCCTGGAGAGACGTCTCTTGGGATTATGTAGAGTCCAGAATCGGAAAGTATATGTCTCCGCAGACTTATTTCGACCTCAGAGACCATATTTATGCCGACTTCAACTATATGCACCTCAACGACCTCGGATGCATTGAGTTTTCCGGCCGCTACCCCGACAATATACTTGAAGAGATCAACAATTATTCTATCGTAGCCGGAGTCATTGCCCGAACCATTCCCTGCGATGTGATTCATTCGCATGACTGGCTCACGTATCCCGCCGGAATCCATGCCAAGAAAATCACCGGCAAACCTCTCGTTATTCATGTGCATGCCACTGACTTCGACCGCTCAAGAGGCAATGTCAATCCCACTGTGTTTGCCATTGAAAAGGATGGTATGGAAAATGCCGACCACATTATCACTGTCTCCAACCTTACCCGTCGCACTGTAATAGAAAAATATGGCATCAATCCCGATAAGGTTACTACCGTGCATAACGCTGTCATTCCGCTCTCTGACGATATCTTAAATCTGCCACGCCGCACGCAAGGTGACAAAGTCGTGACCTTTCTCGGAAGAATCACCATGCAGAAAGGACCCGAATATTTCGTAGAGGCTGCTGCTAAAGTGCTTCAGAAGAATCCTAACGTAAGATTCGTTATGGCGGGAAGTGGCGATATGATGGAGAAGATGATTAAACTCGCTGCCAAAAGGGATATCGCTGATAAATTCCATTTCACCGGATTTCTTAAGGGCAAGGAAGTTTACGAGATGCTCAGAGATTCTGACGTATACATTATGCCTTCCGTTTCAGAGCCTTTCGGAATTTCTCCGCTTGAAGCAATGGAAATGGGCGTCCCTTCCATTATTTCAAAGCAGAGCGGGTGTGCGGAAATTCTTAATAACGTCATCAAAACCGACTACTGGGACATCGACGCCATGGCCGATGCTATTCATTCCATCATCTCTAATCCCGCACTTCACGAAACGCTAAGACGCGACGGAATAGAGGAGATTAAAGGCATCACATGGGAAAAAGCCGGAAAAAAGGTCATTGACATCTATAATAAAGTCATTAAGTAACCTTTCCGCAGTCACAAAAGAAAATATTTGCACATCTGACTGTAATATATACCCGAAACTGAAACTCCGGTACTTTGCTTCTGACTACTCAGAATTTGCCCATCACAATATATACGCATCATTATGAAAACCATCGCTCTTTACTTCAAGATTCATCAGCCGTTCAGGCTAAAAAGATACAGATTCTTTGACATTGGCAATGACCATTACTATTATGACGATTTCGCCAATGAAGAGATCATTTCACGCATTGCCCAGTCTTCCTACATCCCCACCACCAAGACTTTGCTCAAAATGCTCTCTGACTCTCACAACGAGTTCAAATGCACTATCTCTATCTCCGGTACAGCTATCGAACAACTTCAGCTTGCCGTGCCGGAATTTATCGAACTCCTCAAGAAACTCGCCGACACCGGTAAAGTAGAATTCCTCAGCGAAACATACTCTCACTCTCTCGCTTCCCTCGAAGACCCTGAGGAATTCATTCGGCAGGTCAAAGCGCATGACGACCTGATAAAATCCCTTTTCGGTCTCACGCCTACAATTTTCCAGAACACCGAGCTCATATATGATGATGAGCTCTCCCTCCTTATCGGTAGCATGGGCTTCAAAGGTGTTCTCACTGAAGGGGCAAAGCACATACTCGGTTGGAAATCTCCCGACTTCGTGTATTGCTCTGCAGCAAATCCTGCTCTTTCCATTCTCCTTATAAATGATAAACTCTCCGAAGACATCTCCCGCAACTTCAACAATCCCGCCTGGGATCAATATCCCCTCACAGCCGACAAATATTTATCATGGATAGATAATCTCCCGGCCGATGAGCAGTGCCTCAACCTTTACTTCAGCATGGAGACGTTCGGCTCTTTCATCCCGGCCCAATCCGGAATTTTCCAATTCCTTGAGGCTCTTCCATCATTTGCAAAAGAGTCCGGAATAAAATTCTCCCTCCCCTCTGAGATTATCAAAAACTGCAAACCGGTAGGCTCTCTATCCGTTCCCTACCCTATTTCCGGAGTTGATGAGGCCCGCGATGTCTCAGCATGGAGAGGCAACGACCTGCAGAAAGAAGCTCTCGGCAAACTCTATGCCGTCGCTGAAAGAGTAAACCTCGCCAACGACCGCCGCCTTAAGCTCGATTGGGACCGCCTCCAGTCAAGCGACCACTTCTACTACATGAGCACCAAAAATCTCGCTGACGGGGCATCTCACGCCTCTTTTAGCCCATACGATTCGCCATTCTCCGCATTTACAAACTACATGAACGTCCTCGCCGACTTTCTCGTTCGCGTAGAAGAGCAATTCCCCGCCGACATTGACAACGAGGAATTAAACTCACTCCTTCTCACCATAAGAAATCAGGCATCTGAAATCAACGCTTTGAAGAAAGAGGTAAAGACTATCCGACAGAACGTTGAGAACAGCGACGTCAAAAGTCTCCCTAAAAAATAAAACCGAATATCCCCACAAATAAAAGACAGAATCTACGCAATTAATAAGCCGGACTTTACGCACAAATAATAAGCCATAGTCTCCTCATATAATAAGACAGAGTCTACCCACAAATAATAAGACAGAGTCTACCCACAAATAATAAGACAGAGTCTACTCAAAAATAATAAGGTAGAATCTACGCAAAAATAATCCTCAAAGTAGAGGGCGTGTCAGAAAATAAAAATTTGACACGCCCTCTAATACTTCTTATAATAGCCCCATAAGCCTTATCTCCCACATCTCCCATAACTCCCACGTCTCCCACACCTCCCACACCTCCCTATCCCGCACACCCCCATATCTCCCACGCCTCCCATATATCCCAAACCTCCCATAACTCCCACACCTCCCTATTCCGCACACCGCCAAATCTTCCACACCTCCCACATCTCACATAACTACCAGATCTCCCCTTAACTCCTATAACTCCAACGCCTCCCATAACTCCCAAACTTCCCACATCCCCCAAATCCCCCTTATTTCCCATTACCTCGCATAATTACCACCTATCAGTGAGATGATGCGCCATCTCAATCCGAATAATTCCATTCAGATTAAACATAGCATTTTTGACCACTAAGTTCGCACTCAAAAATCCTTTTCTCAACACGCCCTTTTTCGTACCGATACCGTTACGGTCCAATTCACATACATAAAAAATAAGAGGCTGTCTAACAACCAAAGTTAGGCAGTCTCTATTTTATACATAAAATCGGGATATTCAGGCTGCATTTGCCACTCCCGAGATATAATTTGGGTAAAAGCTTAAATGAGGG
>JAAVFQ010000004.1 GCA_014800685.1 Bacteroidales bacterium
AGCCCCTGAAGTCTCTATACGTCTCAATCCCCAAAAGACCTTCCCCCTTCCTCCGGACTTCCCGGTAGAAAGCCGCGTAGCCTGGTGCCCTGAGGGATATTATCTTAAAAGCCGTCCGTCATTTACGCTTATGCCGGAGCTTCATGCCGGAGCCTTTTACGTGCAGGACGCCTCCTCCATGATTCATGCGCATATACTAAGAAGCCTGCCCGTAAAGCCCGATACGCTTCTCGATTTGTGCGCCGCTCCCGGCGGAAAAACTACCGCCATGCTCTCTGCAATCCCCGCGGGATGCGTGGCCGTAGCCAATGAGCTGATGTCGGCGCGCGCCTCCGTGCTGAAAGAGAATATCATAAAATGGGGACGCCCGGAGGTCATCGTCACCTCCGCAGCTGCCGAAAAGATAGGCCGTTCCGGAATCTGCTTCGACGTGATAGCCGCCGACGTACCCTGCTCCGGCGAGGGTATGCAGCGTAAGGATGAGGAGGCCCGGCGTATGTGGAGTCCCGGACTCGTAGCGGAATGTGCTTCCCTCCAGAGAGATATAGTGGCAAATATCCTCCCGGCACTTCGCCCCGGAGGCTACCTGATATACTCCACATGCACTTTTAACCGCGAGGAGAATGAGGATAACGTGCGCTACTTCATAGAAGAATTAGGGCTGGAGAATCCACCGCTGCCGACCGACGAAAAGTGGGGGATAGCCCAATCGGTAGATGAGCGAGTGAACGCCTTGCGGTTTATGCCTCATCGCACGCGCGGTGAGGGCCTCTTCGTAGCGCTCCTGCGCAAGCCGCAAGAGGAATCCCCGCGTCGCTCCAGACGTCTCCGTGAGCCACGGCCCCTGAGACATGAGGCCTCCAAATGGCTGTCCTCGCCGCTTTCGCTTTACGAGAATGGCGGCCGGCTCACCGCTATGACCCCGGACTGCGCAAAAATTGCAGCCGGACTTGCAGATGCCTCCGTGAAGATACTCGCCGCCGGCGTGGAGGTGGCCGAACTGAAAGGTAAAGATGTGGTGCCCTCACATGCACTCGCCGTGAACTCGCTCCTGCGCCGGGGCGTTTTCAAAGAGCATGAAGTGGAGGCCCCGGAAGCCCTTGATTTTCTGCGGCGCGAGACGATACTTCTCCCCCCGGACGTCCCTAAAGGATATGTGCTGCTGACGCATAACGGACTCCCGCTCGGATTCCTGAAAAATCTTGGAAACAGAGCCAATAATCTCTACCCCAAAGAGTGGCGCATACGCATCAAATAAGACCTGACCTATGAGCGAGACTATAAAGAAAAATGACTTTCCGGTGCTCGGCATGATGTGTGCCGTTTGCGCCGGCACCGTGGAGAAATGCGTGTCCTCCGCGCCGGGAGTTGTCTCGGCTAACGTGAATTTCGCAGCCTCCTCAGTGCATATAGAGTGGAACGCGGATGTCACCTCTCCGGAGCAAATTGCCCAAGAGGTGAAGCAGGCAGGCTATGAGATGATTATCCCGGAAGACATCGCCTCAGGCATTGAGGAGCAAAACCGCCGCGAAGAGCAACAGTATGAGAGCATGAAGCGACGCACGTGGACGGCCTGGATTATCACTATTCCGCTTATGGCTCTCTGCATGCTGCATATCCATTTCCCGGGAGAGCAGGTAGCTATGGCCATCCTCGCTCTTATCGTGATGCTCGGATGTGGCCGACGATTCTTCATCAACGGCTTCCGCAATCTCTGGCGCCGGTCTCCCAATATGGACTCCCTGGTGGCTGTCAGCACTTCTGTGAGCTTCCTTTTCTCACTCTTCAATACGCTCATGCCACAATTCTGGGCTGAACGCTCCCTCAATGCAGGACTTTACTATGAGGCTTCGGCCATGATTATAGCCTTTGTGCTCACAGGAAAACTCATGGAGACGCGTGCGCGCCATAACACCGGAAGCGCTCTGAGGGCACTCATAGGGCTTCAGCCGCAGGAGGCTTGCATCGTGGAGACTGACGGAAGCACGCGGGTGCTCCCGGTGTCGGCCATCAGAAAAGGCAACGTGCTGCGCGTGAAGCCGGGCGAAAGAATCCCGGTGGATGGAGTAGTGGTAAGCGGCAGAAGTGCCGTGGATGAGAGCATGATGACCGGCGAGCCGGTAGGGGTGGAAAAAATGCCCGGCAGCGAAGTCTCGGCCGGGACGCTTAACGGCTTAGGCTCTATCGACATACGCACAGAAGAGTCAGGCGAAGGCACACGCCTCTCGGCCATCATCCGTAAGGTGAGGGAGGCTCAGGGCTCTAAAGCCCCCGTGCAGAAACTCGTAGACAAGGTAAGCGCCGTGTTCGTGCCGGTAGTTATCGGGCTTGCCATCCTCACGCTGATAGTATGGCTTCTGGCCGGAGGGGCCCCTGAAATAGCATTCCTTACCTCAGTTTCAGTGCTCGTGATAGCCTGTCCCTGCGCGCTCGGACTGGCTACTCCTACTGCGATTATGGTAGGCATAGGTCGTGGCGCTTCCGCTGGAATACTGATTCGTGAGGCTGCCGCCTTAGAACAGACCGACCGCGTGGATGTGGTAGCCCTCGATAAGACAGGGACTTTGACCGAAGGTACCCCCGTGGTGTCGGAATGTGCAGGCGATGACGATAAGGAGTTTACGGCTCTTCTCGGAGCCCTCGAAGAGAAGAGCGAACATCCCCTCGCCTCGGCGATATTGCGCTGGACGGAATCTATGAAAATAGATGTGGATAAGTCGCAGATAAAAGAGTTTGACTATGTGGCAGGCAAGGGCGTAAGCGCTCAGGTGCCGGCCGGACACCTTTGGGCCGGCAGTGAGAAAATGGCCTTGATGATGTCTGCCTCCATTCCGGAGGAGATGATGAAGAAAGCAGAGTCATGGCGCAGTGAAGGCTCCGTGGTTCTCTATGCCGGCCTCGGCAGCCGAGTGATGCTTCTGCTCCGGATCGAGGATAAAGTGAGGCCGGAAGCGGTGGAGGCTGTCAGTCAGCTAAAAGCGCGTGGACTGGAAGTTGTGCTCCTCACCGGAGATAATGAAATCACAGCCAAGGCAATAGCTGCCCGAACAGGCATAGAGAAAGTATACGCCGGACTCCTCCCCGAAGATAAGCAGAAGATAGTGTCACGGCTGCAGGCCGAGGGGAGGCGCGTGGCTATGGTAGGCGATGGCATCAACGACTCGCAGGCTCTTGCCGAGGCTTACGTCTCAATCGCTATGGGCACAGGCTCGGATATCGCGATGGATGTGGCTCAGCTCACCATTGTGGGTGGACGCCTCTCGGCACTTCCGAAGGCTTTCCGGCTCGCTCACGCTACGGTGCGCATAATACGCGAAAATCTCTTCTGGGCTTTCATCTATAACGTCATCGGCATTCCTATAGCCGCCGGCGTGCTCTATCCCGCTTTTCACTATCTGCTCACGCCTATGTTCGCTTCTGCGGCGATGGCCGTCAGTTCGGTTTGCGTCGTGACCAACTCGCTGCGACTGAGAAAGATCAAGATATAAATTAAATATATATATATAGTTTACCTATGAAATTCAAGACAAATGCAAAATGCATGGGATGCGTAGGAGCCATCCGCAATGCTCTCTCTGAAATCGCTCCAGCAGAAAAATGGCAGTTCGATCTCAATAGCCCCGATCGTGTGATGGAATATACGGGAACGGATGCTGACGATGCCCTCGCCGAAAAGGTGATCGCGATAATCGAACAGGCCGGATTCAAGGCCGAACGCCTCTGATGCCGATGTTCGCTCCCTGGGAAGAACGCTCCTGCCGGCTCCTCGGTGAGGAAGCGCTCAAGAGGCTGGCCTCTTCGCGCGTCCTCGTTGTCGGCGTGGGGGGCGTCGGCGGATATGCGGCAGAGACGCTCTGTCGCACGGGGATTGGTCATCTCACGCTGATAGATGCCGACGAGGTGGCCCCTTCCAATATCAACCGTCAGCTGATAGCCACTCATGCCACATTAGGTCAACCCAAAGCGACGCTCTTCTCTGATCGTTTTCGAGAGATAAATCCTGAGTGTGAAGTGGAGGCGCGCTGTGAGTTTCTCACTCCGGAAAATGTGGAGGAGATTCTGGCGGAGCGGTATGACTTTGTAGTAGACGCTATTGACACTGTGGCGCCTAAAACTGCATTGCTGGCCGCTTGCCTTCGCGGCCGAATCCCGGTGGTCTCATCTATGGGCGCCGGGGGCAGGCTTGACCCTGCGAAAGTGGTATATACCGACCTCTGGGCCACGCGCGATGACGGCCTCGCCAGAGCAGTGCGTCAGCGCCTGAAAAAGCTTGGACTCAAGAGGCCGCTTCCCGTGGTGGCCAGCACCGAGCCTCCCCTTGCCTCCTCGATTGTAAGTCTTGAGGAGCGTAATAAGCGCAGTTCCTTCGGCACTACAATGGCTATCCCCGCGATTTTCGGCATCTGGCTCGGGCAGTACGTTGTCAACCGTATTATACGGCAAAAACCTGTGTAGGACATACTTATGATAAGACTTGAAAACATCCATAAATATTTTGGCTCGCTTCACGTGCTCAACGATGTCAGTCTGGAGATACCCGACAGAAGCATTACGGCAATCGTAGGCCCCTCCGGAGCGGGAAAAACTACTCTCCTGCAGATAGCCGGCACGCTTGATCGTCCCGATTCCGGAAGAGTGCTCTATGGAGACACAGAGGTCACAGCCCTTAGCGACAAAAGGCTTTCGGCCTTCCGCAATAGGGAGATAGGATTCGTGTTTCAGTTTCATCAGCTGCTTCCGGAGTTTACGGCTCTCGAAAACGTTGCCATCCCGGCTCTCATCGGGGGCGCAGGAAGCAAAGAGGCCGGGCAGCGTGCCACCCGACTTCTCGAAATGCTCGGACTCGGCGGCAGGCTCAAGCATAAGCCGGCTCAGCTCTCAGGGGGTGAGAAACAGAGAGTGGCGATAGCCCGTGCGCTTGTCAACTCTCCCAGTGTGGTCTTCGCCGATGAGCCCACAGGAAGTCTTGACACCGCTAACCGCTCAGAGATAAGGTCGCTCTTCTCCTCGCTCCGTGAAGAGCTGGGGCAGACTTTTGTCATCGTGACTCACGATGAGACTGTAGCCGAAATTGCTGACAGAGTGATAAGAATGGCAGACGGAAGCCTCGTGGCTTCGCCTGATCCTGCGGGCTATCACTCGGAGGAATGACGGGAAGAAGCTCCCTTCCTTACACTTTTTAACCCATATATTTTGGCCGACTCGCAAAATATAGTTATCTTCGCATTTACTTTCGTTTTTAGAACTTACTCAAGACTCTCGGATGATAACAAATAGATATGCGGCCCTGCTGGCCCCTTTGTTTCTGCTAATTGTCTCATGCGCTGACCACAAGGATGTAAAGCCGGTGCCTGACTATGTGCCCGTTCAGACACAGAAGGATGGTAAATGGGGCTTTATGGCGCCTGACGGCAAGCTCCTTTTTGCAGATAAATATGAGTCGCAGCCCTCTCTCGTCCTTGAGGGTGCCTTTTCCGTTAAGGAGGGTGAGGAGTATAACCTTTACAGGGCAGCCGCCAATCCGGAAAAAATTAATGCCAAGCCGCTGGTAGCCGTAGGAAACTACGTCGAAGGCTTAATCCCCGCTACCTTCCCCGGCGAACGTATCAGTATTCTTGACTCCAAAGGCGACAAGGTGGCTCAGCTCATGCCGGTAGATGGCCATGAGCTTGTCAAAAGCGACGTCGCCTTCCATAACGGACTTCTTGTGGTGACAACGCCCGATGGCAAATTCGGATATGTAGACACGAAAGGGGAGTGCGTGATTAAGCCTATATATGACGCAGCGCTCCCCTTCGGAGGAGGATATGCCATGGTGGCAAAAATGACCGACGGCAATAACCCCTCTTCGCTTCGGGTCTCTATAATTGACACTAAGGGCAAAAGCGTCCTCGATGTAAAGCCCGAATATACCGTAGTGGATCTTGACCTTACTCATAAGCGCCTGATAGTTAATGATATTAACGGTCATCTTGGTTTCCTCTCCTTCAAGGATGAGTTTACCCCCGTCCCCTCTGAAGTGACCAATATCGGGCAAGTGAGTGATGGCCGCTTCGTCTTTGCGAATGAAAAAGGGCTCTGCGGCGTCATGGATGACGATTTCAAGCAGGTGCTCGCTCCCGAATATCAGCACGTGGAGATTTTGGATAATGACAAATTTCTCGCTTCTCTCGGAAAAGATTTTGTCATAGTAAATTCCGGTGGTGGTGAAGAGGTTAAACTCGGCGCCGTTCAGTATGCAGGCTTCATGCAGGGATTTGGCATCTTTGCGTATGACGTCAACACCGTGCGCCTGCTCTCGGAAGATGGTAGTCCGAAGGGAAAGCCCGTGGCGGGCATCGGTCTGAACGCCTCCGCCTGCAGCTCCGTGCGTTCTGATTTCGAGTCGGCAAAGAGAATAGCCGGCGATCTTGCCGCTATTCCCTCAGGAGCCGGCGTGGCCGGAATAGCCTGGGGCACTCCCGCCGAGCAGATAGCTCCCGCTGCTGACAGTGCCACCGGAATTTATGCGGCACTTCCGCAGGCATCGCTCTCCGGCGTGGACTATATCCTCAACTCAGTAGCTGTCTATACCGCCCCCGTGGGCACCTTCAGCGCAATGGCTGACGGAGAGTCCTCAGAGGGCTTCGCTTATAATCCCGATGCCCGACTCACCGGTGCCGATTTCTATTTCCGTGGCGAGGCTCCCATAACCAAAAGTTTCGTTAGTCAGCTGAAAAATGCATATACTGCAGCCGGATTTAAGGAGATCAAACAGACACCCGCAGGGATGAAGGGGGAGTGTTTTGTGATGCAGAAAGAGCAGACAGCCGTAATTTTCTGTATCCCGGTGGGCGGATATGATGCCAACTTCTTTGTCTATTCTGCCGCTGACACGGCTCTGGGCGAGAGATGGTATGGCCTGCTGAGCCGGGCAGCCGCCGATGGTGGAGTGCCGATGGCTGAGGCTCTCTTCGGCAAACCCGCTGCCCCGGAGCCTCACGTGGATGGCGAGTATGCAGACCGCTCTTCACGTCCTGTAGGAGTAGCAGGCGAAGATAGCGGCGAGAGGGTCAGCTCACGTTGATGATGGCCTCACTTGGCTTGCTTGCTTATATATTATCATGAGCGAGTGAGTGCTACTTAACTTAACACAAACTTCAATAATAATCATAAAAAGAAAATGGAAGAAAAAAATCAAAATCAGCAGCAGCTTCAGATTCAGCTGCGTCCCGAAATGGCCGATGGCAAATTCTCTAACCTCGCTATGATCGGCCATGGCCCCAACGAATTCCTTATTGACTTCATTTTCGCTGCTCCCGGCATGCCTCAGGCTCCCGTGGTTAGCCGCATCGTGATGAGCCCCGAAAACGCAAAACAGCTCATGTTTGCCCTCACCGACAATATCCGCAAATACGAGGCTCAGTTCGGCGAAATCAAGCAGCGCACCCCCAAGGGCCCCAGCGCTAACTGATCATGGAGAGAGACCTGCTGATATATAACAGCCTTTCCAGGGCTAAAGAACGATTCACTCCGCTACATCCCGGCCACGTCGGGATGTATGTTTGCGGCCCTACCGTCTATGGAGATGCTCATCTCGGCCACGCAAGGCCCGCTATCACTTTCGACATCCTCTACCGCTATCTTACTCATCTCGGCTATAAGGTGAGATATGTAAGAAATATTACGGACGTAGGGCATCTTGAGCATGATGCCGACGAGGGCGAGGATAAGATAGCTAAAAAAGCGCGTCTCGAACAGCTCGAGCCGATGGAGGTGGTGCAAATGTATCTTAATCGCTATCATCGCGATGTGGATGCCCTCAATGTGCTCCCTCCGAGCATTGAGCCCCACGCCTCCGGTCACATTATCGAGCAGATTGAGTATATCAAGAAGATTCTGGAGGCCGGATATGCCTACGAAAGTTGTGGCTCAGTATATTTCGATGTGGAGAAATATAATAAGGACCATAATTACGGCAAGCTTTCAGGCCGTAATATCGAGGATCTTATCTCTTCCACCCGTTCGCTTGACGGACAGCAGGAGAAACGCAATCCCCTTGACTTCGCGCTCTGGAAGAAAGCCTCCCCGGAGCATATCATGCACTGGCCCTCTCCCTGGAGCGAAGGATTTCCGGGCTGGCATCTTGAATGCAGCACTATGGGCACGAAATATCTCGGCGAGACTTTCGACATTCACGGTGGTGGTCTTGACCTGATGTTTCCTCACCATGAGTGTGAGATAGCCCAGAGTGTGGCCGCTCAGGGGCATGAGGCGGTAAGATACTGGATGCATAACAATATGATTACCATCAACGGCAAGAAGATGGGTAAGTCTTACGGGAATTTCATCACTCTCGAAGAGTTCTATCAGGGTTCGCATCCGCTCCTTACTCAAGCCTATTCGCCGATGGTGATCCGCTTCTTCATACTGATGGCTCATTACCGCTCCACTGTAGACTTCAGCAATGAGGCTCTGCAGGCTGCCGAGAAGGCGCTGATGAAGATTCTTGACGGTTATCGCCGCCTGATGAATCTCAAGCCCGCGGAAAAGTCCTCTGTGGAGGTGCCTGACTTTATGGAGCAGTGCTACCAGGCTATGGATGATGACCTCAACACCCCGCAGGTTATTGCCACTCTTTTTGAGGCTTGCCGTATCATCAATCAGGCTACCGACGGAGGGGCTCAGCTCTCAGCTGAGGATCTGGAGAATCTACGTCTGCTCTTCACCACTTTCCTCGTGGATATACTCGGAATCAGAGTGAGTGCAGATGCTGACTCCGCCGACTCCATGAAGGCTTACGAAGGGGCTGTAGACCTCCTTCTGGAAGTGAGAAATAATGCCAAGGCTGCAAAAGACTGGGCTACTTCCGACCTCATCCGCGACCAGCTCAAGGCTCTCGGATTCAATATTAAAGATACGAAAAACGGTGTGGAATGGCATCTTGACTGACCTCCGTTTTTCAGTAACGTTATTAAAGAAACTTCACCTCGCCGGAATAGTCCGTCGGGGTGAAGTTTTTTTGTAGACTTTATAACCGTATGAGAGTTGGGAGGGGAGCGGCGCGTCTTATGTCATGGCAATAAAAGTGACCAGACGCTCTTCAGTGCCATTCTCGCGGCGATAGCTTGGAAAGACCGGTAGCTGCCGGATAAGTGAGTGGCGCGTGCAGTATTCTGAGGTGCTGATTCGTGCCTCGTCCAACCCCTCTCTGAGAAGTTGAAGACGATTCATCTCCTTGAGGTCAATGTGGGATTTCCCGGGGAGACCGGTGGGGGAGGGATGCACGCATTCTGCATAACCGGCCTCGGCAAAACGGTGTCCGAGCTCTGCGTCCACTTCATAGCAGTCTGCGCAGATAGCCGGGCCGATGGCTGCATACATAAGCGCGGGGGAGGCTCCCATGCCTGTAAGTCTTTTTACGCATCCGGCGGTGATTTGGCCGAGACTCCCTCTCCACCCTGCATGAATGGCGGCGACAGCTCCGATGTCGGGCGCATGAAGAAGGATGGGGACGCAGTCTGCAGTCCGTACCCCTACGGCCAGCCCCTTGCGAAGCGTGATAAGGGCGTCTGTGTCCTGGGGATATTCATCAGCATTGTCCACAAGCGCGATGTTGAGAGAATGAGTTTGCCGGCAAAGGGCGATAGGGGTGTGACGCGAGACTTCGGAACGTAGGTCAGCGGGCAGTGATATGGTAGTGGTGACGCCGGCTGTCGCTCCCGGCCCTGCGTAAAGCCTCATAACGTCGACCTTGCTGATGTCGGAGAGTATCATCTTATGAAATGCAGAGCCTCCGGGTTCCACTTATCTTTAGGCGCCGGCGCTGACTCTGTATGCCCTATGCAGATGATGCCAAAGGGGATAAGAGTGTCAGGGAGGTCAAGAATAGGGCGTATGCGGGCCACTCTCTCAGAAATAGGATAAATGCCACACCAGACAGCTCCGAGGCCAAGAGCGTGAGCGGCAAGGAGGATATTCTCGGTAGCGGCTGAAAGGTCTTGTTGCCAGTAGGCTTCCCCTTCCCCTTCTATGGTCTTGGTGAGGTCAGCGCAGGGCACTATGAGGAGAGGGGAAGACGATGCGTAGACCGCATTGCTGAAATTCTCTGAAAGTTTACGTCTCAGAGCGTCATTGGTAATGACGTAGAATTGCCAGGGCTGCTTATTCATGGCCGAAGGGGCGGCCATTCCTGCACGCAGGATAGTCTCAATGTCTGAATCGGAGACCGGAGCGTCAGTAAATTGTCTGACGGAGACTCTGGTCATTATATCGTGGATTGTAGCTGATTCTTTCATTTGAAAAATAACTAAGTTAGCTTATATGAAAGTGAGAAAAGCTACGAAGCTGACGGGCTGTAAGTAGCTCTTCTCACTAAAAAATTGACGTAACACCCTAAGAGGGGTGAAATATTAATTGGCGGTAGTCTCCGCGGGCTGAACTTTCGGTTCGGACTTTTCGGCCTCAGCTGCCTTCTGAGATATCCCTTTAAGAGTGATATTCATCACGAGAGTCTGCTCGGGAGTCACCTTATAGCGACCGGCGTTAGCGCCGAAGACAGCGAAAGCAGAAGTGGCAAACTCGCCCGCTCCCCCCTCTTTCAGCTGCATGAGTGCGCGGCCTATCGGAGCCTTGGAGAGTTGAGGACCCACGGTAACATCCTTGGGAACAGGAATGTTAAGTTTCTTACCGGTATCGTCGGAAATGACGATGTCAAAGGAGACGTTCTCCCCCTCTTTGAGCTCTTTCCCGGTGCCTTGGCTGAGGATTTTGCCATAGAGGTCTTCGCTATATTTAGTCATTCCCTCTTTCTTGGCAAAGGCGGCAAGATTTTTCTCACCCTCCGCACGGTCTTTTTCATCCTTTTGGTTGGCAAAGCGGGTGGTGAGAAGGTTAAGATCGGCAGAGACCTGCTGATAATTCACCGTAGAGTCTGTGCGCAGACCGTAGGCGAGGCCCTTGAGAGTCTCGTTGAGGTCTATGTCCACGCCCATGAGATTAGTAAATTCGCGGCTGTATTGAGAGAGCTGGAGGCCAAGGAGGTAACCCTCAATGTAGCTTTCATCCTTTCCGGAGAGTTTAAGCGCATCGCGCACGCCGCTAAGATACTGATCGCGGGCTTCGCGGGTAGCCTTGACAGAATCGCCGGCTATGTCTTTCCAGTAGTCGATGGCGTACATCTGGCCGAGAAGGTTTGAAATGGAGTCGGTGGTGGAAGCATTCTTAATATCTTCCAGCGGACGTCCTTCGCCGGGACCTGAACAAGCGGTGAGCATCATGCTTCCGCCGAGAATGGAGAGTATAAGAGTTTTCAGTTTCATTTCTATATCAAATTTGCGCTGCCGAGGAGTCAGATTGTGGCATTTCAGGAGTAGTGGAGTCAACTATGGTAGTCACATCCACTTCCACAGTGTCGCCGTTAGGCTCCATATTCTCCATAGTGCGTCCCTTGCAGGAGGCCATGGAGAGCATGGTAATGACGAGGGCTGTGGCAGCGATTGTTTTTTTCAGATTCATGGGTGCTAATCCGTTAGGCAAAGAATTAGGAGTTGACACTCAGGAGTTCTACGCCGAAGATGAGGGTGGCGTTAGGCCCAATTCCTGCTCCGGGCTGGCCCTGTTCTCCGTAGGCGAGATCGCCCGGGATAAAGAATACGGCTACGCCGCCCGGCTTCATCAACTGGAGCCCCTCGGTCCAGCCGGGGATGACCCGGTTAAGTGGAAATGACGTAGGCTCGCCACGAGAGACGCTGCTATCGAAAACAGTGCCGTTGGTCAGCATGCCGGTATAATGAACGGTTACTTCCGACGTGGGACCGGGAGAGGTGCCTTCGCCCGGCTTGACTATGACGTAGCGGAGTCCGGAAGCTGTCTGCGCCCATTTCTCAGCAGAGGCTGTGGCTCCCTTGTTTGCCTCATTCTCGAAGAAAGCGGCATTATATTTTTTCATCAGGGCATCGTCAACGGCTGAAGCGACGTTGGTGTCGAGAGGACGGATGTCTGTGCCCCCCTCCGCTTCGGCAGAGTCTTCAGAAGTTGAAATTTCAGTCATGCTCTTATATTTATTATTGTTGCATGAGGAGGTGAGGACTCCCATGCCCATAAGAGCCATGCCGAGCATAGCAAGACTCAAAAATTTCTTTTTCATTATGAGTAGTTATAAGTAATTTCTAAGTAGTTCTAAAAACTAAATGATGGATGTGAGATAAGTTTCGGGTGTGTATTCCCGTAGAAATACGACATTTAGGAAGCGGACGGCAAGCTGCTGTCTAAAAAGATTAGGGATTCGTAGCCTTGCTCCGTATGCTCCAAAATCTTCCGGGTCCGCGGCAGAAGGGCCGGGCACCGGAAGATTCGTATTTTAAGCTGCGGAAATGAGTCTCAGATCATTTAAGACTGAGCCCACTCCCCCTGATAAGGTCTTATTTCTTGATAACTTTGATAAGCTCAACCTCGAAAATAAGAGTGGAGTGAGGGGGGATAGCATTAGGAATGCCCTGCGGACCGTATGCGAGGTCGGAGGGGATGAAGAACATATACTTGGCGCCCTCCTTCATGAGCTGCACACCCTCGGTCCAACCGGGGATTACGCGGTTGAGGGGGAAAGTGGCAGGTTCGCCACGGTTAACGCTGCTATCGAAAACGGTGCCGTCAAGCAGTTTTCCTGTATAGTGAACAGTCACCTCATCCTCGGCTGTAGGAGTGGCACCTTCACCCTCTTTGATGACGGTATACTGCAGGCCGGAGGCTGTCTCTTTTACGCCCTCCTTGACTTTGTTCTCTGCGAGAAATTTCTCACCCGCTTCGCGAGCTTTAGCTTCTGCCTTTGCCTGAAGGTCATTGAGATAGTCATTGATAAGTTTCTGAGCCTCTTCCATAGGAATTTCGGGAGTGCCGCCGTCAAAGGCAACTTTTACTCCGTCTTTAAAGCTTGCTGAATCAATTTCCTTGACACCCATTGCTTTGAGCTGCTGGCCCATTGCGATGCCCCAGGCATAACTTAATTTGTCCATAATATTTTTTCTTTAGATGTTGTCGGTTTTAATTATATTTGTGATTAATATATCCCCTGTTTATTCTATTGTCCGCCGAAGGGGAAGGGGGCTTTCCCTCTCGGCTATCTACATAACGTCTCGGATGTCTTAAAAGTTGTATGCAACTTTAATATATAGATTATGTATATATTATGCCACGCTGTTATATATAGATAATGAGAGCGATGGACGGAAAAAGTAGCTCAAAAAGTTGTAGGGAAAGAAAAAATGTATTAACTTTGCATTGCTTTTAGGGGACTAAGCTCTTCAGGTAGTTTTTGAAGTCCCTTGAAGCATCGGATTGTCTTATGGTGTAATGGTAGCACTGCAGTTTTTGGTTCTGCCTGTCCAGGTTCGAATCCTGGTAAGACAACGCAAAGAGAGGCTGTGACCTTCCGGTCGCGGCCTCTTTTTTTGTGTCCCAGAGAAAATGATAGAAAAAAATTAGGTGTCAATTAATTGATATATAACGAGATGCAAAATATCAATAGAAAAAATGAATTAAAAATCAACATACTTGTGAACCATAATTCTTCCAGTGATGTTTATAATACAGAAAATCGCTTCTCAGGCATCACTGCCGAAAAGGATTCTAAAAATATTCCTTCCAAAGGGAAGGTAAATATAAGAAAAACACACGTGAAAAACACAAATTATCAATTTTAGATTGATAATTAAAAAATATTCTCATACTTAATCTTATATACTTAATCTTAAGTACTATGAAGTAGTCTGAGGCGAAAGCCGAAGACGACACAGATGAAAAACACATGCTGTAAGCGTTCTGAAAAAGTTGTTATTGTTGTTTTAATTGGAAAAGGGTCGATTTGGTATCGACCTTTTTTTTTTGCACTCCTTTCCCTTATCTGCTTTCCTGTTTCTGACTCCGGATATTTTTTAGACGTGGGAGATTTTTATTGAGCTGCACACCCGTTGCTTACTGGAGAAGGGGTGTGCGTGCCAAAAATAATTTGCGTGCCAAAAGTAAATAGGGATAATAGGGATAAAAAAATGACGACCACCATTTCACAATGCCGGCCGTCCCTGGTTGCGAATCATTTATTTTTTTTAACCGCGAATAAAATTATTAACCATTTTTTCCTAACGAGTAATTGCCCGTCTTGATTTCTTAAACCTATTCCTAATCTTTTTTACCCGACGGGAAACTTAAACTGCGTGTATCGTATTGCGAGAAGTAAAGTCGTTGCTTTATCTTTCACTGCAAAGTTAGCAACTAATTTACGTTTCTGCAAGTATTTCGGGGTCAATTTAATGCCGAATATAAGTATTCAACAGCTTAAAGGCTTGATAGATAAATATATAAAAAATTAAAATATAAACCAATATCTAACAAAGAAATTAGAATAATCAGCCTTTTTGCTGTTCGGAATGTCTGCTGAGTTTCAGGATATCCGCTTCGAAAGTATCCCTATTAATGGCTCTATTGCGCATTCGATTGCGATAAGTATAAACAGTGCTGACGGAATAGTGAAGCACTTGGGAAATTCTCGTGGACTCAGAGATGCCGAGGCGAACGAGAGCATATATCCTAAGGTCTGGAGTGAGCGTCTGGCTGCCGGCCGGATACCTCTTATCCTCGGCAAGAAGAGTATTGATATCTTCGATGAAATCGGGGAAAATGTCAAGAAAAGCCTTGTCGAAGAGTGCATAAAAATCGTCGTTGGGAGACTCAGCGAATCTTCCGGATTTTACGAGACGGAGGAGGTCATCGCCCTGTCCGGCTTTAATCTTACGGCTGACGAGTTGAGTGAGAGAATCGAGTTTGCCAGCGTATGAGGCACAAAGGGCTATGTAATGGCCTATGTAGTTCTGCTGTATGCTGCTTGAGGCACGGAGCTTTTCGTTGATTCTTCGGGAACGTCTGATCAGGCGGATTAGAATTATTATAAGGATGATGGTGATGACAGTGACAATAGTGATAAGAATGACAGAGAGGGTGAGCTGTCTATTCGTCTCTGAAATTCGTTCTCTATAAGCCGTGTCGATCATTGGCATAGAAGAGGCTATGGCCACCATTCTCATGCGGGCATTGCCGGAAGTAGCTTCTGAAAGTGCGAAATTAATATACTTAAACGCCTCATTTGTATATCCCTCCGTGTAAAGCCATTGAGCGAGGGTGGGGAGAGCGAGGCCCTCTCTTGCGCATACCATTATATCGGAAATGGCTGCCTCAGTGAGATATTTGGCGTAGAGGAGGTCATTATTCCTTTTTTTATAAACCTCGGAGAGCTGAAAAGTGGTCATGCCGTAGAAATTATCAGCTTGCGAGAGACCTTCAAGGAGTTTGAGCAGTGAAGCCTCCGCCTCACGGAGACGACCTGTGCGCACGAGCTTTTCAGCTGAAAGATAGCGGTATAGCACGCTTGTGTGGGGCAGATGGTTGATGAGGGAATCATCATAAGCGAGAAAAGATTTTTCATAATCTGCATGAAAAGGAGATTCGTCGGAGACGTAAGCCTTCATATAGTAGAACATCTGGCGGGCGCTTTTCCAGAATTCTATTTTACTGTCAAGGGGGAGGTCCGCCGCTTTCAGGTCTTCATAAATTTTATTTGCAGCGCTGAAAATTCCGGCAGTGCTCAGCGAGTTTAGCAGGCTTATTTCACAGAGGAAAGACATCCGGCTATTTACGGAGTCCGCTGAGGCGGAGTGAGCGGCAGCCATGTCGGCGGCCATGCGCGAATAAAAGACGGCGGAGTCAGTATTGTAAGGTCTGTATTGGTCTGCTATATCGAGCGTTAGTTTCGTTTTTGCGACTATGTCGCTCTTGGGAAAGTGCGCAAGGGTCCGCCTCATGGAGTCGAGCTTTGCAGTCTTGGCCGATGTGTAGCGGGGAGCATTCCTGATAGCTTCATCGAGTTCAAGGAGTTGCCTATCGGGAATTACAGAGGCCGAGCCGGCAAGCGGGAGTATTGAAATCAGGGCTATAAAAATCGTCAATAGAGGTTTCATCAATGCAAAAATAATAAAAGTTTGTCAATGGAGGAGGCATTATGAAGCTCGCAATAATGTAAAAATGGTTAAAAAATCGGATTAAGAGGTCATGGGGAAATCATTTTTTGTAAAATCGGAGATTTTGAAGTAACTTTGCATCCCCAAATCCACTTTCGTATTTCTTAATCAAGCGGCAATAAGAGTATGGTTACACTTAGGATTAAGAGAGTGTCTTGATTTAAAGACATAGCGAAATATAAAGTAATCAGGTTGGGGGACATAGAGATAAGTAGAATGAAAAACTATAATATATTCACACTTCCCAATGGGCTGCGTTGCGTGCATCTGCGCACACAAAGCCATGTGGCGTATATCGGGCTTGCCGTTAACGCCGGAAGCAGGGATGAATCCTCAGACAAGCAAGGACTTGCCCACTTTGTGGAGCATACCATTTTCAAAGGGACGCGCCGCCGAAGCTCATGGCACGTAAGCAACCGCATGGAGAGCATCGGAGGGGAGCTGAACGCATATACCTCCAAAGAGGAGACATTGATATATACTAACGCTCCGTCGGGCCACGCAGAGCGAGCCATAGAGCTACTGGCTGATTTGGTGGCCGGCTCCTCCTTCCCGGCCGTAGAGATAGAGAAGGAGAGGGATGTGGTGATAGAGGAGATACATTCCTATCAGGACAGCCCATCGGATTCGGTCTATGACATCTTTGACGATATGCTCTATTCCGGTTCGGGCATAGGCCATAACATCCTCGGCACTCCGGAGTCTGTAAGAGGTCTTACGGGCACTGATTGCCGCGGTTTCATCGAAGATTTTTACGTTCCGGGCAATATGGTGCTCTATGCGGCGTCTCCGGACGAAGAGAGAGTGATAGAGAGGCTGGCGAATAAATATTTTGGCACCCTCCATCTCGCCGGGAAGCCAAAAAACAGGCAAAATCCTCCGATGAACAGGCCGTTTTCAGAAATCATAGAGCGCGACGGACATCAGGCACATACCATAATAGGCGCGAGGACATTCGGACGCGATGATGACCGGCGGTTCGCGCTCTTCCTTCTCAACAACTGTCTGGGAGGGCCCTGCATGAATTCGCGTCTGAATCAGGAGCTGCGCGAGCGGCGAGGCTATGTATACACCGTGGACAGCTCAGTGGCTTTGCTTAGCGATGCCGGGGCGATACTGATTTATTTCGGCAGCGACCGCGCCACGGTGGAAAAGTGTATAAAGATAGTGAGACGAGAGCTGGAAAAAATGGCAGAATCCCCGATGAAACCGGGAGTTTTTGATAAAATCAGACGCCAATATGCCGGTCAGCTACTGGTCAGTTCAGACCATCGTGAGTCAATGGCGATGTCTATGGGTAAGAGTCTTCTTTACTATAATGAAATTCACGATGTGGAGTGGACTACAGAAAGGATTCTTAGCGTGCGCCCGGAGGAGGTAAGAGCCATGGCCGAGATGCTCGCACCGGATATTCTTTCGCGCCTTACTCTTTGCTAAGCTAACCCGAAAACTTGATAGAATATTTCAAAAGAACCGAAAACTATCCAAAATATCCGATGAAGATAGGTAATATCGATTTGGGCGAACGGCCGGTGATGCTTGCCCCGATGGAGGATGTCACCGACCCCTCCTTCCGTCTTATGTGCAGACAGCAGGGGGCTAATCTGGTTTATACGGAATTTGTCTCAGCTGAGGCACTGGTTAGAAATATAAGCAGCACCGCGCGAAAACTGACTATAAATGAGGCCGAGCGCCCCGTGGCCATACAGATATATGGTCCCGAAGCCGAGGCTATGGTAGAGGCGGCCAAAATGGTAGAGCAGGCCGGCCCTGACATTATAGATATAAATTTCGGATGTCCCGTCAAGAAAGTGGCAAGAAAGGGGGCCGGCGCCGGAATGTTAAGAGACATTCCAAAGTTGCTTGATATCACAAAACGGGTGGTGGAGGCTGTGTCTCTGCCCGTTACGGTAAAGACACGTCTTGGCTGGACTCACGAGGAGATTATCATAAATGAGCTTGCGCCGCGACTTCAGGATTGCGGCATCAAGGCTCTTACCGTTCACGGAAGGACGAGGTCGCAGATGTATACCGGCGATGCTGATTGGGATCCGATAGGAGCACTCAAGCGCGACCCCCGCATAGAGATACCGATAATCGGTAATGGGGACATCACTACTCCTGAGAAAGCCGTGGCAGCCTTTGATAAGTATGGCGTGGATGGCATAATGGTGGGCAGAGCTTCATTTGGCGCTCCATGGATTTTCAGGGAGATAAGGGAGATGCTCGACACGGGGCGTGTGGAGCCGGTGAGCGTTGCGGAAAAATTCGAGCTATTGCGACGCCAGTTGCGCGAAAGTGTGGAGCGCATAGATGAGATAAGAGGAATACTGCACATAAGGAGGCATCTGGCGGCGACCCCGCTCTTCAAGGGACTGCCGGATTTCCGCCAGACGCGAATAGCCTTATTGCGGGCCACGACGGAGAATGAAATACTGAAAATCTTCGATGAAATCGAAGAAAAATACTTTAATGAAGAGGGAAAATGAAAAGCGTAAAATATATATTTGCCTTAGCACTGCTTGCCATCGGAGGCATGATTTTTTCATCTCAGGCGGCAGATGACAGAGTCTATGACTATTCTGTGAAGGTAGGACAGTTCGACAAGCTGAACATCTCGGACAATCTGAACGTGATCTATCACTGCAATCCCGACTCAACGGGTTATGCATATTGGCGCGGAGATTCCCGATTTGACAATAGTTTTATCTTTTCAAGCGGCAATGGAAAACTGAATGTGCAGGTGGCCACGGAGGATGTGGATTCTCCCGATTTGCCCACGTTGCATCTCTATTCGGACTTTCTGACGTCGGTGACCAGTTCGAGCGTCGGGAGTGTGCGGATAGAGAGTCTTTCGCCCACAGCCACTTTCAAGGCCACACTTATAGGAAACGGCCAGCTTGTGGTGAAAGATGTGAAGTCCGGGAAAGTAGACGCAGGCATAGAAACGGGCAACGGACAGCTCGTGATATCCGGTCAGGCGAATGAGGCAAAATTCCGTATGCTCGGCACGGGCACCATACAGGCTGACCGTCTGGAGGCTGATGTGGTGAAATGTACTGTACTTGGAAGCGGTTCGATAGGTTGTGCGCCGAAAGAGCTATTGTCATCCAAAGGTATTGGCTCCACAAAGATATACTATCGCGGCTATCCGGAACTGAAGAAAGCCGGGGGTGGTAAATTTATTTCACTGGATAAAGAAGAGTAATCATCTTTCGGGCGTCAGATGGATGATAAGGAGAAGGAGATACCGCTGAAACTGCGCACCGCCCGCACCCTGAAGTGGAATGCCATAGACAAAGTGGCTTCGCAGCTTCTTTATGCAGCGGTGGGCATAGTGCTTGCCAACATACTGAGTCAAAAAGACTTCGGTCTTGTCGGCGCGCTTCTCGTGTTTCAGGCCTTTGCCATTCTCTTTGTAGATTCGGGCTTCGGGACGGCACTTTTACAGAAAAAGACCCCGACACAGAAAGATTATTCTACCGTCTTCTGGTTCAATCTGGGAGTCTGTGTGATAATCTATGGCCTTCTCTACGCGGGAGCGCCACTGATAGCAGACATATTTCAGGGCGACCGCAGGCTTGTGCCCTTGTCAAGAATAATGTTTCTTACATTCGTGCTCAATGGCCTCGGCATAGTGCAGACCAATGTGCTTATGAAGCAGATGGATGTGCGTCAGCTTGCCGTGGCTAACGTAATAGGGCTTGTAGTCTCGGGGGTAGTGGGCATAGGCCTCGCGCTTTGGGGCTATGGCGTGTGGGCACTTGTGTGGCAATATGTGAGTCTGGCGGCAGTCAAGACGGGATGGTTATGGCTCAGAGGGTCGTGGCGACCGACGGCTGAGTTTTCGATGGAGTCGCTGAAGGGGATTCTACCCGTAGGTGGTAGCGTCTTCGGGAGTCAGCTTCTCAATACGGCGTCGCTTCACATTTATTCCTTCATCATCGGAGCCTTCTACTCTCTCACCTCTCTTGGCATTTACACGCAGGCGGATAAATGGAGCAAAATGGGGTCGGCCTCTCTGTCTCAGATACTGACATCCACATTCATCCCATTGCTGTCAAGAGTGCAGGACAGTCCGGCGGATTTGAGTCGGTATATTCAGAAAATCAACCGCTTCACCGCCTTCATGCTGTTTCCCTCCTTAACCGGATTGGCCCTGATAGGCACTCCACTTTTTCATACGCTATTCGGGGATAAATGGGACGCGGCGATACCTTTATTCCAGATACTGTCAGTCAGAGGAATACTCGTGGTGCTCATCTCACTATGCAATAATTATCTCACGGCCGTAGGCAAAGCCAAGCGAATCATAGTAGTAGAAGTGGTGAAAGACGTCGCTGTGCTTGTGGCGATTCTTGCCACGGTATGGTCAGGCAATCTTGAGCTGCTGGTGTGGGGTCAGCTTTGGGCAAGTATGCTTACGTTTGCCGTAGTGATGGTGATAGCCTGCCGTGGTACGTCATACGGCATTAAGCAGATGCTGAAGGATTTTGTTCCGGCTCTTGTGCCCACGCTATTTATGACAGCCGGGTGTCTTCTACTTCTCCGCATAAATATTTTCCCCCCGCTGCTGCTACTCATGGAAATAGCCGGCGGAGGGGTGATATATATAGGTATTTCGCGTCTTATGAGGTTGCCGGAGCTACAAGAGGCAGCCGGATATCTCTTCGGGCGTTTCCGCCGAAAATGAATCAATGATGATGCCGGTGGCTCTTGTGATGCTTTTTATGATGCTTAGGAGCCTTGTGGGCTTTCTTGTGATGCTTGCGGACTTTATTATGCTTGCAATGCTTATGGTGTTTATGGTGTTTATGATGCTTATGGTGTAAGCAATAGTAGCAGTCATCATCAAAGTCGGGGGTGCCGAAAGTGGCCTTTACAGAGGCCGGTCCGGTGTTGAGATTTACGGAGACGCGTGACCTGGCTTCGAGAGCAGTCGGGAGAATCATTGCAGCGCAGAGGGCGCCGGCAGCGATAAGATTTCTTAGATGTGTCTTCATAGCGGAATGGTGTTAGAAAGTGAGGGTAAAATGAGTTTGCGATTACTTCTTTTTGAAATAATCGTTATAAATCTTAATGCCGAAAACGATAGCCGAACATGTTCCGGTAATGATATTAGTGATGGCGAGAGGCCAGTTGGAGAGCATTATTCCCTGAATGATAAAGAAAAGGCTACCCGCGCCCATCAGCAGGAATGTGGGCATCGCAATTCCATCCGTGTCGCGGGTGCGAATAGTGTAGATAGCCTGCGGAAGATAACCAAGCACCATACAGATAGCTGCAAGATAGCCAATTATAGTGATAGTGAGTGTATTCATAGTGAATATGTTTTATTACTTACAACTTCAAAAGGGGAAAAAATGTTCGGAGATGTAATATGGAATGTGTCTTATTCGTTTCTTACGTAAAGAAGTAAGTTGGAATAATCCCATGACAGATAAAAAGATGCCCAAAATCACGATGCTTATCCCTCCGGTGTTTAGGGAAGATGTTAAGCCGGCCGAGCGCTCAGCAGGATGCACGAGAATCGTCTATCCTTTCCCCAATATATACGAGCTGACGCTTGCGGCTGTTCTGGAACGTGAGGGGTATGAAGTGTCCTTGCGAGACTTCGTTTATGATGAGGAGCGCCCGGCAGATCTGGAGTCATTTCTTAAGAGGGATGATTCTGATGTCTATTGCATCTGGGGCGTGAATCTTTCCATCCCGGACGATGCCGCTACCATAAAGCTGATAGAGAAATATCGAAGCAACTCATATATTCTCATGGCTGGCCCATCGGGGACATATTTTCCTGACAGCTTGCTTCTTAATGAGCGAGTGGTGATAATGCGCGGCGAGCCCGAAGAGACTGCCGTCGAGTGGATGAAGAGGTATCTCGAGGGAGGGAATCTGACCGACGTCGCCGGCACTACGGTGCTCTATGAGGGCAAGCGTAAGCTCAATCCCTCGCGTCCGGTAACGAGAAGTTTCGATGACTTGCCGATCCCGGCCCGTCATCTTCTGGCAGACCGCAAATATCATAACCCCAAACTGAAGACCGGGCCTTACACCACGATGCTGACATCGAGAAACTGCCCGTATCACTGCATATACTGCGTGCCGAGTTCACTCACATTTGCCCGCGAACTTGACTATCGTAGCGACCATGGCAGGAAACCGCCCATATCCTTCCGCAGCCCCGAGAGCGTGGAAGAGGAGCTGAAGGCACTTCACCGTGACGGCTACAAGGCGATAGGATTTGTGGATGATAACTTCATCTGGAATGAGGAGCGGACAGCTGCTCTCTGCGCACTGCTGAAAAAATATGGCTTCGTATGGGGCTGTCAGGCCCGTGTGGATGCCATCACCGAGCCAATAGCAAAAATGCTCTCCGAAAGCGGATGCCTTTATGTAGACCTCGGTATGGAATCCTTTGACGAAGAGGTGCTGAAATATATAAAGAAGGGTATCACACAGGCTCAGATATACGAAGCCATAGGACTGCTTCAAAAATATAAAGTGCCCGTGAAGTTGAATTTCCTTATAGGCACCTCCCCACTGGAGACTAAAGAGACAATAAAGGATACGCTCAGGCGCGCAAAGAAGCTTGGAGTGGATCAGGTGATGTTTAATATCGTATCCCCCTTTCCCGGCACTGAACTCTATGACCTGGCTAAGAAGAATGGCTGGATAGAGAGCGGAGAATACAGACCTACGGATGTGCAGCGCGAGTCAATCTTAAATTATCCCCACCTTAGCGCCCGGGAGATGGAAAGACTTCTTTTCAGGAGCAATCTGAGCTTCTTCCTGCGCCCCTCATTCGTGTGGAAGCATCTGCGTCGGTTCCGCTCGTGGGGAGAGTTTTATTCTGCGGCAAAGGCTTTGAAAGTGAAACTATTCGGCTGACGTTATGGTGCTGAGCATAGTAATAATATCGTGGAACTCCCTGGGGATGCTTAAAAGATGTCTGCATTCGCTCGCAGGGATGACGCGCAGCGCAGATGTAGAGTTAATATGGGTGGACAACGGCAGCACAGACGGCTCGGAAGAGTGGGTGAGAAGCAATTATCCGAGTGTGAGCAGACATATTCTTCCGCGCAATTACGGAGTGGCCTATGCGCGCAACCGTGGCGTGGAGGCGTCGAGCGGAAAGTATGTGCTTTTTCTGGATGACGACACCGAGTCGGGCGAAGATTCCATAATGCCTATGCTCGACTTTCTGCAGGCTCATCCCCATACTGGCATCTGCGGTACAGCCCTCCGCGACAGGCAGGGCAACCTTCAGGACTCATTTAAGAAATTTCCCGGCCTGGGGGTGAAGATAGGAAATGTGGTGAGAAGCTGGCTCGGACGTAAGCGCAAAGTGTCTGCACCGGCCCATGTGACGGAAGTGGACTATCTCATAGGGGCCTGCCAGATGATAAGGCGAGAGGTTTTTGAGAAAGTAGGGATGCTTGACGAGAATATATTCTATGGCCCTGAGGATGCCGATTTCTGCCTTCGGGCTCAAGAGGCGGGATGGAGAGTATGCTATCTTCCCAACGTCAGCATCACGCATCATTGGCGACGCTCTACGAGCATCAATCCCTTAGGGCGTCTTGGACGCAAACATCTGCGTGCGCTCTTCTATTTCTACCGCAAGCATCGCCGCTGGTGGTGATTCTATTCCTGCGTTTTATAATGCTTGTAATGGGGATGATGAGCCAAGAGCTCACCCATAAGCTTTGAGCGGTCAAGATGAACGTAGATGCCGGTGGTCTCTATGCTTTCATGTCCAAGCATTTCCTGAATAGCCCTGAGGTTAGCCCCCCCCTCGAGCAGATGAGTGGCAAAGCTGTGTCGAAGAGTGTGAGGCGAGACTTTTTTGCGAATACCGGCCGCCTGTGCCAGATTTTTTACCACATAAAAAATCATGACGCGCGTGAGGGGCGCCCCCCGTCGATTGAGAAAGAGAGTGTCTTCGGCGCCCCGCTTGATATTGAGCAGGTCGCGGTCAGGCAGGTAATCACGGATGGCCTCGATAGCCACCGGCGAGAGAGGAACGATCCGCTGTTTGGCCCCCTTACCCTCTACTATCATGCACTGAGCTGAGAAGTCTATTCTGGAAAGTCTGATATCGGTAAGCTCCGATACACGCACTCCACTTCCATATAGAGTCTCGATGATGGCCCGATTGCGCGAGGCCTCAGCTTTAGAATAGTCTATGGCCTCAATCATGGCGTCAATCTCGCTGACGTCAAGGACATCGGGCAGGTGTTCGGGAAGACGAGGGGTCTCGATGAGGAGCGAGGGGTCGTCAGAGATAACCCTTTCCAAGAGAAGAAAGTGGAAAAAGGATCGTATGCCGGCGATTAGCCTTGCCTGAGAGCGGGCGCCGATGCCGAGGTCGATGAGAGTGCAGAGAAAATTGTGGAGATGCTCCGGCTGCACATCAGCGATCCCAAGGCTCTCTGACTGAAGGTAGGTGATGAGATGCCTGACGTCGCGTGCGTAGGCAAGACGTGTGTTGTCAGAGAGATTGCGCTCCAGAGTGAGGTAGTCGCAGAAGCTATCCAGCAGAGAGTCAAGGTGATGCATGGTGAAGATGAAAATGAGAGCGCTAAGTTAGTGAAAAATTCCGACACGCAATCCACCGAAGCCCTAAAAACTGCCGGCAACGGGCGCTGTTCAACAGGCATAATTAAAAAAATCTCGTAATAGTTGGATATTTAAAAAATTAATTTTAAATTTGCAAAGAATTAAAAATGTCCAATATGGCAATATGCTACCTATCTCTTTGCGGGCAATTTCTGAAATCTTGCTTGCTGTTTGCCGCGGTCAGTCTGTTGTCGTCCAACACGGCCAAGGCTTCCACAAAGGTTGTGGATACTTCTCCCTGCGCAATTCCCACGCGAACGGTAAGTGTAGTGGAAAATTCGGTTAATGTATCGTATACTTTTCCCGAATATCAGAAAAATTCAATTCCAACCTCAGCAGATTCAATCTACTATTCCCTTCCCGGCTTCGGATTCTGCAATGAAGTTGGGAGGCCCAAATTACCTATGCGCGTAGATACGTTCGTTATCCCGGAGGGATTTGAGGCTACTATAAGTTGCAGTTCAGGCGGTGCTCTTTCCACTTCCTGCAAGATGGTAGGTGTGGAGTATCCGCTGTTCGATAACGGAGACTCTTCCCCTTTGACTTATAGTCTCATAAAACCATATTCCGGCACATTTCCCACTGAGTCGGCCTTAATTAATTACGAATACACGCTAAGAGGGGAAAAGGTGGCGGAGGTTCTTGTCTCGCCCGTAAAATATAATCAGCAGACAGGAAAGGCTGAACTTGCGGAAGAGATAAATTACACACTTACGTATACTCCGATAGATGAGAGTCTATTCACAGATGAAACCGATTCGGACTATACTTCATGGACAGTATACGTCAATGGATACCTAAACAACGCGTTGGCCAAGATTCCGAAAGATATAGGTAAGAAAGTGACGTATGTTCCCGACGATCAAAAAGGTATAGTGGGTTATCTCATAGTCACTACGGATAAATATAAAGACCCCGTGGAGACATTTGCCTATTGATTCCAAATCAACTCCGAAAATATCGAGTTGTAGAATCCGGGAAAAGAACTCTGCATCTGTATCGGTGACTCCAAATGCCGGTTCAGGCGAACTTGAATTATCGGTTTATGATATTCATGGAAGAGCGATCTCATCGGTAAAAGTAGGAAATGGAGTTGACTTCAATAATCTTGTGGTTGGGCTTGCGGATAGAAGCGGAGTCTACATAGTGATACTCAAAGAGGATGGAGTGGTCAAAGATTCCAAGAAAATAATAAAATAACAATAATCATCAAAATTCTTAACAAGATGTCAAGAAATCTTTTTGTAAAACTGTCAGTTTTAGTGGCGTTTGTGCTTGGGTGTATCCTAAGCATTATGGCAGACGCCCCTTATCAATATGAAGTAGTCGATAAAAATGGCGTTAAAATGGAGATATATGATGGGGGAGTGTGTCAGGGCGTCAAGAAAGCCAATTTCCGATATATGATAATCAAAGATGATTCTCACAATGACCTTGAGTCGGCAGTGATTCCTGATTCTTTCAAAGATTATTTTGAGACGAGTGCCGAGAAGAGTTTGAAGTCACTTTACAAATATGATTGTGAAATCACGGGAGTCGTGGATGTGATAGGCCATGAGGCTTTCAGAGGATCAAAAATAAAAGAGATTACGCTCCCCTCTTCGTTAAAAAGAATAGAAAGCAGAGCATTCTTCGGGAGTGATGTGCGCGACATAGTGGTGCCCCCCGGAGTGGAATATATCGGACAAGAAGCATTTGCCTATAGTCATCTGCGCTCTATTAAAATCAACGATGGGCCGGAAGAACTCGGCTGGGGATGTTTTGAAAGGGTTTTTTATATTGAGAAGATAGATTTGCCTTCGACCCTAAAAAAACTTGGTGGCAGGACATTCCATCATAGTTATTCTTTTGCTGATGTGATATGCAGGGCTGTAGTTCCGCCGGTAGCCGATAATTCAGATTTTGGCTTACTGCAAGAGTATTTTGAGTATATGGATAGTTACGGGCCGAATAATTGCATACGGGCAATATATGTGCCGGCGGAGTCGGTGGAGGCATATAAGAATGCCCCGGGGTGGTGCACGCAAAGCAGCCTTATCCATTCGTTGGATGAATATGAAGAGACGCAGGGTGTGGCAGAAGTTGCGGAAGAGGAGTCTTTTCCTTATACGATTACGGGCAACGATGTGCATATCTCCTGCCGCGCCGGCGACTCTCTGAGCATCTGCGATGTCAACGGAGTCGTGATGGAGAGCCGTAGGTTTGCTGCTCCCGAGGTTTACACATATTCCGGTGACGGAATCTGCATAATGACTCTCAACGGCAAAAGCATAAAGGTAGTGCTCTGAGGCACCGGCAGCAAATAAGCGCAGTAAATAGTCGTAGATTAATAAAAAATGAGGGTGTTTCAAAACGAAAAGTTTTGAAACACCCTCATAGGTTTGTAAGAACAGGTCAGATGCAATGCGTCAAGCCTGAGGCCGATGGGAGCGTGCCGACGTATGTGCCCGAAGCCGAATGATGAAAACAACATCGCAGATGGCCTGTTATGACACGCCGACCTTTCCGTATATATGCAGACAGGCGCGGCGCGTCAGTCTCCGGGTTCTTTCGGGGTGTCGGTGCGGAATGCGGAGCGGGTGTTCGGTGTGGATTTTGATTTGCGGTTTTTTTTTTGTATTTTTGCAAAAGTGTTTGAAAAAGGGGCAAAACATCTCCTCTGCACCCCGGAATATAAAAACAGACTATGAGAAAAAATACCTTGCTGCGGCAGAGCGCGCTCGGCGGCCTGCTGCTCATTCTCGCTGCCGGATGCGGTGGCGGAGAGTCGGTATATAGCGTGGGCGCTGACGATGAGTCAACCGGTAATGCCGCTGCTGCCGACATAAGGTCGGAGAGAACGGAAGAGGAGATAGAGGCGGCCTATGAGCGATATTTCGATGAGCCGGAGTTTCCTTCCGGTTTTGACGTAAAGCCGGGAGCAAGGGATGCAGACCGCATTAAGGTCAGAAACTTAGGGAATCTGGCAGAGGTTTTTAATGACAGCAACCGCTATCAATATGCCTACGCAGAGCGGTTTGGCATCCGACCGGTGACCAACGTGGGGGAGGCGTATAACACTACGCGCCCCTTGGTGCAGCTCTCCACCAACCGATATTATGTGGTGGATGAGCTGACCCATTCGGTGCCTTTCCTTGTGCCGGAGGCTGCCACTTTGCTGCGCGATATAGGCAGAAACTTCATAGACTCGCTGGGCCACCGTGGGGCAGACGGCTACAGAATCATAGTGACGAGCGTGCTGAGAACGCCGCAATCGGTGAAATCGTTGCGTAGGGTAAACCGTAACGCCACCGACTCCTCAACTCATAAATTTGCCACTACATTTGACATCTCATATTCACGCTTTGCCTGCTCCGATCCCTCGCGTACCATACATGACGGAGACCTGAAGAATCTTCTGGCAGAAGTGCTCTATGACCTTCGCCGCCAGAACCGTTGCATGGTGAAGTATGAGAAGAAATCACCCTGCTTCCATATAACGGTGACAAAATAAGACCGTTTCCCACAGTTTTTTGGGGAGGGGGGCTAAGACCCCGGCATTAACATTTCTTGAAGCGGATTAGGGCCTTAGAACATTCCCGGTCGGATGGCGTTATAAAAGTAGAAATCCACTAAAAGCCATGTCGACTGAAAAGAGAATACCGGAATCAAGAGCGAACGAGTCGGCATCCGCAACCGGCGGAAGAAAGAGTCTCGGTCGTGGCAAGCGCATGCGTAAGGCGTGTGGCTTGATTCTGCTGTGTCTCCTCGTGCTTCCTGTGGTTCTATTATGCGGAATATCGCTTTTCCTCACTCCGGAACGTCTCGCCCGTATCGCAGAAGAGCAGGCCGAGAAGTATCTTGATGCGGATGTCTATGTGGGAGATGTGAAATTTTCGATCTGGAGCACATTTCCTCATTTTCATGTAGAGGTAGACTCGCTGAATATCATTTCTCACACATTCTCCGGACTGACGGCAGCTCAAAGAGATTCGCTGCCCGATTCGCCCGATTTTCTCGCTTCGTCAGGTAGGCTCAGTGGAGGAATCAATGTGGTAAGCCTTCTGGCGGGAAAATACCGGCTTTCAAATGTGACGCTTGAAAATCTGCGCCTTAACTGCGTGGCTCTCAATGACTCGGTTACCAACTATGACATAGTGCGCAGCGAAGGTCCCACGCACATTAATGTTCCTGAGATAGAGGCTCAGTCGCTCACACTCGTGCATCCCCGCAATCTGTCGTATTACTCTGCGGCTACTGATACGTATGCCGACCTGCGCTTCTCAAAAGCCGGATTAAAAAGACTCGGAAAGCATGGTGGCGACTATGACATGACTCTCAAGGGGCTTATATCGGTGAAGTCAGATAATCTCGAAGTGTTGCGGCGGTTTCCCTTCAACTTTGCGGGCAAGGTGGATATAGGCTTCAAGCCCTTCTCCCTGAAATTTGATAACTATGCCATAACCCTCGGAAACATTTCGGGTCACATGAATCTCGACCTTAATATGGGAGAGGATATTCGCGTAAGAAATTTTCAATACACTCTCTCGGCCGTTGACCTGATGAGTCTGTCCCAATATCTTCCGTCGCAGTGGCTTCCGGAGTTGGAGCATATTAATGCTGACGTGGCAGTGACGATGGATGCACGCTTGCTTAAACCATATCGCTATTCACCCTCGAAGCTCCCCTCGCTGGCTGTGGATATGAGAGTGCCTGACGGACGCGTGTCTTACAATATAGGCGATGGGAACGTCTATAGCGTGCATGACTTGAATCTGGATGCCTCCTTCATCTTTGATGGTGACGATCCTGATGCAAGCTATTTCGACATTTCTAACCTCTCAATGTCAGGCTATGGCACGGCGATAGCCCTCACGGGAAAGGTGACCGACCTCGCCGGCTCGCCCCGAGTGCATGCCGATATGAAAGCCGTGGCCGATATGAAAGTTTTCTGCAATGAGATAGAGGAATTGAGGAAATATGGTCTGAGTGGGAAATTGTCGGCCGAGACTACTACGGACTTCCTGATGAATAGTCTGAGCGAACCGACACTTAGCGATATATTACTGCATGGCACTGTGAAAATAGCTGACTATGCATTCTGCCCTGCGGAGGGTAACCTCCGTATAAGCGGGGATGCTGCCCGGATTGCCTTCAGGACAGATGCCAAGACTCCGTCGGCTATAGATTTCGCCAACAGCAGCGTGGGCATGGATGTAGAGCTGTCAAAAGTGAGATTAGACCATCTTGATGGGAAAAGTCTGGCGCTTTCCGGCCATAATCTCTCGGTGCAGGCCTCTCTTAACGGCAAGGATATGAAGGAGGGAAAGCCCCTCGAAGCAATGGTGAAGGCGGCTTCGCTCGTGCTGCATGATCCCGCCGACCGGCTTAACGTATCGCTCAAGGATGCCGATGTGGCGGGCGTATTGCTGAAGAATCAGAAGGGATATGGCACGTTGCTAACCCTTAACGCAAAGGGTGCGCAGATGAAAGCACCCGATACCGACGTGAAACTCGGAGCTTTATCGGCAGATTTCAGCCTGCAGCCCGGAGCGCCGGAAAAGGATGAGGAGAGCTATACGCTCCCGGCTTTTAAAGATACCCTCGTGCTCAAACGTCTTGCTCATACAGACGAATATCTTGACTTTAATCTCCCCAAAGGGCTGAAGAACTTTGTAGACAACTGGACATACAGCCTTGCACTCCGCGTAGCCTCCGGCCGCGTGGACACCCCATCGCTAAAGGGAGATAACCGACTTACAGGCCTCCGGCTTGCCTTAGATAATAATCGTCTGAATATAGCCGATATATCCCTTAACGTAAATACTATCCCCGTGAGGATTAACGGTGAGGTGAAGAATCTCCATCAGATAATATGTGGTGATGGTCCGTCAGTCATTCCGGTAGATTTAAACATGGCACTCGGCAAAGTCAATATCAATAAGCTGGCTTACGACTATTCCGGTGGAAATAAGGCTCCCGTCGCAGAGCCAGCGCCACGCCCCGGCGACTCTGTAGCCCTGCTGCTGCCACGCAATCTCCTGGCTGACGTAAGTCTCTCCGCAGATGAGACCATCTATACCAACCTTCACCTCTATGACCTCGCTTCAAAAATCAGGATAGGAGAGGGGGATATGAATGTAGAATATCTGAAAGTCTCCACCGACTTCGGCAAAGCCTCGCTTGGCCTTAAATACCGCTCGTCCGACATAGAGCGGATGGGCGCCGACGCCTCTCTTGACATCGACAGCATAAATGTGGTAAACTTCTTCAAGAATTTCCATGCCCTCCTTATGATGATGCCGCAGATGTCCAATCTTTCAGGATACGTCTCAGCCCATCTCACAGGGAGCGTGCCACTCTTCCCGACCATGTATGTCAATTCCCCCGGCCTGCAAGCCTCGGCGCTCGTCTCAGGTTTCGGACTTAAAGTGCATCAGACACCCTTTATACGCCGAATCACCCGTATGCTGCTCATTCCTAATGATAATGACCTGATAATCAAAAACGTGAATATCAGGGCAGACGTCGCGAATAATATGCTCAAGCTCCGCCCATTCCATCTGGAATTTGAAAACTACCTGCTCTCTATAGTCGGCCTGAACAACTTCAACGGAGACCTCTATTATCATCTCGGCGTAGACAAGTCGCCAATACACCTGCCCTTTGGCATAAACATAAAAGGACACTTTGCTCATCCCACACTGCGGTTCGGCGGAGCAAAATATAAGGAACGCAATGCCTGGGCTGTCACCGACAATGTGCAGGGGAAATACAGATTTAACCTTACGGCAGAAGGGCGCCTCTTCATGAAAGCCTTCATGCACAAGGCCGCGCAGGCTGCCGTAGACCCCAACGTGTCACTCTGATTAAATAACTGAAACTTATTTATGCTTGAATCATCAATAAAAGAAGCTATCACCCTCTGGCGAGCCGAAAACGGATTCCTCAAATCGCCTCTGAGAGCCGCCCTCATAGATATGGACGGAGTGCTATATGACTCTATGAAATATCATACGCTCGCCTGGCAGAAGATGATGAGCGAGCAGGGAGTGGAATGCTCACGCGATGAATTTTATCTCTATGAAGGAATGACAGGTGCGGCCACCATATCACTATTGATGGCAAGAAATGGACGCCCGGTACTTTCTGATGAAGAGGTAAAGAGACTATACGCTATTAAGACAGAATATTTCCGGCAACTCGGCAAAAAAGAACCAATGCCGGGAGCGGACAGAATGCTTGAAGTGCTGCGGGAAAGAGGAATAAAACGGGTGCTCGTGACAGGGTCTGCGCAATCCTCACTCATCAATGCACTCGCGGAAGACTATCCCGGAGCCTTCCTGCCGGGAATGATGGTCACCGCCCTCGACGTAAACAACGGTAAGCCTCATCCCGAACCATATCTTCGCGGACTCGAAAAAGCCGGTGTCACGAATGCCCGGACCATAGTCATAGAAAATGCGCCGCTCGGCGTAAGAGCCGGTAGAGCCTCCGGCTGCTTCACCGTGGCAGTAACCACCGGACCCGTGCCCCGCGAAGCATTCGTAGATGCCGGCGCAAATCTGATATTCCCCTCCATGAACGAGTTTGCCGACGCGCTCCCAACCCTCATTGATATTTTCGATGAATGACACGATAATAACGCAAAATGCCGATGAGGCACTGGATAAATACCTGAAAGAAAATCAACTCCGCCCGGCTTTCCTCTTTACGGATAAAAATGTGGAACGGAGCTGTCTGCCCATAATAACGTCGCTTGCACGCCTGCCTCGCATGGCAATGACTCCCGGCGAGACAAACAAGACAATTGCCACAACCGAGCAGCTCTGGACAAGACTGCACGAGCAGCAAGCCACAAGACACTCGCTTCTCATAAATCTCGGCGGAGGAATCGTCTCAGACCTCGGTGGCTTCGCCGCCGCAACATTCAAACGGGGCATCCCATTCATAAACATCGCCACCACGCTGCTGGCGGCCGTAGATGCCTCTATCGGAGGGAAAACCGCCATCAACATGAACGGCGTGAAAAACGAAATCGGCATCTTTGCATGGCCCCTGGTGACCATAGTAGCCCTCGACACCTTCTCCACCCTCCCCCCCGAAGAATATCTCTCAGGATATGGAGAAATGCTCAAAACCGCATTTCTCTCCGGCAGCCCGTGGCTCCCGAAAATGCTAAAAGAAGTGCCCGGGCAGGAAGAACTGCGCGAAATGATAAGCCAATGCCTCGCCTTCAAAAAAGAGATAGTAGAAAAAGATCCGCACGAGACATCACTGAGAAAAGTACTGAATCTCGGCCACACAGTAGCCCACGCCCTTGAGACACTATATCTCAGCCGTCAACGCATGATTCCTCACGGCATAGCAGTTGCCTACGGACTGCTTGTCATGCTCATAATCAGTCATCTGCGTCTCGGACTCTCCACAGACTGGATAACACTCCATACCCGGCTGCTCAAAGAAAACTTTCCCCCTCTCAGCCTGACGTGTGAAGACTATCCCTTACTGATCAGAGCCATGCACTCCGACAAGAAAAATCGCGACAGCAGCCATATACTCTTCACACTCCTCCGAGCCCCCGGCGCGCCGGAGATAGACATAGAAGTAAGCGAAGAAGAAGTGCGCACCGCTCTTGACGTAATGCGCGACTATCTTGGCATCTGACGTAAAGGTCTAATCTACAGAGAGAAAGGTTAAAGATAAAGGAGTGTAATAAAAAAAATAGCATAAAAAATTTGTATAGAGGCGAAAAAAGTATTAACTTTGTAGCACAAAAACCTCAAGTCATAGACACTTCGGCTCATGCAGCAGCATGAGAAGTTGTGTTGAAAGCCCCCTGCAAACTATCGGCAACGATAGAGGGAGTAGTGCAGCGGGGCTTTGACTCGGGGGAAAAGCCCAGGTGGCGGAATGGTAGACGCGCTCGTTTCAGGTGCGAGTGCCGCGAGGCGTGCAGGTTCGACTCCTGTTCTGGGCACAGATAAAGCGAGATAACTCATTGAAAATTCAATAGTTATCTCGCTTCTTTTTATTTTTTACGTGCATATTACGTGCAAAAGGTCTGCACGCAAGTCCGCCATTCACTCTTTTTCATAGCCTTTACCTTTGGCTTTTGCGTTTAGGGCTTTTATTGTTTCGAGGTAGGCTCGTTCCACTGGTGAAAGTTCTCGCACTTGGAACAGGCGGTATTCCTGTTCGGCTTTCTCCATAGCTTGCTGATGGCTGACTGAGCCGGAACCATTGAGCAAAGCCTCGCCGGTTGATGAAAGGATATTGTCAAGTTGCTGCACATAGTCGCTCATTTGTATTCGAAGCATTTATTCCCATTGAATTACGATAAACTCAGTGAAATTTGCAAATATTAACGTTTTAGTACTAATACTGGCATATTTTTTGCTATACTTAAGAATACAAAACTTAAAAATATGCGTTACCTTTATAATTTGATTTTTACATCAATATCATTACTATTGTTGGTTGCGATTTATCTAATCAACCATCATGTTTCCATTGGATCTATAACCAATTGGGGCATACTTAAGGATTGTCCGAACTGGTTATCGTATTCTACATATTGTATTTTTTGCTTGTTAATCACATGGGCTTCTGCGTTGTTGTTCCCCAAGTTTCCCAAAAGCAATCTCAAATCTGCTAATATCCAAAGTATTGAGTCCGCAGATGGAATATTTCTTCCGACCTATTTAGCTTATATCTTTATTGGGTTAAGCGTTGGTGGCTCTATGGAATTACTATTCTGCTACGGAATACTCATTGCAATATGTTTTACTGCGCAAATATATCTATTCAATCCTGCTTTTTATCTTTTGGGCTATCGTTTTTTCTTTATCACAAATTCAAGAAAACAGAAAATATTACTTATGACCAAAAGACGCATACTTCTATCGGAAACGCACGACTTTGAAAAGCTATTTCGTATAAACGACTATACATATGTCGAAATTTAAATCTATGTCATTATGAACTATCTACTCGCAAAAACATCTGGCAGAACAAAGGCTTACTATATTGTATTAAGCCAGGAAGACGATGTCTATCAAATACCGTCCTTTGATAATTCACGAAGTTATCAAGACGACTATAAATTAGAATCGGATGAATGGTTTAAAATAGAAAACTTTAGTAATAAAAATTATTGTCACAATTTTTTTATCGAAGCATTTGATGCCACCGCATATAGTTCTCTCCCGCGTGATCTTTATCCCAAAATTGAATACATTACAGTTGTTCAAGATCAGTATGTCTGTGTTCAGAAGCTTGTTAAAAGTATGGTTCTGAGAAAAAAATTGATTAACCTTTCTCTGAATGATGAACCTCAGTTACTTAACATTGACTATACTCTTGTTATAAACGAGGTAGCTGACGCTTATTATAATAAGACCGATGATATTTTATACTTTAAACGTCTTTCAGCTATTACTACTATCTTTGACGGAATTTATGAGCTCTATAATGAGTCTACTGATGCTGAGACCGATTCTTTCCTAAAACTGGATATACTTAATATCGCCAACAACTATACTGTTAATGATGTTAAAACGCCTAATAGGAGACGTATCAAGGCAGCGATGGAGAAATATGCTAACTTTTCTGAAGAGCAGAAAATGCAATTGCCGTCCTATCTCCAAGAGTATGTCCATGAAGTGGTATTTCAAGATGGGAAATTTAACATCTCCACAGAGAAAGAATTAACTATCCTGTTAAATTGCTTTAATCAAAGGTATTATACAACTGAGATCGACGGAGAAAAGAGGTTGGCTAATTCTGTCACAACCATATAGCGTAGTTATAAATAACACGAGCGTGAGTCTTATACAAAACTCACGCTACAGTAATAGATATATTCATTCGAACCTTGGTACTGATATCTACCTAGACCATTTAACTGTGTCCTATAGTTAACAGGTGGATTCCCACAGTATTCTTTGACTCAGTTTGATTGATACTATAACTCCTCTGGCAAATCTTCATTCTCACTTGAATCGGTTTCTTCTGTCAGCTCAGTAGTAATAAACTGAAGGAATATACGAAGAAAAGCCTTATCTCGAAAGAAATAGTCAGGATTGTCAATCATCTTTCCCTCCATATAATAGAGACCGTAGTTGGCATACTCTTCCATTTTTTCAATCAGAGCATCAACAACTTTTCGTGGTGTTACCTTAGGGTCTCCTTTATCAAGAGAGATGAGATCAACATCAGTTTTGGCTATTAATGCGGCAAATATGTATTCACGAATGGCACCATAAGTCTGTCGGATTCCGCGTGTTTCTATGTTTCCCCAGTATTGGATGGCCTGACCACAACTCTTACGTTCATCCCTATCGTCCGTCAGTTTGCGCGTCTGATCAAAGTATAATCCAATGAAGAATGCAATAATAAATATTTCATATCCGGCGCCAAATACTTTTCCTCTAGTTTCAGATAGAGAGGTATTCCCTTTACCGTAATCTGCAAAGGTTTTGAATATTGGATCTTCGAAACGTTTTTCCCATTCAGGGTTACGTTTAGCCCATAGATCATATAGCTTTTCCATATTACTTTATTGGGGTTATGATTGTACGGATTGTTGACAAATCATCTTGATTGAAACCGGCTTGCTTCTTGATACGATAGACGGTGCATGTGAGTTGATTGATTTTGTTTTCATCAATACGTCCAAGGTCATCAAGAAAGTCTTTGGTTACAATTATACATTGCTTCTCAATGCTATCAATGATATTATAGAAACCACTTTCTTTCATTCCGCCGAATGATGATGTCGGAGCATCAAAGATGAGAGGATAATCCTCCTCGCGCTTATCACTTGTGAGGTCAGATATTGCAAACAATACCGACATATACATTGTGGTTAGCTGGGAGCCTGATGGATCTGTGATAGCACGACCATTCGCACTAAGAAGTCGGATTTCTGTAGTATCCTGACTTGTTCTTACTAATTTTATGATTCCATGGAAATCCTGAGTGTTAAGACGTGCAAGATAGTCATTTGCTCGATCTTGTATTTCAGCTAAAAATCTGGTAAGGTTAAGTTCTTTAGATTCTTTGAAGGCATTTGCAATATTACGAAGGATTATATGTACTTTTTGATAAACCTTTGCCATACTACTTCCAGGATTTAGGCTATCATATTTATCCTCAATTGCTTGTTTGTCAGCTAATGCTTGCCTTAACTCTTCGCGGAGCTCTACAAGTTTCTTCTCTGCTTTCCCTTTTTGCTCAAAGAAACCTTTCAGATTGTGGAAGTCCAAATCAAGCTGCTCCTCCGTTACTCCCTCTACTTGAATAAGTAGACGTGCCTTGTCGTCCATTGCCTCTTGCAACTTATCTTCGGCTTTGGCGAGTTCTCGCTTAAATGTTTCAAGAAGTTCAAGTTTACCAAAGATAGTTTCTGCCAACTCGGAAATGTCTTGAGCTTTACTTCCATCGAGAGAGATGCTAAGGTTATGCATCTGCTCAATATATCGGTTCACGAATAATTCTGCATCTTTGAGCTTGGCTTCTTCTGACTTCTTTTTAGCTTCAAGATGCTTTCTGAATTCATTCAATTTGGATACCATAAATTCATATGCCTCTGTACCTTTAGGCGCAGGACGTCCACATACTTTGCAGACTTCATCATCAATCATTTCTTGCATAGTATCTTGATCGGGAAGATACCACGGAAGACGAGAAACGCCATTAGCTAAAGAAGAAATCTCGTCAAGAATTTCATTACGACCTTCTTCCTTAGCCTTTTGTGCGATGAAAGTATCTTGAAGAGTCCGTTTTTCCTTGCTGAAAGCCGATGCTTTTTTTCGGAATTCTTCAAGGATTGGACCAAACGGAGCAAGAATCCAGTATTTGTCAAGTAGATTAACATTGAAGTTATGTGCGCTAATACGCCCCTTCCACTGAAGCACGTCTTCCTCTCTGGACTTGATTAGTTTTTTCAACTCTTGATAACGCTCGCTTGCTTCCTGGTTCTTTTCGAGTACCTCAATTTTGGAAGCAAACAGGTCAGCGCTTTTTTCAGTATCTCGAATATCTCTACGGATATTTGAAATACGAGCGTTCACTTCTGTCTTTTGACTTTCTAAAGCATGAGCTTCTTTCTCAGTTTTCTTGTCGTTCTTACATTCCTTTTCGTATGCGGTGCTTGACTTGGCTTCAAACTCATCAGTAATTTCAACATACTCGTCAAATTCACGAATATCGGACAACTTATCGACCAGCATTTTCAACGCGTCTGGGTCATCAAATACGTTCAAAGTACTTTCGCCCTTAAACATACTATATCTTTGGATGAATGAATCGAAGCACCGGACAATAAGTGATTTTCCGCTTACTTGATATCTCTCCGCACCTTGAGTCTCATATCCTTTGAAAGAGAAGCTGCGAGTTATATACTTATCTTCGTTCTGACGCTCAACGATAAACGACTTTTCAACCATCTTCTCACCATCATGGTCAAATGTCATCGAAACTGATACTGTCTCAACTTCGCCAATCTCTAATTCCAATTTTCGCATTTCGGAAATATTGTTGATGTCAGCCTTTTCAAGAGCCGGGTCAAGAAGCCATTTCAGAGCATCGAAAAAGGTAGTTTTACCATCTCCGTTATCTCCGATGATCAGAGTTAGCCCATCTGTAAAGGTGAACTCATTCTCTCCGTAGTAACTTCGGAAGTTGTTAATGGATAAACTTTTAATTCTCATACTATTTTCTTCAGATAATCCGTGATTTCGTTATATATATTCTTTGATGTGTTGCCGTCAGAGTGGCCTTGTATTATTCTTGCCACTGTCCTGACAATGGGATTTTGCGAGATAAGAGCTTGGTCAAATGTAGCAAAGTCCTTCTCACTATAGTCACCAGTTTCCATCAACGTTTTGTTGAGGAGAACTGCATTTAGCATCTTGTCTTTGTTGGTTTTATATCCGATCATACGTTAAATATAGAGAGATTGTAATAATTCAAAATATCCTCCATCTCTCTGATTGTATCATCAAGATTTTCAGAAAGGGAAGCAAAGTTATATACTCGTTTTAGTTCATTGGCCAACATATTGCGTTCCATATTGTAAGTGTCTTCCGAATCACAAATTTCAGGAGCGACAACAAGGTCATGGATTTCCGCCATATACTTATCGGGGTGAGTTCGCAAAATGCGACCACGTCGCTGAATGAATTGTCGTGGATTTCCTGTACTTGCACAGAATATTGCCAACTCACTTCTCGGTACATCAACACCTTCATCAAGGCATTTCATTGACGTCAGTACATCAAGTTTTCCGTCTGCAAAATCCTTAAGAAGATTGTCTCTTTCGGAGGAGTTAGAGGTAAATTGTCTCACCGTTGTTGTAGGACTGAGGTCTCTGACAATGCCGGTATAAATATCAATGAGATGTGCGCTTTCAGCGTCATCTGCAATTATATCTGTATTTTCATACACATCGGAATCCTCATCGGGTTTATTGCCTTCAGGGACATATACCAATGTGTAGTTGATTGAACCTCTTTCAGACAATCTCTTCTCCAAAATATCACGGAAAACAACTTGTTTATTAGTCGCTTTGTGAATTATGCGTTTTCGTTTTAGGAGCAATGCTGTCAAAACAGCGTCATCTTTTGGCCTGAATACGTCTTGATTATAGATATAGTATTGTGCTAACCTCCTTGAAATTTCAAGATATTCCTCCATTTCTGCGGTTGTGAGCTTTACAATATGAGGATAGTATCTGTAACGACAAAGAACGCCTTTCTCAATAGCCTCTGCCATCGAGTATTCATAGGTATATAAGGACTCACTACCAAAGAATTTCATTATCTTCTTTGTAGTTTCTTCGTCGTATTGTCTTTCTGGAGTGGCCGACAACCCTATTCGTCTGAGGTAAGGAACCGCTTTTAGCCGGGACAAAATTTTACCAGCTCCCATATTGTGAGCTTCATCAGCAATCAAAAGTAATTGCTTGCGAGGAAAAACGTTAAGTCGGCTGAAAACGTTATCTCGCGCATAGGACGCATAAGTACTGATGATTATATATGAGTTCTTTTTACCGGTTATGTCAAGGCTTTCATTAAATTCAATGTTATCAATCTCCTTTTTCCAATTGGGATTTTTAGAACTTACTTTTACAATGCCAGAGAAACCGAATTTCTTACATTCAATAGCCCATTGATTTACAAGAGTGATGGTTGGAACAAGGATTATCGCCTTATAGTAGCCACTTTTCTTATATATCTCAAGAAGACAGTTCAAAGAAGTAATCGTCTTACCTGTACCGGTCGCCATAGCAAAAAGCCCTTTCTGCGTATTTACCTTCCAATTTTCAAAAGCTAATTGCTGATATTCACGAGGTCCGGATGGGTATGGAAAATGGGGAGCATTATCTGCCATGTGCTTTGACTCTTTCATCTTGTCAATAGCTGCAGTGATGCGTTCTTTTGCTTTCGACAGTGCCTTGCGAACTGTAGATGGGATAGAAGATTTATCAATGTTGTCAATGAGCTGTTGCTCGTTCTCAAGTAGCTCTTTTAGATGCTTAGGATTTGAGTGTTCAATTATGTATCCTTTTAATGCTGTTGCTTCTATAAATTCGATTCCATTATCCTCACCATTAAATGCTTTGTCAAAGGAGGATTGAATCCCTTTAATACGTCCGTTGTCAGCTGGCCCGTTCCAGTCGCAGTAAACACCAAGACTCTCTTTATTGTGCATGAATGCTGAAAGAGAGAAGTTAACAGATCCTTCAAACCCGATCTTATTTACGCCATCGCTGAACGTTCCACATTTGGTATGAGCTATGCCGCTTCCGTTGACCATTCGCACTATCTTAATCTCAATGCGGTCGTTACGTATAAGCCACGCTAAACACTCAAAAAAATGCTTGTCACGTTTATTTAGTGTGTAGCTCAGTTGTTCTAAATTCCTGAGATCAAAGAATGGCAAATCGTTGCCGTCATGAGCCATTGAGATGGCCGAAATATCATCGCTGCTTAAAATGTCATTGATAATCATTCTCATTTTGCCACCATTATAAATAAATGATGCAAAACCGTATGATAGTACATTAATGGCAGATGAAGAGAAAAAACCGAGCATTAGGTCAAACGACGTGGCATTACACAGAGCCTCCGAGAAGAAACCAACTGGCTCCCACTCCGTGTTCGTTTGATACCTGAATGACTCAGGCCATGTCACATCGGTTTTAAGCATAGTTATATAAAGCAATTAGCGCAAAACGCCTCGTTATCTTCTTCTGGATCGCNAAACAAATCAACAAGTTTACCAGATCCTTTCTGTCGTTTAGCCTCTTGTTTTTTGATAGCGTCAAGTTTTATCTGACGTACTCGTTCGGGCTTGATTAGGTCTGCCAGACTTTCGTTTTGATTCCACGTNTAGCCNTCTTTNTCAAATTCCATNGCNTTGGCAAAAAGNTCNGGATGCTGTTCATAAAGCCATATCCATTCAAGTTTNTGNTGNAAGAANCAGAANTANCANCCTGANCGGCTACGATTNTATGTTCCNACNTTTCCATCCACCTCNAATTCGATNGGNTTATAGTATGCNGGTACNCCNACNCCACTATCTTCAAGGATACGGAAAATATCATCTCTNACAAGNATATCATCGTTNTCGATTAGAGGAAACTCATCCAACTTNCCNACTGGATAGTCAGTTCCTTTGAGAAACTCAAATACAGCTTTNTTGAATAGTTTAACATCAATNTCCATCAAAGNATTCGCTTTCTTNCCATAGTAGAAATCCTTAGTCAATGGATGTTCCAATATCTTCTTCAACTCAGGTTTTAGTTCTTNTNGTGCGAGATGAAGATATATCTCTGTAAACCTGTCAATATTATTCTGGTGAATAACATTATGGATAACATCAATGCTCCAGATGTTTTTACGAAATGGGAATATTGCTTGAATATTAGGTTTAGTTGACACATAACCTTCTCGGTCTTCATCACCTCGAATACCAACATATGAAATAGTCGGAGTGTCNCCTACAAACNTTTCCATCTCCGCAAGTTTCATNTTCTGGGTACACCANCGTTGTTGNGGNGAAGGNAGGAAGTTNCCACTTGCTTTAAGAAAATGTTCAAAGGGTGTTGGCTCAGGACTATCCTCAGCGGCGCGTAAACGTCGGATGCCTCCAAGATAGGATTCAAGCCTATTTATAAGTAAGTCCGTTTCAGCTAATTCGCAACCGGTATCCGTGTTATAGTATTCTACATGAAGATTTGGATATTTTCCTTTCATGTATATCGCAAGAGCNGCACTGTCTTTGCCGCCCGATATTCCTAATACGTGTCTTACTTGCGTCATTTTACTTTGCCGTTTAGGAGTTTGAGAAGAATACAGATATTCAATTCGTCATCGTCAGTAAGCAGTGATTCAATCTTTGANGCAGTTTCATTAGCTTCTTTAACTTTATTTTTCGGNAGCCTATATGTTTGCGATTTAGAAAAATCACCTTTATTGGAAGCCAGTTCAAAGCTGAATGCTTCAGAATCATCATTAGAAGTTGATCCTCCAATAGCAGAGTATCTTTCTAATTCACTCAGGACATGCAGCATCTGATGAACTAACATTGCCTCTTCTGAGTCCTTTGTCTCATCCAATCGTTTATCATTGATGACTATCGCCAGTTTCTCAATAAACTCGCGTTTGGATTCCGATGGAGCGAGTACACGAGCCAGAAATGACCGGGTCTTAGGTGTCAGGATACGCGAGTCAATAGTCTTATATCTTTTCTCAATGATTTCTTTATACTCAATATAGTCTGAAGGAAGGCCAAGATGTTCTACAATCTTTTCTTCAATTCGATCAATCAGATTATCATAACAAGTATTCAGTTCTCTGACAGCCTGACGAATTAAGTTCAGATACTGCTGAATAAACTCATCCCTGTTAAGGTCTTTGTATCCTAACGCCGCAGGAAGATCATCAAAGAATGTCTTTGCGGGGTCTTGAGCATTTGATAATACATCTCTGAATTTTGCTGTATATGCGTTGTCAAACTTCCTTGTTTTCTTTGCGTAATTATTCAGACCACGATAGAAGTGAAAGAATGGCTTAACAGTTTCGGTCAATGAATCCGCAGAGACCCCGACAGTATCATCTTTACGTAAGAATTGACGATAACGTTTGAAGAATTCAAGTTTCACACCGGAAACATTGAATGCTTTTAGCGAGAAATCATTCAGGCGTTTCTGCATCAACTCAAAAACTTCTTTATTAATAGACAAGACGAACGTGCCGTTATTATATAACGCAAAGTCTTGTTGATTAATATATAGGAATATCGGGATCCAGAAGTCAATTACACCCTGCTTTAATTTGTATGGAGCAGATTTCAGTATCTTTGCTAATTCGGTGAGTTTTTTTGGCTTGTCACTTGATGAATTGACAAATTTAATGGATGCATCCCAAAGAGTCTTAAGTTCTTGGGAGATAGGTGCGCCAAGAATCCAGTTTCCACATTCATCTTTACGATGAATACCGGAATCACGGAATAGAGTAAAATATATGGTTTTCTCTGGTGGAAAAGATTCAATACCAAAGTTTTCCTCATCGCTATGATTGAGCATTGCATCAAGCAGATTGACACGGGCAAGCGAAATAGCCGAACTTAGTTTCTGCCTGTTGAATAACTCGTTCCGGATAATGGGAGCCTTAAAATAGACTTCATCGCATATATGCGAAAGCAGTTTGTTAAAATCGCCTACCGAACTAATATGCTGTGGATTACCATTGTAATACCATACAATATTACCCGAGTCAGATGTTAACGAAGCATTGAGCGTATCATTAAGTTTTTGAGTCTCATAATTCTTTTGATTCTCAAATTCCGATTTGGCTACTCTATCATCGAAAGCTACGTTGTCTATAACATATTGTAATTTCTTTATTTCATATAGATGTTTAACTATATCATCTGTATTCTTGAAATATCCATAAATCGAAGCACCTGCACTTGCAGAAGCAGACATCGCAATAACCTCAGATTCATTATCTGATAGAGGAAACACCAAATGTATAAACCCATCGACATCTCCGGTCGGTTCGATAATAGTAGGCTCGTTGTCGATTCTATATTCAAAATAACGAGGTGTACCGGTCTTATAATAAGATGCCGATGCAATCGCTGCCTTTTGACCAATATAGGGAGCAAGCTCTTCAACTGATAAGGTTGGAGTTGGGACGATGGATGCAGCCTTATACAATTCATCCTCCATATCGATATTAGTACCCTCGAAAAGAATATATTGAGATTTATATTTGGCAAATCTCACAATCTGATGAGAGAGAAGTGTTTTTATCAAATCTTGCGTATTGGTCAAACCTAAGGCGTTCTCTCCATACGTTATCAGAAAATCATCATCAAGAACGATGCCATTGAAAAACATGTTGATAAGTCCAATAGTCTTAATCAACTTAAGGCAGCCTTCTATTATATCTCCATCAAGATTAGAGCCTTCAATCCTTTCAATAGCTACTGAAAGAGAACGCCAGCCCATAGAGTCAGCATTAGTTTCCGTAATCGCTGAATAGAAATGATAGGTCAGATAATCATACACCATTGCGACATTATAGGTCGTGGATGGTGTAGCTTTGAATTCATTGATTGACCCAACACCTTTAGCAGAAAGAAATGAAAACAAAGAACGCTCGTTCTGACCATATTTTTGAATCGCCATAGTCAAGCAAACAGCTGAAACAGGGTCAAGAGGATATAACGATTCCACTGTTTTGTAGCCCAAATTTCGGGATACAATCTTACTACGAACTCCTAAATCATATAGAAGACTCAAAGAAAGTTCCTCTGCTTTTGATAATTGGCGATGTGTGCTTAACCTTTTCGCGGTAAGCGACAGAAGTTGTTCAACCGGCTCTACAAATACTATCTCCTGAAATCTTCCTTTGACTTTATGCCATTCGTTCCGTTGGGTTTCAGTTAGTTTAGCGGCATAACTACCAAAGTTTTGATGGAGTGTAGTCAGCAAGATAATACTTCGTGATGGCACGTTCACAAACTCTGAGAGTTTCTGAAGGAAATACAGCTCTTTTTCTGGATTATTGTTTGCAGCATACTCCAGAATTTTACCAAATTCATCAACAACAATTACAAGGAATTTATTCTGTTTGCGTAATGATTGATAATATGTGTCGAGTGCATTGATTGGATTTTCCTCTGGAGTTCCTATTTTATGGGACATCAATCTTCCAAGAGGAGCATAGTCGCCTACAATATTCAAGAAATCAAAACCTCTGACTGAGCCAAGTACACCTTTCCTAACAAGCCTATTATTACCATTGGCAAGGTCATCTTCGAGTGCGATAATAAAACTTGATTTACCGGTGCCATACGTTCCAATTATTGAAAAAGAATGATGTCCGGAATTAAAACTATTAACAATATTCCCGGCTACAAGCTTTGCATTTTCGGTTACTATGTACCGAAAATCGGAAGCCGTGTTCATTTCAATATTTACAGAAGGTATATAGCTCATAGTTGGTCGTAATAATGATTGAGAGCCTCTTTCTCATCAATATCTCTCAAGAATTGAACATTCTTTATGCCGCTGTTATCAGTAAACACGAGTGTATTTGGGAATGAAAACTCCAGTGATCTGATGACGTCAATCAATGTAGTCATAGGCATACCGAATATTAACGACAATTGTTGCAGTAAATCAAATGACACAGTTTGGTCATTACCCTTCATTCGTATAAGTGCATAGAGAATGATTTCTGATGTAATCTCAGAGGAATTACTAATTTTGAAAGTATATATCTGCTCCTTATCGGTTGATTGCTTACCGGTATCTATGATTAGTCCTAAAANTATAAGNATAGAAGAAAAATCCTCAATAGTCTTCAAATCTTTCGGAGCAACATAATTCTTCAGAAGCACTCCTATATCTTTCCGNACAGTATTCTCATTATACACATTCTTTTGCTCCGGAACGNAACATTTACGTTTTATAAACGCCTGAAGTTCCGACCTTGAAAACTCCTTCTTTTCACGTTGATATTCCACAAAGAGAAGATTATATATACTCGCAACTTTCGATGAAATCAGTAGGAAATGAAGAAGCCAAAGTGTATTCAAATCTTCGGCAAATGGGTCGCGACCTTTCCCTGAATCAAATATGTATTCTGCTATCGGGTGAAGTTCATCAGCTTTTGTAAGGCCAAACGCGCGAAGCCAAAAACGGATTGCCGACACCATATTCTTGCCGACGCCCAACTTCGCTACAGCATCGATGTCTGTGAAGCTATTGCCACCAAGCAAATAGTCGTATCCCTTTTTAAGCCAAAGAGATTTACATTGAAAGGACTCATGTCCTGAAAAAATATATCTGCTCAAAATTATATCGATCTATTGTTACTGTTACTCTCTACGCAAGAGATTTGTACGAGCAGATCTGATTTAATAATCAGTGACTTAGGAATATAAAAAGGTTGATTTACTAAACATCAAAGCATTTTGAGAAACGAAATCCGAATAAATTCAGTGGTTTATGCCCTAAATATCAGATATTTTCACTAAATTTGCACACCTTAAGGCTCTCTTGCGTAGAGAGCGTGATGATTGCTAAACATGACAATGCCTCAATACTACATAGATTTACTCTCTCAGATGTCTGTAAATAGGAATAAAAGCAAGACAGCTCCACATAAAGCAGTCCTGCTCCTAACAATTATTGACATGATAGAGGCCGAAGAAATCAGTTCTCCATTTATTCAAATCACTGATAGTCTCATCGAAAACTTTAGGCGAGTTTGGAATACCTATGTGCCAAATCATTCTGGCTATGAACCAAGAATAGCATATCCATTCTTCCATCTATCATCATCTCCATTTTGGGAACTTGTCAAGACACCATCTTATCAGGGTCAGACGGAGTATTCCACTATGAAAGCCTTGGAACGGGACTATTCCGGAGCGATTATTGATGTCGGATTATTCCGAATCATGAAAGACCCAATAAGCCGTAATGAAATCAGAACACTTCTAAAATCTAAATATTTAGACAATGATAGTGCATCCTCAAGCCTGATAGGCATTACGACTTTAATTGCTCTCATTTGCGCAGTGGCTTAAACGATGGCAGCAACCGGCCTACTAAAATCTCAAGCATTTAATGATTAGACTATTGGCTCTATCAATAACAGATGAGTCAAGACTGGAAAGATAGATTTGGGTAGTTACCTCGGAGTTATGCCCCATTCCTTCGCTAATTACGCTGATAGGAATGCCCTTGGATTTTGCAGCGCTTGCCCAACTATGCCTTGCTACATATAAGGTGAGGGGAATTGAAACACCTATCATCGTTGCTATCTTTTTAAGGTTACGATTGATATTATAGCACTTGTTGCGATAGGTCTTTCTTTCATTTGTCATCGGATTAGTAATAATCGGCAATAGATAATCTGTCTTATTTTCGGGATATTTATCAAGTATCTTCTGCATTTCAGGTTCCCAACCGATTATCAGCTGCTGCCCTGTTTTCCTACGGCGATACGTAACGCGACCATTTTGAAGATCAGACTTCTTCAAATAAGCCATATCAATGAAACTCATTCCACGAAGATAAAAGCTCATCAGGAACATATCTCGGGCGAAGTCTAAAGCCGAAGTCATGGATAAATCCAGACCTGCAATCGCTTTGATAATCGATAGTGGCAATGCTCTTTTAATAGTTTTATCTACACCGGTATAGACCTTTCGGAATGGATATCGGTTTTCAATGATTTCGTTATCAACTGCACGATTATAGACAGCACGGAGTATGCGGGTATAGAAACTAATGCTATTCGGAATAAGCCCGTTATGTTTCAGCCATACCTCGTATTCTTCAATAACCTCTGAGTTAATGCTGTCAAGCATTATATCCTCTTCCTTTCGGAATCTCTTGAAGCTATTAAGGGTGGATCTATACGTCTCCGAAGTTCGCACCTTACCATTCTGCTTCAGTTTTACGATAATTTTCTCCATATAGTTAAATAGTGAGTATTCATCATTGTAATTCCGAAACTCATTAATTACATCATCAGCAGTATAACTCAACCCTTTAAGGTCAAGATAACGGTTAATTTTAATCAGACGTTCTACGTCCCAACGGATACGTTCTCGGATTGAGAGGATTAAGGACTTGCGTATTGAACCATTTTGGGTTACAACTTGACCGCGTTTCTCGTCCCATTCAAACGGGAAAATTTTGTAATCGGTAGATAGTTGTCTGGGCTTTCGTTCATGAAGGATTTGATAATAGATACTTCCTTCCTGCCCGTCAACTGTGGATGGACGAAATTTGACTTTTACGGATGCCATTTGTCAGGAGTTTTTGCTTTTAATATACAGCGAGGGAATACACATACAAATTCTTTGACTATGTTAGGTGTAACCATTCGGAGCATAAGATTGAGCTTCTATTATCCAATTCTATGCTTGTGGAGGAAATTGTCAATATCGGCTTGGTTNACGTAGATTTTGCGGCCAATCTGGGAGAANGGGATGAGGTGTTGGTCGCGGTAGTTTTGCCATGTTTTGGGTGAGATGCCGAGGAGTTTTCGTGCTTGTTCGGATTCGAGCCAGTCGCAGCTGGAGCTGCCTCTTTGGGTTTTCTCGACCATGTCGGTCAGTCGGTCAAGTTTGTCATGCAATGATTGCCATTCTTCTTGGGGTATCAGGAGCATGAAGGGTGGTTGTGCGTTATTGGAATAAGAATTACTCAATGATTTGGGGATATTCTATTTGGAATTTGAGAACAACATCCGTATTGTTCCCGAATTGCTTCCGTCAGCACGTATGCGGACAGGGATGGCAGCATTTATCCGACACTTTGCAGTGCCGCTTCCCTCACTGCCGAGAGGGGCTTCGGATGCTCACGCATCACTGGTTGCCGACAGCCTGACGGCCATAGGGCTATAGATACCTATCTATATAGGTAATTAGATTGAAAGCTACATTGCTATATATTAAGAGAGGTAAATTCAAATACTGTTGCATACATCGTTCGATAAGAAG
>JAAVFQ010000005.1 GCA_014800685.1 Bacteroidales bacterium
CAAAATCCTCTTTTTTGAACAAATTTTTGTCTTCAGCAACAGCGAAACGGCTTTATACGAACCCTCATTTAAGTTTTTCCCCAAAGTATATCTCAGGAGTGGCAAATGCAGCCTGAATATCCCGATTTTATGTATAAAATAGAGACTGTCTAACTTTGGTTGTTAGACAGCCTCACTCTTGCCGTTTTTTTATTTTATTGTGGGATAGCGTCTTAGCGCTTCACGTCGTAGCCCTGATCTTTGAGGTAGTCCAGAATACGGTAGTCCATAGCATGGCGATAATAATCCAGAATATGGTCACACCAGTCATTCTCGGTAGTAGAGCCGGAACGGGTACGATTATAGTGCTTCACTATCTCGTCATATTTTTCAAGGTCTTCTACGAGTTTCTTCTCATCTTCGGCATAGCGATTGCGATGGAAGACAATCTCAGCCGACTGTTTAGGCTTGAAATCAGGATGCTCACGAGGCACTCCGAGCGCGAGACCGCAAACTACGAAAACACCCTTTGGAAGATGAAGCAGCTCCGCAACCTTCGCAGGGTCAACGGTGCGCAGATAGCCTACACAGTTGCTTCCGAGCCCGGCGGCTTCAGCTGCGATAACGGCACTCATCATAGCCAGTGAAGCATCAATGACACCGATGATGACTCCGTCCATAGTATTTGTGAAAGGAGGCACATCGAAGCCCTTCTTCTCAGCGAGACGGGTTATCTTATTATAGTCAGAACAGAAAATCAGCAGACGATTGCAGGTCTTTAGTTGCTTCTGATTGGTAAGCATATAAAGCTCCTCCTTGAGAGCCTGGTCGTCAATATCGATGACAGAGAACTGCTGTCCATTATAGCTTGTGGGCGTATTAAGAATCGCCTTATAGATGAAATCCATCGTCTCCTCAGGAATTGCTTCACGCTCATATCTGCGCACGCTTGTGCGGTTGAGAATGGTGTCTTTTACGTCTTTCATTACGGGTTAAATTTATAAATAAGTAAGTAGGAAAAATTAGCCCGAAAGGACAAGTATTATAGTACAAGAGTTTTCATCTTGCACATATAGTTTAATTTTTAGAACTTACTTACGAAATAAGATATTATCAAAAAAAGAAGAGAGCCTCAGAGGCCAATGCCTCGTATGGCTCTCTTTATAAGTCCACATCAAAGGGAAGGTGATGAAACTCCGAATGACAGGATTTGAGTGTCTTAATATCTTTGTAATCCTCCGTGTGAAAAATCACAACGCCCAAAGGCGCGAGGCCCGCCATCGACAAGAAGACTTGTCTCGGTATTTCAGTAAAATTTGATGAGTTTCCCAATCTGCTTTGATGTGGTATCTCTTTTCGCTTCTACGGAAGCGTCGACTCTCTTGTCTTTTATTACAACGCAAAGTTAGGAATAAAAGTTTAAATATCCAAATTATTTCAACGAAATAATCTGCGCTGCAAATTCCGTCCCTGCCGGGATGGAGACTAAAATTCGCTGGTGAAATGAAAGCGAATATCGGGGAAATCAGATTGAGCCATCTGAAGCACATATCCGCTGTCTGCCATGAAGACATCTCGCCCCTGACGGTCTACGGCCATAAACTGATGCTTCCTTTTTTTGAACGCTTCAAGAGCTTTGGGATCATCGGAGTCTATCCAACAAGCTTTATACATGCTGAGAGGCTGCCAGCGGCACTGTGCACCATACTCATGAAGGAGTCGGTATTGTATCACTTCAAATTGCAGCTGTCCTACTGTGCCTATGATTTTTCTGCCGTTAAACTGATTAGTGAAGAGCTGAGCCACTCCTTCGTCCATAAGCTGCTGTATCCCCTTTTCAAGCTGCTTGGCCTTCATCGGGTCGGCGTTTTCGATATATTTGAACATTTCGGGCGAGAATGAAGGAAGTCCTTTGAAATGAATCTCTTCGCCGGAGGTGAGGGTATCTCCTATCTTGAAGTTTCCGGTGTCGGGGATGCCGATGATGTCGCCGGGAAATGCTTCGTCCACTACGCTCTTTTTTTGTGCCATGAATGCCGTGGGGGCTGCAAAGCGGAGCTGCTTGTTGAGTCGGATATGGCGGTAGTTCACATTACGCTCAAACTTTCCTGAGCAGACTTTTACGAAGGCAATGCAGCTTCTATGATTGGGGTCCATGTTGGCATGGATTTTGAAGACGAATCCGGTGAAGGCTTCTTCATGCGGGTCTATCTCACGCTCTTCTGCCTGCACGGGTTGCGGTTCGGGGGCGATTCTGACGAAGCAGTCGAGCAGCTCTTTGACACCGAATGTGTTGAGGGCCGAACCGAAAAAAACGGGAGCTACGCGCCCTTCTCTGTATGCCTCTACATCAAATTCCGGATAGACGCCTTCTACCAATTCAAGATCCTCCCGCAGCTTGTCGGCATCCGCTTTGCCTACAGCTTCATCGAGCTGAGGGGAGTTGACGTCGGGGATTTCCACTCGCTCCGATACCGTCTGCTTTGAGGGGGTGAAGAGATCAAGCCCTTGCTCGTATATGTTATAGACACCCTTGAAGCGCGCACCCATGTTTATAGGCCACGACAGCGGGCGCACTGCGATTTTCAGCTCCTGCTCCAGTTCGTCAAGGATATCAAAGGGATCTCGCCCCTCACGGTCAAGTTTATTGACGAATATTATTACCGGGGTGTTGCGCATACGGCAGACTTCCATAAGGCGACGAGTCTGTGTCTCGACGCCCTTTGCAGCATCGACTACTATGATGACGGAATCAACGGCGGTGAGGGTGCGGAAGGTATCTTCTGCAAAGTCCTGGTGACCGGGAGTGTCGAGAATATTTATTTTGTAGTCGCCATAGTTGAATCCCATGACTGATGTAGCCACAGAGATGCCACGTTGCTTCTCTATTTCCATCCAGTCGGAAGTAGCTGTCTTCTTAATTTTATTGCTCTTTACGGCTCCCGCCACGTGAATGGCGCCACCGAAAAGAAGCAGCTTCTCTGTGAGAGTGGTCTTACCGGCGTCGGGGTGAGAAATTATAGCGAACGTGCGCCTGCGCGATATTTCTTTATTCAGTTCTTCAGACATTAGTCAGTTCTTTATATATTGGGGCACTGCGGAGTTTATTTTGCAGTAATACTCTCCGTGCGCATTATTTTCTCTATACACCTTTGAAGAGAGTCTTCCCAATATGGTATTTTCAGAGAATATGTTTTCTTTATTTTAGTTTTGTCGAGCAGCGAGTAGAGAGGACGTCTGGCCGCAGATGCATACTCATAGCTCATGCATGGCGCCACTTCGGCGGGCATTTCGGCAATGCGGAAAATGGCTTTAGCGAAATCATACCATGAGGCGACGCCTTCGTTAGTAAAATGATATATACCCGGGCACCACTTTCCTGAGGATATGATTTCACAGACGGCAGTGGCAAGGTCTCCGGCGTATGTTGGGGTGCCTATCTGGTCGCAGACTACGCGGAGGGGCACGTTCTGCCTGCCTTTCTCGAGCATTGTCTTAACGAAGTTATGACCGTTTTCACAATAAAGCCACGCAGTGCGGATTATAATGGCGTCGGGGCAGAAAGATTTTAGTATTGCTTCTCCATCCAGTTTGGTCCGGCCATAAATGGTATGGGGATCGGGCTCGTCGTGTTCGTTATAGGGACGGCAGGTATGGTCGCCGGGGAAAACATAGTCAGTGGAGAAGTGCATGACTCTTGTATGGCGTTTCTTTGCCTCCGCAGCCAGAATGCCGACGGCTTCCGTATTGATTTTGGTAGCTGTCAGGGCGTCTGATTCAGCCTTGTCTACAGCCGTATAGGCTGCACAGTTGATGAGCAGGTCATACGATTTTTTACTCAGGTAAGCGGCCACATCCTCTCTTGACGTTATGTCAAGGGTGTCGGCATCCGTATAGTCAACCTCTATTTCGGGATAAGAGGAGAAGGCCTTCTTAAGACTGGATCCAAGCTGGCCATCGGCTCCTGTGACGAGTATCTTCATTCGTTATCCTGAAAAAGTTCGTTATTCTGGTCTTTTACATAATATTTTGCGAGCAGAGCGAGAAAGCGTGATATCTGATTGGCCGCCTCAAGCGTCTCTTTGGATATCTCCTTACCCTGCAAGCGAAGCAGCAGAATGCCGTAGAGGGCATTAAAGCATGATTCTATCTCGCCGGCCTTGTTCTCGCCCGCCTTGGAGCGTATTTCCACTATGTAGGGAAGCGTCTTATAATACTGAGCGGCATAGTCGGCATAGCGATGATCGCGGATAAGCTGTGCATTCAGGTCATCAAGCTGAATGATGACGTTTTTATTTATCTGCAGGTGTCCGGATTTATCCACGTCTTCTCGCCTCATCATGTCGATAAGAGATTCATACCAATCTCTCATATCCTTCAGCTGCGCATCTGTCAGACCCGAATATTTGTCTATGATATTCTCCTGTATCTTGTCTATATCAAGTCCGTGAGCTCTGATAAGGTCTTCTATTTGCCACATATATATCAGATACTCAGCGATATTCTGTTTTTTCTTTTCAGAAGCGGTATACATACTCTTTCCGTATTTAAGTGCAAATTTAATAAATTCTAATCAATTTTACAACAAAGTGGTGTCGGGGGCGGTTTAGTGAGTATGAATACATCGGTCAAAGCTAATTTTTTCCGGCTTACATATATCTATCATGATGGTTTTCTCCTGGAGACGGATGAAGCCTTTATTCTTTTCGACCTCTGGAGGTTTCCTGAGTCACAGTCTTTCCTGATGGATGAAATCGCAGCAGCCGGCAAGCCCTTATACGTTTTAGTGAGCCACCATCACAAAGATCATTTCGACAGGTCTATTTTTGACTGGCAAAAGCTTTTCCCTCCCGGACATATACATTATATTCTTAGTAAAGACACTGCCCGCTCAGTCAGATATATGCTCGGCGACAAGGGGCTCTACAAGGGACAACGCGTCGCCGAAGAAAATTTCAGCATACTCGCTCCCGGCGATGTCTTCTCTGATGCCATTATTACGGTCAGAGCTTTCGGGAGCACTGATACCGGAAACTCATATCTCTTAGAGACGGAAGGAAAAAAAATATTCCATGCAGGCGACCTTAACGCATGGATCTGGAAGGATGAGTCTACTGATAAAGAGGTAGCCCGGGCCATATCTGATTTTGAATCTATTGTGAAGGATATAGTCCGAATGGCGCCGAGGCTTGACCTCGCTATGTTTCCTGTCGACTCACGTTTAGGCACGGATTATTGGGAGGGGGCCTCTCGCTTTGTCAGAATGATAGACGTGGATCGATTCGTACCTATGCATTTTGAGCTGGCAGAAAATGATTCAGAGCGGGCTCAACGCCGAAAGGATGCTCTCGCTTTCAGGCTCTATCGCCATCCGGTAAGGGGAGAATATATAGGACTGTCTGCACCCGGCGATACGCTTGAATTTATCTGAAGATACCCACGCCTCTCACGGCCTTGGCTTTCTTATAAATCTTGCGAAAAGCACCGGAGTGCGCTCGGCGGCATTTACTATCGAAATGGCTGAGGATAACGGATTCTCAGCATCGTCCGCCCTTAGGATTTCCACCTCTTCACCATAGACTGCCTCATGAAGAAATGAAAGCTCGAAACGGGATGGGAATGTCTGATCAAAGTCCTCAAGCGAAAAGCGATTGAGAAGAAGAAGAATGTATCTTACGGTGTTGACGTGGCGATAGAAGTCTATGTCGGAATAGCGGAATGTATATCTGAATGGCGGATGATTAGCCACTAAATCACGCGGGGAGCTGTCCTGAGAGGCTGACGGAGGAAATATACGGCAGTGCTTTGCCTGCGATTCTATTGGCACCGGATTGCCTTCACACATTCCGTCAGGAAGGGTAAGATGAGAAAGGCCTACGTTTGTTCTGTCAGTAGTACGGAGAATCATCCAGACGGAACGAGCGTAGCCTATCACGTTGCCACTGCCATCCTTCACGGAATAGTTTCTCACAGAAAAATGTCGATTCCACACTTCCACCCATGTTGAAATACTATACTGCTCATTAACCTCCGGATATCGTGTCATTTCTATCGTAAGCCTTGACAGAATCCAGCCGGCATTAAGATGTTCCATAGCCGGATTGCCTATGCCGAGACTATTGGCATGAGCCGTAGAGATGTCTATGATTTTAGTGACGAGGATAGGAAGTGACAGTTCCTGCTCGGCATTTGCTTCGGCAGCCGAGCTGAAGAATTGTTGTGTAAAGACAGATTCCATCATATTAATTCCGCGGTGAAACCTAAAAGTGTGTGTCCGGATTTAAATGCTTTTAGAGTAGGCTTACTTAATAAGACAAGGAAAGAGGGCGAGCCAAAGATTTTCATTTTGGCACGCCCTCCCAGAGAATTTGCTTTTGGTATAGGAGTCTTCGACTCCATTGAAAAGAGCCGCTTACGCGTTCTTCACTTTGTCTACGATAGCCTTGAAAGCCTCAGGATTGTTGAGGGCGAGGTCAGCGAGCACCTTACGGTTGATTTCTATACCTGCCTTATGGATGAGGCCCATGAGCTTGCTGTAAGAGAGATCCTCAAGACGAGCGGCAGCGTTGATACGCTGGATCCAAAGAGCGCGGAAATTGCGCTTTTTCTGCTTGCGGTCGCGATACGCATAGGTAAGACCCTTTTCCCAAGTATTTTTGGCAACGGTCCATACATTACGACGGCTTCCATAGTAACCGCGGGTCAGTTTCAGGATTTTCTTTCTTTTTGCTCTCGAGGCAACGTGGTTGACTGATCTTGGCATTTTTCTTTAAATTTTGAATGTCAGCGGCCTGTGAGACTCTTCGGTGCTGGTCATTCGGTTAATAAAAAAAGTAGTTTCTGTTTTGGAAAAGTTATCGAAGGTTAAGAAGTTCCTTCACTGCCTTGATATTGGCATCCGCTACGAGAGCGGTGTGATCAAGATTTCTTTTGCGCTTCTTGGATTTCTTCGTAAGGATGTGGCTGTGGTAAGCGTGCTTCCTCTTGACTTTTCCTGTGCCGGTCAACGCAAAGCGTTTTTTTGCAGCGGCATTGGTTTTTACCTTAGGCATTTTTTGAAAATTTAGTTGTTTAAAATTCACCTCGGCACATGGTGCCTACGGTCTCTATTTATTTCTCTGTGTTTTTTTACTTGCTTGAAGAAGTGACTCTCCCGGGGTCTCAAGCCTCAGGCGACTCAACCTCTTTCTGAGCCTCTTTGGGCGACTCCTCCTTAGCAGCAGACTCTTTTTTGGGAGCTACCTTATGAGGAGCCAGCATAATGCTCATTCTTTTACCCTCGAGCACCGGCATCATCTCCACTTTGCCATACTCTTCGAGGTCATTGGCAAATCTGAGAAGAAGCACTTCACCCTGCTCCTTGAAGAGGATGGAGCGGCCGCGGAAGAAAACATAGGCCTTCACCTTGCTCCCCTCTTTGAGGAATCCTACGGCATGCTTGAGCTTGAAGTTGTAGTCATGGTCATCGGTCTGCGGTCCGAATCTTATCTCCTTTACCACTACCTTGGCGGCCTTGGCCTTCTGCTCCTTCTGGCGTTTCTTCTGCTGATAAAGGAACTTCTGATAGTCAAGTATTCGACATACAGGGGGCTCGGCATTAGGAGAAATCTCGATAAGGTCGAGTTCCATTTTCTCTGCCAGGCGGCGAGCCTTCTCTATGGGATAAATGCCCTGCTCCACGTTGTCGCCTACAAGACGCACTTCGTGTGCTCTGATCTGATCGTTGGTCAGATAAGGGTCTTTATTGACTCTCTCGCCTCTGCGGCCTCTCTGGCCGGGCTTGGGTCTCGGACCGAAGGGTTTGCGCGGTCCGCTGAAATTAGGTTTTTTCTCCATTCAGTTCCATGAAGACATTCTCCCACGCCTGCGCTTATCGCCGACTTTGTCGGGGAGACGTCTGTTTTAGCAGTTAAACTTTTTAAGCATGCGGCCAGCGGTGAGCCATTGGAAAGCAGACGTGCATGCCGCTCAAATGACGTATGGCCTTGATTAATTATTTTGTGGAGAACGGCACTCCGGAATAATCTCTGAAGGCCGGTCTCCGGTTTTTCTTTTTTTGAAGCAGTTTTCGAAGTCGTTTCCGGGTCAAGACTACTTCGGTTTTCAATCTTCAGGGGTCATCGCTGCGACCTCCGCATTGATTTCGGCTGCAAAGTTAGCAATTTTCATCGTACCTTTGTCACCTTCGCCCTGTTTTCTTACAGAAACTTCTCCATTTTCTGCCTCACGCTCTCCCACTACGAGTAGATAAGGCACTTTTTTGAGCTCATTGTCTCGGATTTTCTTACCGATTTTTTCGTTTCTGTCATCTACAAAGGCTCTGACGCCCTCCTTATCAAGCTGCTTCACCACCTCGTAAGCGTAGTCGTTATATTTCTCGCTGATGGGGAGAATGACAGCCTGCTCAGGTATGAGCCAGAGAGGCAGCTTGCCGGCAGTGTGCTCAAGAAGCACTGCCACAAATCTCTCCATTGACCCAAAGGGGGCACGATGTATCATCACGGGACGATGCTTCTGATTATCCTTGCCGGTATATTCAAGCTGGAATCGTTCGGGAAGATTGTAGTCTACCTGGATTGTGCCCAACTGCCAGCGGCGCCCGATGGCATCCTTTACCATGAAGTCGAGTTTGGGACCGTAGAAGGCTGCTTCGCCCTCTACCTGTCGTGCTTTCAATCCTTTCTCCTCACAGGCTTCTATGATAGCCTTCTCGGCAAGATGCCAGTTTTCGTCTGAGCCTATATACTTCTCGGTATTCTTCGGGTCTCTGAGGGATATCTGAGCCTCGAAATTGTCAAATTTCAGCGCCTTGAAGATATAGAGGATTATGTCCATCACTTTGAGGAACTCATCCTTGATCTGCTCCGGAGCACAGAAGATATGAGCGTCATCCTGCGTAAAGCCGCGCACTCGCGTCAGTCCGTGGAGCTCGCCGCTCTGCTCGTAGCGATATACGGTGCCGAACTCAGCAAGACGAAGCGGCAGGTCACGATAGCTGCGGGGGAACGTCTTATATATTTCACAGTGGTGAGGGCAATTCATAGGCTTGAGCATATACTCCTCATCCTCCTGCGGAGTCTTGATAGGCTGGAAGGAATCCTTACCATACTTTGCCCAGTGTCCGGAGGTCACATAGAGCATCTTATTGCCTATGTGGGGAGTAATGACTTGCAGATATCCATATCTCTTCTGAATCTTACGGAGGAACTGCTCCAGACGGTCACGCAGAGCAGCGCCTTTCGGAAGCCAAAGGGGAAGACCGGCGCCCACAGTGTGGGAGAATGCGAAAAGCTCCATTTCCTTGCCGAGCTTGCGGTGGTCGCGCTTCTTGGCCTCTTCAAGGAGAGCGAGATACTCATCGAGCATCTTTTTCTTGGGGAAGGAGATGCCATAAACGCGCACCAACTGATCTCTCTTCTCATCTCCGCGCCAGTAAGCGCCGGCGAGCGAGAGTATCTTTACGGCCTTAATGGCTGAGGTATTGGGAAGGTGAGGTCCGCGGCAAAGGTCAGTAAAAGAGCCCTGTGTGTAGGTGGTGATATGTCCGTCTTCAAGCTCACTTATAAGCTCACACTTGTAGGTCTCGCCTCTGTCGCCGAAGGCCTTGAGGGCATCCTCCTTCGAGATGTCGGAGCGCACGATATCCTCTTTGCGGGCTACCAGCTCCATCATCTTTTTCTCTATTTTAGCGAAATCCGCATCGGTGAGTTTATGTTCTCCCGGATCGATATCATAATAGAATCCGTTCTCAATGGCAGGGCCTATACCGAATTTCACACCGGGATAGAGCTCCTGAAGAGCCTCGGCGAGAAGGTGAGCTGATGAATGCCAGAATGCATGCTTACCCTCAGGATCTTCCCACTTAAACAGTTCAATCGCGGAGTCCGATTCTATCGGACGCGAAATGTCCCATTCCTGTCCATCTACTTTGGCGGCCAGCACCTCTTTGGCGAAGCGGGGGCTGATGCTTTCAGCTATCTGATACGGGGTGATACCTGATTCAAACTCCTTGGTATTACCGTCCGGAAACGTTATCTTTATCATATATTTAGATGCGCTATTGTATGAGTTAAGCAGAGAACATAGTATCCCCTACGCTACAATTAACGCGCAAAGTTACAAAAAATTTTCTATTCTTGCTAATTTATACCATTAAATATCCGAAGAAAATTTAATATTTTTTCTATTCGGAGTCGGTTTGCGATGTGCGCGTGATTTTTAATGCGTAGCCAGAGCAGCTTATCTATCTGAATGTCAGCCAACACGCCTCTTACTTCATTCTCTTTAGCACATTATATGACGGAAGCACCCCGAGCTCACCGGCTTTTCTGAGATCAGCCTCCGCGGATGGCTTATTGCCCATTTTCAGATAGCAGAAGCCTCGATTATAATAAGCATCTCCAAACTCCGGATTTATGCGCAAGGCTTCTCCGAAGCAGTGGAGTGCCGAGGTGAAGTCATTTTCCATCAGGAAGAGCACCCCCTTATCATACCAGGCATACTCCATGTCGGGATAGAGCTTCAGGAGAGCATCAAGGTCTGAGATGGCTTCTGCATATCCTGATAGCGAAGGGAAACGCAGTGCCGTCTCCTGCTCGTGCTTTTCGCTTCCGGCTGTGGCATTGACTTTGAGCCCTCTCACATATCCGCGGGCAAACAGTGCAGCCGAAAATCGGGGGTCTTTCTGAAGGGCCATAGTGAAGTCACTCTCTGCTGCCGCATAATTTTTCAGCATGGCGTGAAGGAGGCCCCTGCCAAAATAATCTGCCGGACGAGGTGAAGCGCTTTCTATGGAATGGGTATAAACCTCTATTCTTCTGAAAGCATCATTCATCATTGCAGAATCCACCGGAGCGAATATGCTATTTGAGATATAGACTGTCGGGAGCAAATTGAGCCTGTTGAGGTCGCCTATGGCGCGTGAATAGAGAGGCGTTCCGCTGAAATTGTCGGTCTGCTCACTGAATGACAGCCCATAGGTGGGCTGAGGTTCGATTCTGAGTGTCAAATCCTGGACTTTACCTCTGAATTTCTCGTTATAGGCCATGTCGGTACGTTCAGCATTGTCTACGGTGACAAGTCTGTTAAATCTTTCCATTACGTCATTTTCCGTCTCCTCCTCACCCCTCTTCTCTCCTTTATTATTGGAGACACCGGCTTGAATCGTGGGACGGTCAAGAGGATTACGCCGGGGATTTCTGACGTAATTGCGCACTATTTCGTCAGCCTTATACATTGTTCGGACGGCCGTCTGCCGGTCGCCGAGATGATCCTGACATTGAGCTATGGCGTAATAAGCCTGATAGAATCGGGGATATTTCTTTATGATGGCATTAAAGTCATTGAGAGCCTCCTTATAGCGTGCCGACTCCAGAGCAATGAGAGCTCGATTGTATCTTGCATGAAAATTATCGGGAGAGAGCACAAGCACTCGCGTGAAGTCTTCACGGGCGCCGGCAAGGTTTCTTACTTCATATCTCAGCAATCCGCGATTGAAGATGGCAGCGGAGTTTTCCGGATCAAGCTCTATGGCATAATTATAGTCGCTCATTGCGCCGAAGTAATCATCGGCATTATATCTGATGAAGGCTCTGTTGAGATAAAGACCGGGCAACTGAGGGTCCAGTCTGACCACTTCGTCAAGGGCTTTCAGAGCAGTCTCCCACTCTTTGCGTGCCGCAAAAATATCGGCACGCATAAGCCAGGCATTAGTCTGGTTGTGATTAAGGTCAATCGTTTTAGAGAGGTCATCGAGGGCTGCCAGAGTGTCGCCTCTCATCAGAAATGAACGTGCTCTTGCCGTATAGGCATCTTCAAAGCGGGGATACATTCTGACGAGACGGCTGAATGTCGAGTCGGCCGCTTCATACTCTTTAAGTTCGGTCTGCGCCACACTTTTATAATACAGGAAGAAGCGGTCTCGCGGATTATATTCCAGCCCTATATTATAGTCTTCCAGCGCTTCGCTGTTTTTGCCAAGATATTGGCGTGCAAATCCGCGCAACTTATAGGCCTCGCTCTTAAACTTATTGCGTTCGATGGCCAGTGTGCAGTCTTGCTCTGTTCCGGCATAATCCTCCAGATATAGTTTGGCAAGCGCGCGGTAGTAATATGGATCGGAGAGGTATGGTTTAGCCTTTATCGCCTGATTGAAATACTGGATGGCAAGCATATAGTCATCCATTGCAAGGACGTTACGCCCGATATTTATCACCTGCTCTGCATTAACCTGTGCCTGTGAGGCAAAAGACCCGCTCCCTAAAAACATCAGGAGTGTCAAGGCCGGCAATTTTATGAAATCTCTTATACGCATAGCAAGATGTCAGCAAGATGGTGAGAAGTTCTATCAGTGCAAAGATAGTCAAAAATCGCCAATCCCATCCCCTTCCCGCACCATTTTTAGATTTTTTAAATATGCGTATAGCGGATTTTTATTATCTTTGTGAGACATTCCCGGATTAGGAGTTTTCACCATGAAGAGTTTTCTTAAAGTCATAGCAAGCCAATATGCCTCAAGATATAAAGATCTTTCAGGTTTCACATTCGTCTTCCCCAATAAACGAAGCGGCACAATTTTTCAGAAGGAACTGAAAGATGCTTTTGCGGGGAGTATCCGCATTTTCCCTGAAATCACAACAGTCAACGACCTTGTGACGGGAATGGCAGGAGCAGAGATTGACTCGCGCATTGACCTTCTTTTTTCTCTATATAACATTTATATAGAGTCCATGACTGACTTGCCTCAGGAGAAGATACCATCTTTCGAGAAATTCTCATCGTGGGGAGAGGTGGCTCTGCGAGATTTCAGCGAGGCTGACCTTTACGGAGTTGATGCCGGACAGCTTTTCCGCAATGTCAAGGAGTTCAAACGGATTTCATCATCTTTTCTCACTGATGAGCAGGTGGCAGTCCTACGTGAATATTTCGACATGGACTATTTCCCGCCCGACCCTACTAAGTTCTGGCGCGAGAATTTCGAAGACTCTCATGAGACCGAGGTCAAACATAAGTTTCGCACCCTCTGGGAAAGCCTCGGAGACCTTTACTACAAACTTACTGAGCGTCTTGATGCCCGGGGACTCTGCACTACCGGGGGAGCCTACAGAAGAGCCGTAGAGGCTGTTGAAGATAAGGGCAGAGATCTTTTCTATACCGACAAGTTGGTCTTTGTGGGATTTAACGTCCTCTCAAAAATGGAGTTTCTCCTCTTCAACCGCCTTAAAAGACTTACTACTGAGACTATGTATGGCCCTGAGCCTTTTGCTGATTTTATCTGGGACATCACCGGTCCATTTCTTTCAGCCGAGAGGGCTGCCGCGCGCTTTGTGCTGAGAAATCTCAAGTCTTTTCCCAAGCCTCACTGGCTTGACCTCTCTGAGTGTGAATCTGACAGATTCCCCTCGGAAATAAATGTTATCTCATCTCCATCCTATTCCCTTCAGGCTAAGATAGCGGGTGAAATAGCATCCGAATGGATGGATAGAAAAGAGATAAAACTCTCAGAAAACAATGCCGCCATCATTCTCCCTGACGAGACTCTTCTTCTACCTCTTCTCTACTCTCTTCCCGATAAGATAGAGAAGGTCAATCTCACTATGGGCTACCCGCTGAGGATGACTGCCACCATGTCTTTTATAGACAGAATAAAGAAGCTGCAAGCCAGACGCACAAGCGTAGACGGAGAGACTGCATTTTTCCATGAGGACGTCACCCTCATGCTCTCCCACCCCTTCAGTATGGCTATTCTCGGAGCCACAGCTATCTCTCAGATACGCACTCATATTTCCGAGCTGAGAGCTTACGCTCTGACTCCGGCGCAAATAGAATCGCTCGCCGGAGTGGCAAACGAGAATGCCTCTCTGCTTTTCCGAATGCTTGAGACCGACACTGAGGCCCAAGAGGTCATAGACTGGCTGCTCAATCTCCTTGAAAGAGTGAGAATTTGCATGAATCGCGAGGAGACACCCTCCCCCGATTCCTCTCTTGATTCTACACATATCGAATCTTATCGTGACGCTCTGCGACGGCTCGGGGAGGCTATCGAGGAGCATGGCATAAGTCTGAAATACAGCACGTTGCTTTCTCTCACGGATCGTCTTCTGGCCGGTGAGAGCGTAGGTTTTCAAGGGGAGCCTCTCGAAGGATTGCAGGTGATGGGACTTCTTGAGACCAGAGCCCTTGACTTCAGCCATCTCATCATAACTTCCATGAATGAGAAAATCATGCCACGAAAGGTGAGAAGAAAATCGTTTATTCCGGAAAGCATAAGACGCGGATTCGGGATGCCCTCTTCGGGATATGAAGAGAGCATTTTCGCTTACTATTTCTATCGTCTTATGGCCCGAGCTGATAAAGTTTTTCTCATCTATGATGCTCGCATGGGCGAAGGAAAGGGGGGCGATGTTTCAAGATACGTATTGCAGATGAGACACCTGCACCCGGAAATCAACATTCGGCGCAAGGCTTATACATTCTCGCTTAAGCAGGGAGTCAACACCCCACTCCTTTTTAATAAAAGCAAGTTTGCTCTCTCGCGTCTTCAGGAGATGACTCGCAAAGATTCAGGGGTGGCTCTCTCAGCCTCTACCCTATATAATTACTGCGAATGTCCGCTGAAATTCTTCTATAGAAGCATAGTGGGCATAAAAGAGCCGTCAGAGCCGCAGGAATTTATGGATGAGCTCGTCATCGGCACTGTCTTTCATAAGGTGATGGAGAACATTTATCGCCTTGACGAAAAAACCTCTCCTGATGGGCGCCATTTCCAGATTCCTCTTGAAGTGACCCGACAGTATATAGAAGAGATTCTGAATGACGAGGCCCGCATACATAGAGAGATCCGAAGGGCTATCAACAGCCAGTTCTTCAAGAAGAGTAAGGACAACCGTGACACTCCCCTCTCCGGCGAACCGGCCATTACCGCCAAACGAATTTTCGCCTGGGTGAAAAAGACCCTCAAGAATGATTTAGCCATGACGCCTTTCGTGATCTACGGCACAGAACTTGCGGATACTATCAGGCTTGAGGTGCCCTATCCTGACTTTCCGGGGAAGACCTTCCCGGTAAATATCCGATTCAGTATAGACCGCGTGGATGAGGTGATTTTAAATGGGCATCCCACTCGCCGTATCGTTGACTACAAGACCGGAGCTGCTCACCTGAAGGCAGAATCTCCTGAGGATATTTTTTCCGGCAAATATGAGGCAAAGAATATACTTCAGCCACTCCTTTACTGTCATATCTATAATATTCACGAAAAGGGACAGACTCCGGGGCTTGAGGAGTCGCCGCTTCATCCGGAGCTTTTCAGTATGGTAAAGCCCTCTCGCGACTATCTCATATCCCCGAATGTTAAAAACATTGACCCGGAGGAATATAAAGAGAAATTCCGGACTATGGCCTTGAAAGTTGGATGGTCGGAGGAAAAAATGGAAAGGGAATGTGAAAATGCGCTGGCCAGACTCTCCAGAAAGCTATCCTCCTCATCGAGCGAAGGAAACGTTTTCAGTCATGTAGACATAGCTCCGGTCTTTCTTGATGGCCTCTACTCGCTGATAAATGAAATTTTTGATCCGGAAGTGCCATTCACCGCAACCGCCGATGCCAAGACGTGTCGCAACTGTCCCTATCTCGGCATTTGCGCAGCAAATCAGCAGAAAGCCTCGCAATGACATCGCAGTGGCATAACGGAATATAAATGCGGCGCGTCTGTCTATGAAGATGGACGCGCCGCATTAGGTTATTTTCTATTATGATCTACGACATCAGAAGGGGAAGTTGATACCCATGTTGAACTGCGCATTGCTGCTCAGGGGCACAAACTGTTTGGTCACCTTGCCGAGCGTGTGGTCCATGCCGAGGAAGAAGTTGATGCCCGTAGTGTGCAGGTTAAGCAGCCATCCGAATGAGCATCCGAACGTTCCGGCCGCCACATTGACGTCAGCCGAGAAAATCTTCACGGGAGCCACATTGGCCGACAGACGGAACTGCGTCCAGGTATAGGGGCCGTTAATGCGGGTCGAGTTGACCAGACCGAAGTGAAGATTACGATAATAAGGGAGCGTATAGTCCACACCGAAATTCAGCGTCGTGGAGAGCGATTTGCAATTTGAGCCTCTTTCGCCCAGGTCGCTGAGCTGATAAAGGTCCGAGAGCCCGGTGCGCATTCTCTTCCACTCCTCTTTGAACGAATTGTTGGCTTCATCATCAACGTTGAAGATGTAGGCATCAGTGTTAAACTCGCGGTTGCCCTCAGTGGAGGCTACCATTGTCTTGCTGAAATTAATAAATCCGAGGTCAAGGATGGCAGCAGAAAATCTAAAGTCATTCCACTGATATTCCGCTCCCAGATCGAAGCCTATACCAAAGCCGTTTGGACCGATATTGCCGTCGCCGTCGAGATTAAGTCCCGACACATACTCGCGGCCGGTGTTTTCATCATATTTAGTCTCATACTGCAAGCCTCCGAGATTCCCTTTGAGGTTTGCATTGGTGACTGCCGTCCACTCGTTTTCGCCGAGGGTAAGTTTGGCTCTCTTGAAGTTAGCGTCGATATTCGCCACTCCAATGAGAAACTTCATCGTGGCGCCGACCCTGAGTCCGGGCACCTCTTTGATGTCGCGGGAATGTCCGAAGGCGAGTTCGCCGTATCCCATGGCATGGGCCCGAACGTCGGAAATATCGTATGTGCGATTGGCCACGCCCTCTTTGGCAAGGGAGAAAATCGACTTTGGAAGCGAGGCGCCGAAGTCTACGTTGGCGTTGATAGAAACGGTGTTATATCCACCCCATGCCTTGAAACCACCGCTGAGCACCGGAATCTTCACATTAGCATCAAGACGGTTGTTGTTCTTAAACTTGCTCATCGCCTCTTTTACCGAAACCTCAGGATTGGTGAAGAGTGAGGTTTTGCCATTTACGTTATATAGCACTGAATTAACATGGAGCGTACCGCTCACACGGACATTGAGGTCACCGAGCGCAGGCATTGCCACGAAGTTCTTGTCGTTACCGAATGCCGGGTTCATCTGATAGCGATAGGTGTAATTATCGAGGAAGTATCCGGAATAGGTATTCTGAGCTACCGCAGCGGCGGGGAGCAAAGCCGCCATAGCGGCCATTATCTTGAGATAGTTGAATTTCATGGTAGGGCGGGATTAGAATTTTTTAGTGTAATAGCCGGATACTTTAGCTCGAATCTTCCGGAATAGAATGGTCTGGTCGGGAGAGAGAGCGGTGTCTGAGCCCGGATTCACTCTTGCTTCGAGGATGATGCCGTCAAGGCGTTCTATGCGTCCCGACAGTTTTATCTCAAGAGGCTCATCGGTGCTGTTGGCTTTCAGAAGGCTTGTGGAGAGAGTTACGTTGGGGATTCTGTTGCCATCTGTATCTATGGGATAAGCTACTACCTGAGCGTCGAGGGGTGTACGGTTGGTAGCCAGTGAAGTGAGGGTGAGCTCCTCTATCACGAGCGCATCGAGGTCTTCGCTTCCCCAGCCGTCAAGAGTGTCGTTATATATAATGAGCGACCCCTCTTTGAGCGCGAGTGGCGCAATGAAATTATAGCGTCCTTCTACTGAGGGGAGTTTCACTCCGAGCTTAAAGTCGGTGACACTCTGCCGCGGCACCATTGCGTCGGTAAGCGTTACGTCGATAGTATTTGGAAGTTCGGAGAAGCCGACGCTGTTTTTCGGCATGGCAAGCACGTTGCTCAGTTGAGGATAGGGGGTATAGTGGAGAGAACGGCTGCTGAAACCTTCCGGGATGTTCAGATTCTTATCGGAGGGTGAGAGCACGAACTGATGCATACCGTCCACACCATTGGATTTCTCCACTACGATGGGCGAAGCAGCACTGTAGGGAAGTGAGTGAAGACCGGCGGGAGCTGCCGGACGGTTGGCTGTCAGAGTAAGACCGGCGGAATAGTTCAGATTATATGCTTCAAGGGGATTGTTCACTTCCAGATAAATCTGGGGATTAGCGAGAAGGATGTTGGTGCCCTCGCATGAGAGGAAGTCGGGAATGTCAGTGAGAGAAATCGGGTCTATGTCCAGTCCTCCCAACTCATATTCTATCACTCCCGTAATGCTCGTCACGGTCATTGCCGAGAGGTCAAATCCGGTCTCGAAAGTAATGCTCTGAGGAAGCGAGTGAGGTATTGAGCCGTTCATGGCCGGTTCAAGCGTGAGAATACCGCTGACCAGCTTGAAGTCTCCTCTGAATTCCATTGTGCGTGCAGTGGGATTCAGATGAAAGTCGTTTTTCGACATATCAATTTTGGTGGCCTTGAAATTGATAGAGGTATGACTGCCGCTCACCTCTAAGTCAGGGATATTCCAGAGGCCTGTAGCAGAGGAGTATGTTCCCACGGAGGGGGTGCCCTCCATTCCCGTAGGCATCTGAATTACTACGTTATGGAAATACGAACGGTCTACTTTGGACGAAAGATTCTTTGACTCCAGATTCATGGAGAAAGTGAGGTCTTTCACTCCGATAGCATAGATCTCTTTGATAGCCTCGTCGACATCAGTGGCAGAGTATTCAAATTTATTGTCTATTTCTGTCATCTTATAGGAGATGGCATATTNNGACGGTGCCCGGCGNGATTTATAAGCCGGAGTTTCTGTNGTGAAGAANGTTTCCTGCTTCGGCGTCATGTCAGGACGCGANGTCTTCACCTGCTCTATCTCTATAGGGTCGGAATCGAAAGNACCCTTCTCGGTCAGTGCATAAAACGTTTCCCCTCCAATAGTTACGGGCTGAATTTTACTATCNTCGTCAAAGGAAATTACGTTGTCAAGCGTGATCTCGTCCAAATTCATGGGGACTACAAGACCGTTGACGTTGATGCGAGATGTNGTGTCAATGTCTGACAGGTCGTAGGAATCATCCACNCANCCCGGCAGCATTAATGCCGATGTGCATCCTACCATCGCAAGGATTAGATGTCTGTTCATTTANAATCATTTATGTGGGTTAGTTAAAAGTAAGTACGTNNGGCAAGCATTCATTTTTTTAACGNGAATGCANGNGAGCGATTTTCCGGAGGATTNTCAGCTCTGGCCCCGACCTCTTTCCGAAAGATAACATTGCCATTTCCAGGCATTTCTCATTGTCTNCTCAGGATCTACCAGAGCTTTCCACCCGAGCACTTCATTTGCCNGGCGNGGATTAGCCCATATCTGCTCAATATCGCCTGCGCGNCGAGGGCCTATCTTGAACGGCACTGCCACGCCGGTGGCTTTCCGGAATATGTCTATCAGCTGAAGCACGGAAAGTCCGCGGCCGGTCCCGAGGTTGAAAATTTCTACGCCGGATTCACTCTTCTCTTCAAGCATTCTGCGCATGGCCGTCACGTGAGCTTTCGCAAGATCCACTACGTCTATGAAGTCNCGGATGCAGGAACCGTCCGGAGTGGGATAGTCATTTCCAAAAACGGTAAGCTCCTTACGCATGCCGCAGGCGGTCTGAGTAAGATAGGGCACAAGATTCTGCGGCACTCCGTTNGGCAACTCTCCGATCAGCGCGGAGGGATGTGCNCCCACGGGATTGAAATAGCGCAGGATGATACTCTTAATCGGCANGCCGGATTTCACCACATCCTCTATGATTTCTTCCGATATCTGCTTGGTAGCCCCATAGGGAGAGGTAGCNTTCTTTATCGGCGCACTCTCATCTATGGGATTGNCGTCGGGCTCTCCGTAGACAGTGCAGGANGAGGAGAAAACGAGCCCTTTCACGCCAAACTCCGGCATAAGCTCAAGGATATTCATCAGGCTCACAAGATTGTTGCGGTAATANAGCAATGGCTTCTCCACACTCTCCCCTACCGCTTTTGAAGCCGCAAAATTGATGACTCCCTCGATGTCGGGATTTTCGTTAAAGATTCTTCTCAGNAAAGAGAGGTCGGTGCAGTCTCCTTCATAAAACTGCGGGCGCTCTCCGGTGATGGCCTCTATTCCGTCAAGCACACGGATGTCTGAGTTGGAAAGATTGTCTATTATCACTACATCATATCCGGCTTGCTGAAGCTCGACCGTAGTGTGACTTCCTATGTATCCGGTGCCTCCGGTNACTAATATTTTAGCAGCCATACTNCTCGTGTCAGAATAATTTTGCNGGATATACACCCTCCTTGACCAAGGATGCAAACTGGTCTACCGTAGTCTGGCGGTCGGCGGCGTANGTCACTCCAAACCATTTAGAGGGGGTCTGCATCACTTTCAACGTGATGGTGCCGTCAGCTATNAGGTCGTTNACNACNGTGGGGATGTAAAATTCNCCCTTNAGGGGATCCTTATTTCCATCCAGGAATTTGCGGAATGCTTTNTCGGAATACTCGAAATAGTCAGGAGTGAAGCCCCATACGTTCATTGANACGCTTGCTCCGGAGGGGAAAGCTCCTTCAGAGCCATCCTCAAGGGTCTGCACAAGGCCGCCCTCNGTTTTTCTGATGCCATGACATTCATGCACTCCGGTGAGATAACCCTCATCTGAGACTATGCAATGNCCTCTGGANACGCCTCCGTTTTCNGACAGGGTGTTCTCAATGCGAAATCCNACCATGCCATANTCATTGCGTTTGCCNTCGGCCTCGCGCAGGAAGTCGGCAAGGATAGCAAACGTCTCAGGGCCGTAATAGTCATCGGCGTTNATNACTGCGAANGGCTCCCGGATAGCGTCTTTAGCCATTAAGACGGCGTGGCCTGTGCCCCAGGGTTTTGTGCGCTCCGGATCGGCATGATAACCTTCCGGGAGACGGTCAAGCTCCTGAAANACAACNTCGACNGGAATGTGTCCTTCATACTTAGAAAGCACCTTCTTGCGGAATTCTTCTTCAAAGTCGTGGCGGATTACGAATACTATTTTGCCGAAACCGGCTCGGATGGCATCATATACTGAATAGTCCATNATTGTCTCGCCGGAGGGGCCGAGGCCGTCAAGCTGCTTGAGACCTCCATAGCGGCTTCCCATGCCGGCTGCCAGGACGAAAAGGGTAGGTTTCATATCTTTTAAATTTTTATTTACACTTGATTTGGAGGATTATGACTGTCGGGGAGCCCTGAGCAAAACCATTAGCTTCAGCATCAGATCGAAGCATACTATCTTGGCATTGGCATTTCTGGCGATNTCATTAGAGGCTCGGGTAAATTCCTCGGCAAGTCCGTTAATGTTTCCCTCATGNATAAATGGAGCGAAACGGCTGCTGAAGGCNGTCTCNTCAGCTGACTGCAGCACAAGTTCGGGCAGATGGAAATTAGTTATGAAATTTTCCCGTATCTGGGCNAGNGAGTAGCTGAGATAGCGGATGCTTTTCTGNCTGCCCATGCCGGCTATCTCATCGGCAATTTTCTTCAACTCGGCGCCATTGCAGGCGTATGCCATTCGCATCATCAGCTGGAAAAGAGCGCGATGAGAGGCTGTCTCCTCGTCGCTCCCCAATATTTCCANCGCTCTTGCCGGTGAGCCCTGAGCAAGATGAGCTATCTCTGCAGCTCCCTTTTCATCCACATGCTCGGTAGCCTCNAGCCACTCCACTATTTCNTCATCAGAAAGTCGCTTCATCTCTATGCGCTGCGTGCGTGAGATAATGGTAGGGAGCACGGNGCCGGGCTCTTCGCTCACCATTATGAAAAGCGTATTCTCAAAAGGCTCTTCGAGCAGCTTCAGCAGCTTATTGGCNGTNGCAGGCTGCATTTTCTCCGGAAGCCATATCAAGAAAATCTTTTTCTCAGCTGAATAGTTGGACAGAGAAGCTATCCTTATCATCTCGTCGGCNTCGCGCACATAAATGGTAGGAGCCGTGTTGCCGGCATCTATCGNTTCTCCCCAGAGAGGAAGTGAGGGATAGGGTNTAGTCTCTATNAACTCCCGCCATTCCCCCATATAGTCGGCCGAAATCATTCGCGGCTGCTTCTTCACCACCGGAAACACATAGTGCATATCCGGAAAATTCAGCGAGGCATGTTGCCGACAGGCTGAGCATCTGCCACATGAGTCTCCCCCTTCGGGCGACTCACAGTGCACATACTGNGCGAAAGCGCGGGCCATACGGAATTTTCCTATCCCCTTNGGCCCGGTAANCATCATAGTGTGNGGCAGCCTGCCGGCGTCCGCCATGGCTACGAGCGACTNCTTCACATCAGTATTTCCAAGCACTTCCTGAAATCTCATTCTTTATCCAGCCTTTTAATCTTTGCAAAATTACGAAAAAAATCTTAAAAAAACAATNAATCNNGGCGATAGATGGTNTTGTTATCTTCCGAACCATGGGNCTCTTGAGAGCGTTTATCCATTGATAGAGCACCGATTTTCTATACGCAGGCCTNCACAGGTAAGTGAGAAAAATGAATGCCGCAAGGGGATTCACAAGGTGTTTGCTTATTATGAAATACACACATAAACTCTCCTGAGCCTTCGGTCCCCGGAGATTACGCTATAAACTCATGGAAAGAATTATTATAATCGGAGGCGGTTTCGCCGGACTTAATCTCGCTAAGCATCTTGATAAATCCAAGTTTGAGGTCAAGCTTATCGATCGCAATAACTTTCACTCATTTCCCCCACTCTTCTATCAGGTGGCCTCGTCGGGACTGGATGCCTCTAACATCTCTTTCCCACTGCGCCGGGAATTTCACAAACTCAAAAATGTGAGCTACCACATGGGCCATGTCAAGAATATTGACCTTGCCGCCAAGAGAGTGACCACCTCATACGAGACTATCGACTATGACCGACTTGTCATTGCCGCCGGCTCCACTAATAATTATTTCAATATGGAGAATCTGGGCGAGTCTACCTTTGGCATTAAGACTGTGGCACAGGCTTCTCACACCCGCGACGAGATTCTTGACCGCCTTGAGCGAGGAGCCATCAGTCACGACCCGGAGCGTAGAAAGCAGCTGCTCAGCTTTCTCGTTGTCGGGGGCGGCCCCTCAGGCGTGGAAATAGCGGGCGCGCTGGGTGAGATGAAAAAGTATGTCCTCCCCAGAGAGTATCCCGAACTTAATCCTGACGACATGAGCATAGTGCTTGTAGAGGGGCAAGACAAGCTCCTCGGCGCCATGTCGGAAAAAGCCTCTGCTAAGGCTATGCAAGACCTTAAAGACCTGATGGTCGAGGTCAGACTGAATACTCGCCTTGATTCTTACAGGGATAAAGTGGTGACTTTCGGCGATGGCACGTCGGAATATTGGGAAACTCTTATCTGGACTGCCGGAGTGAAGGGAGAGCCCATGCCCGGCATTCCTGATAATCTTATTGGCAGAGGTGGCAGAATCGTTGTGGACGACTTCAACAGAGTCCCAGGATATGAGCAGTCTCTATATGCGATAGGCGATATTGCCCTTATGACTACTAAGGATTATCCCAACGGGCATCCGCAGATGGCTCAGCCGGCTCTCCAGCAATCAAAAAACCTCGCCGACAATCTCAACCGTGGCTCATTCTCCTCTCCTTTCCATTATAAAGATAAAGGCTCCATGGCCACTATCGGACGCCATAAGGCTGTAGTTGACCTCGGAAATACTTTCTTCTGCGGCCTGATAGCTTGGTTTATGTGGATGTTTATCCACCTGCTATCCATTTTGGGAATGCGCAATAAGCTCAACGTGCTCCTCAACTGGTTCTGGAATTATATCACTTATTCCACTTCCCTGCGTCTGTTGTTCCGTCCCACTAAGTATCCGCTCAGAAAACATTGGGGCGACTGACGCGATTTGCCGATGTAATTTTTTTTTACTACTTTTGCACACCACGACACCACTTCTAATCAAGAGCTAACGAATTATTTTGTGATGACTATCAGACTAAAACACATATTTCCTGCGGCTATACTCGCCTCAACGCTTATATTAAGCGGCTGCTCTGTGCTCGGAAATTCCGGAAAAACAGGCTCCACATCCACATCAAGAAGCAAGAAAAAAACGGTAGACCCTCTGGATCGTGAGCAACTTCTAATTGACAAAAGCGCCAAGACCTACTCCCCGGAGGAATTATCGCGCGGAGTGGTGAAGGGAGATTGGGCCATAGAGACTGTCAATGGGCGCCCGGCCAAGGGGGAGACGCCTCCCTATCTTAAATTCGTGCCCGATGAAAGCAGAGTTTATGGCAGCAACGGATGCAATGTCATTAATGCTGCCTACGAATACAGCCCCGCCGACTCCACTCTCTCATTCTCTGCAATGGCTTCCACCATGAAGGAATGCTATGAATATGACGACGTGGCGATGGACATCAATCAGGCGCTCGGCAATACTAAATATTATCGCTGGCGCCTTGAGGGCTCGCAGTATTTCCTATATTTCTTTGACAGATACCACAACGAACTCCTCAGCCTCATGCACCAGAATTTCGACTTCCTCAACGGCACATGGCAGGTAATGGCTATTGATGAGGAGGCCATTGACAATCCGGACATGAAGCTCGTCATTGACGTTAATGAGGGTTATGTGCATGGCAATACGGGATGCAATATTCTGAACGGCAAACTGGAAATCGACATGGATAGCCCTAACTCCATATCCTTCTCAGGTTTTGCTCTGACGAGAATGGCCTGCCCCGAAGGAAGCATGGAGACTCCCTTCATCGTTGCGCTGGAAGCTGCCAGCTATGCACGTCCCATAAGCCCTGAAAAAGTCCTCATGCTTGACGACCAGCACCGCGTAGTCCTTGAGCTCGCCCGCACTTCCGACAAATAACTTTACCCCGAAAATATTTCCCTTTTAACGAAAAGCGAGAGGGTGTGCCAAAATTCATTTTTTTTGACACACCCTCTAAAAGGTTTATAAGAGTAAGAACAGGTCAGAACCAATCACGCAGGCTGTGCGCCTCCGTTTATCTTGGTGAGCATGACCTTGAACTTCTTGTTGGCCTTGAGAGAATGTTCCACTCCCGGACGCATGGAGAGGAATTCACCCTCCTTAAGTTTCATCTCATTCCCCTCAAGGGTGATGTCGGCTGTGCCGTCTATCACCATTATCATGGCGTCACACGGAGCCTTGTGAGTACCTAATTCAGTACCCTTATCAAAGGCAAGCAATGTCACGGAACCTCCTGCGTTTGATAGGATTTCAAGCTTGTTGATCTGGCCGTGGGAATAGTCTATTTTGTCTTTCAGTTCCATAAGATGTGTGTTTTTATAGTTTTACTTATTCTCCTTGCTTGGAGATTTATCTATAAAACGCCTTCGGAAAGAATATTGTTTCCCGCTCATACCGGGAATTAAAACTTCCTAAGACCATGACCCTCAAGAAATGTTGACGCCAGGTGTCAGGGTCTAAATAAAAAACCAGGCACCTTTTCCCGGGAAATATCAATCCTCTACCTCCGCATCATCCTCCTCATCTTCCCAGTCCAGAAAGAATGTATCGGCATAGGTATCCTCTTTAAATCGGGCCATTTCCCGGCTGTCTCGCTTGGTGGGACGTCCAAGTCCCTTCCTACGGTCCACAAAGCCTGAGATACGTGTCATTTCCAGAAGCTCATACTGCGACTGTGGCGTCATATTCTCCAGATAGTCCGGCACGAGCTTTGCGCCCAGACGTCCGGTAGGAATCTGAAGCACTCGGAACGTATATGTGATAGGAGGCTTCTTCACGTCAATTATATCTCCCGGCTTTATAGCCCTTGACGGCTTCAGCGCAGTCCCGTTCTGCATCACGCGGCCCTTCTTACAGGCATCTGTGGCTATTGTTCTGGTCTTGAAGACTCTCATTTCCCATAGCCACTTGTCTACTCGTTCTTCACTTTTCGGCATATCGACACTCCTTACTTATTAAAATTTCGCAAGTTATAAATATTGCTCCGCAAGAATAAAAATAAAACAGCTAAGGCAAAGCTCATAACCTCATAATCTTTATGTTGAGCTTGCGAAACTTAAGTTACTTATTATTGAAATGAGTCATGGCAAAGTCAGGTCCGCTGAGACAGAAAGTCTTCACTGCCTCGGCTGCCACTTCAAGTCTTTCGGGAAGAAGCTTGCGCTCCTCGGGCGGAAACTTACCAAGTACAAAATCTATCTGCCCTCCCCTGGGAAATTCATTCCCCACACCGAAGCGTAGACGGGCATAATTCTGATTGCCAAGCTCGGAAGCTATATTTTTCAGGCCGTTATGTCCGGCGTCCGAACCATTTTTTCTAATCCTTATAGTTCCGAACGGAAGGGCGATGTCATCTACCACCACAAGCAGATTCTGAAGAGGCAGTTTCTCCTTATTCATCCAGAATCTGACGGCCAGACCTGAGAGATTCATGAATGTTCCGGGCTTGAGCAAAAGGAGTTCACAGTTTTTTACACGAATTTTTGCCATTGTGCCATATCGGCAAGACTCAAAGGGCACACCGGCGTCAAGAGCCAGCTTATCAAGCACCATAAAGCCTGCATTATGACGGGTACCCTCATATTCCGCACCGGGATTTCCGAGGCCTGTTATAAGAAATTTCTTCATATCACTATCATATTCGGGGGCAGTATATCCGCGCATTATCAGGCGCGAAAGCCATTCCGGGAGTTTCATTGCTAAGTAAGTGAGAAAAATTAATGTACATCTAAAACGACGTGATTTTGGAGATTATTTCTCGATGGGACGAGGTAAGATATTAGCATATCTGACTGAGAGATGATGAGATAAAACTCTCTTGAAACTTACTTATACTATGTAAGTATTCAAAATTAAACGATAATATGAGTTTAGGAATCTTTTATGCTATCTTCGGCTTCTTTTTTGCCGCTTCCGGCTGGTCGCTCAGTCGAATATGCTTATATTATCCTTCGCTCCGTGCCGAAATCAACTAAAAAATTAGCGCGAATATAGTATAAATTTATTTTAAATACTTACTTATCAGTTCTGATTGATACAAACCTTTTGAGGGTGTGCCAAAATTTTCATTTCGACACACCCTCTAAGGACTTTTCTTACGCTGCAGAGCTTTTGCGGCAGACGGATATTTCCATCCTCTCCGCCACTCTTTTACGCTCCGGGCGAGTAAATGCTTTTATCAGCCCTGAGCAGCCTTTGCCTGAGCACCACGGGCAGCACGAGTGAGCTGTACTGCGCAGACTACTGCGTTCTTGGCGTTCATAAGCTCCAGACCCTCGAAGTGAAGATCGCCTACAGCGAGTGACTTGCCGAGACCAAGTGTATCTACGTTTACTACGAGACGCTCGGGAATTTCAGTGTAAGGAGCCTTCACTTTGAGCTTACGCATGCTCAGAGTCAGCTTACCACCGGCTTTAACACCCTCTGCGTGACCCTCTATCTGTACGGGCACTTCCATCACGATGGGCTTATCGGGATAAACCTCAAGGAAGTCAATGTGAAGGACAGTATCCTTTACGGGCTGGAACTGAATCTCCTTCATTACCGCTGTGCGCTTCTCGCCGTTGAGCTCGAGTTCGATCTCGAAGATATCAGGAGTGTAGATGAGCTTGCGCACTCCCTCCTGGCTCACTACGATGTCAGTAGTGATGATGCCACGGTTGGCGTCTATCTCTACGAGCTTCTCGCCGGGCTTGAGCGCTTCTGTGTAGGGAAGTGCTACGATTTTGCCACCATTGAGCACTGCAGGGATCTTACCCTCTGCGCGGAGGGCTTTGCTTGACTTCTTGCCGAGAGCCTCACGGGGCTCTGCTTTGAGTTCGAATTTCTTCATTTTAAGTTTTTTGAATTTGTGTTACTAAAAATAAGTCTTCCCTTAGGGGGAATACATCAGCCACTTTAGCAACCTTATAGCTTGCCAACTCGCTGATGATGAACAAATTTCCCATCACACCGGGCACAAAAAGCCCTTATCGAAGAGGCTTTTGCGATGCAAAGTTAATACATTTTTTGCTGATTTCCAAATCCCCACTTTTATCCTGACTTATACTCCCGCTTCCCGACCCCATGAGTCGAGTTGACCCGTCTATGCTTTTATTTCGACCCTTTTAGAAAAAAACCCTTATATCACGACTGTAATTTAGTTTTTTTATCTAATACATAACACCACAACGAGAAATTTCATACTTTTTTACTTTTTCACTATTGCAGAACACATCATTTTTTAGTAACTTTGTGCCGTTCGATTTTAACGAGCAGCATCAGGATTCCACCTCCGGTGCATTCACACTCAAAATTACATTTCGGCATATAAAACATCTTGTTAAATCAGCGAGTTGTCAGCGTGAATGTGCGCCTGCCGATTTTTCAATTCTGAACTAACTAACAATTTATTCTATGGTAAAAGTCAAACAATCGATGGCGCTTGCTGCACTCTCGATGGCTGTTTGCGTTCCTGCTTCTTCTGAAGCCCAGAACTACAAACGCACTCCCGATCTGCCGCAAACCCATCAGTCTGTCTCTAAAGCAAGACAGTGGGAAGAGACTTTCGGGCGTTCCAAAGACTCCGACCCCAACTTCATGCCTATTGAAAGAACAGACTTCAATGCCGGGCCTCAATATTCAACCCGCATGAAGCTCAAAGGAGCTAAAGACCTCGGCAAAAAATCAAGATCTTTCATCCAGCAGGCTGAAAGGACAAGAGCCGCCGAATACCTCGGCAACATTTACGGCGTGGTCAACTCCTCATCACCCGCCGGCGGCCAGAGCAGAACCTATTGGGGTAAGCTCGATTTCGCATCTATGTCCGTAAGCCCTATCTTCTCTGACTCCGGCTTCACTAACTCCTCTGACCCCGATCATCAGGCGGGCGCCGTGCGCGACGGTATCCTTTATATTCCCGAAGGCATACAGTCTTCCGTGCGCGATTTCGACGTGGTCTGGAAAAGATATGACCTCAACACCGGCGAGCGCCTCCCCAACCTTAACTTCAATGGTGATGCGCAGATGTGGGTTCAGGCTATGTGCTACGACCCTATCTCCGACTGCTTCTTCGGCATGACCGGAAATGACGACAACTCTTCTGAGATCGTGGCTAACCGCATTGTCAAGATCGACCCTAAGAACAATTTCAAGTGGGAGCTTATCTCTGACATGCCGAATGGCACCGGGCTCACTTTCTCCGGCTTCTATTACAACCCCTCCGATAAGGAAATTTATGCTTTCCGCGAGGATGGTCAGGTTTTTCTGGTAGACCGCACATCCGGACGATTCTTCGAGGCTTTCCAAGTATATTGCAATGACCCTGAGGATGACGCTATCGTGCTCTCTCCCTTCAACGACCGTGGCACTACCAACATAGTTTTCTCCCCCCGCGACAACGCCCTTTTCCTTATCGCGCAAGACATCTATCATAATGGAGAAGTCTATCTCTTCAACATTGACCTCGAGTCGGATGGAGAGTGCACACGCATTGCCGAAATCAGCAATAAGGCCATGCTCGTCTCTCTCTACTGCCCTGACTCTTTCGCTGCTCCCGAAGCGGCAGGCCTCCCCGTGATAGAAAACTTCGGCCTCGTCAAGGATGCTCTCAAGGGTAGCGTAGAGTTTGCAGCTCCTACCACTCTCTACAACGATCTGAAGCTCAATAAGGATGTGGCCACCATCGCTACTATCGATGGCAAAGAGGTCTTCAATAAGACGCTTAAACCCGGCGAGAAAGCATCCTTTAATTTCGAAGTGTCTGAGGGTGTGCACACTCTTGATATCCACTGCGACATCAATGCCAATCTCCCCGGCCCTTCTTATATATATAAGTTCTACGCCGGCAATGACACCCCCAAAGCTCCCACAGGGGTTGCCATCAATGGAAATACCATTACCTGGAATGCTCCCGGAGCCGCCGGTGCCAATAATGGATACGTAGACACCGATGCGCTCGAATATGACGTCTACTTCGACAACCGTAAGGTTAACACCGAGCCTGTCAAGACTACGTCCTACACCTTCACTCCCCCCTCCTCTCTTGAGCTCACTACAATTCAGGTGAAGGCCTCAGCAAATGGCAAGACCTCCGACTTCTCGGAAAGCCTGCTCTCCATCATCGGTAAGGCCCTCAGCCTCCCCTACTACGCTACTCCCACTACAGCTCAGGCTATGCTCTACACCGTAGTAGACGGCAACAACGACGGCAATACCTTCGATTATGACACGCAGGACAACTGCTTCGTGCTGACGCTGGAGAACTATGAAGGCAGCAACGACTGGCTCGTTCTTCCGATGATGAATTTCAATGACGCGTCCAAGATGTATAACTTCAGCACTACTTTCATGAATCAGACTCCCTATTATGGTACGGAGACCATTGAAGTCTGGCTCGGAAAAGACCCTGAACACATGGACATCAAGCTCGCCGAATATCCCTTCATCGACAATAAGGATGTGGAGTATCCCATTTCGGTCAACTTCAACGTGCCCGAAGCCGGCGACTATTATATCGCCCTCCGCGCCCATACCCCCAACACCTGCTCGGGAGCCATCTTCTTCTCTCTCAGCGTCACTCAGACAGAATCTACCACCAAGGTGCCCGCCCGCATCGAGGACATCGTAATGACTGCCGGCGAGAAGGGTGCCAAAGAGGCCGTTTTCAATCTTACCGTGCCCACCAAGGCCACTGATGGAAGCGCCCTTGACCCCTCTAAGAAAGTCACTGTCATAGCCCGCAATGCTGCTGACCCTGACTACTTATTCGCTGACGTGGCTGCTCTCCCCGGTGAAAAAGTCACTCTCAAGTGTCCCGGCAACAAGGGCTTCAACACATATCTCGTCACTGTCGAGAACAACGAAGGAGAAAACGCTGCCGCTATCCTCCGCGGATATATCGGCCTCGACACTCCCAAGTCTCCCCAGAATGTCAAGACCGTCACTGCTGACGACAACATGACGATGACTATCTCCTGGGATCCCGTCACCGAGGGCGTCAACGGCGGATTCATTGACCCCGAAACCCTCTGCTATCAGGTATGGAACAATCCTCAGGGCGTCACCTGGAATCGCGTAGGCGACCGTCTCAAGGAGACAATGGTGCTCTTCGACCCCAACTATCCCACCCTCTCCCGCTGGATTCTCGCAGTGCTCGCGGAGAACGCTGACGGCGACTTCCTCAAGGAAAACCGTCTCAAATCAGTTAGCGACCAGCTCGGTAAGCCCGTAGAGCTCCCCCTCATCGAGACCTTCGAAGCTACCGGCGTAAAATATCCCTGGAACTACAACCGCAACACCGATGAGACAGAAATGTCATCTTTCGCCACCAGAACGATGGCTGACATCAACTCTCTCGGCATCGGTAAGATGACTTGCGAAGGCGGTAGCGCCCGCGTCCTCTCTTCTCTCGTCTATGGTCAGAAGATTGAAGGACACCTCCTCATGCCCAAGTTCTGCACTAAGGACATGAAGTCGCCCGTCTTCAACATGAATATCTGGAACTATGAGTTCGCTCCCAAGTTCGAGATCTACGCTCGCTGCGCCGGCTCTGAAGAGCTCGAACTCCTTGACACCTGCACTCCCGACCCGGAGAAATACATGACATGGAATGAATATCTCCTCCCCCTCCCTGAGAAATATCAGGATAAGCAGTGGGTACAGTTCCAGATTCACTTCTACCTCCCCGCGGGCGGCAGCTCTTACGGCATCATCGATAAGATTCAGGTATATGAGAACATCGACCACGACTATCTCATCTCTTCCATCACTCCTGAAGCTGACCACACCTACGTCGGAGAATCCACTGAATTCGTAGTCTCCGCCACCAACGGTGGTCTGGAAGACGGCACCGCAGAGGTCAAGGTGAGCGTATATGGCGACGGCGAATATCTCGGCATCAACGAGACCTACACCATCCCTCGCTTCCGTTCATTCCGCACCTCTAACCGCCGCATCCCCTTCACCGCTACTGCCGAAATGCTCAAATATGACAAAATCACCGTCCGCGCCACTATCTATGGCGAAGGTGACGAAGTGGGCGTCAACGACAGCAAGGAGATAGTATGGAACGTTCTCGACACAACTAATCCCAAGGTTACCGACCTCGCAGGAGCCTATGATGACGACCACTCCAAAGTGACCCTCACATGGAGCGAGCCTAATCTCAAATATGGCAATGTAGACGACTTCGACTTCGTCCCCGCCTGGGAGCTTACCGACCGCATCGGCCAGTGGAAGAACTATGACGAGGATGAGTTCCCCACCTTCGCCATCACAGGCCTCGAAATGTGGCCCCACGCAGGCGAAAAACGAGCTTGGCAGGTGATGAACGCCGAAGAGCTCGGAGTGCTCCAGAGCAACCGTCTCTGGCCTCACAGCGGCAAGCAGTGTCTCGTGGCTTTCGCCGGTTGGGATCCCGCGAACGACACCAAGTCTGTGCAGGTGGCTGACTGGCTCATCTCTCCCGAAGTCGTGGGTGGCACCGAAGTGAAATTCTTCGTCAACCACATCAGCACTGACTATCGTGAGACCATCCACGTCATGTATTCCACTACTGATGATAAGCCCGAAAGCTTCACTAAACTCTGCAATATCTCCAAGCAGGGTACCGAGTCTTGGGAAGAGGCTTCTTTCACTCTGCCCGAAGATGCTAAATATTTCGCACTGAAATATGTAGGCTGGGACACTCTCGGCATCCTCGTGGACGACATCGAGTTCACTCCCGTCAATCTCACCGACTGGAACATCGAGGGCTACGACGTATATCGTAAGCGCGACGGCGAGAATGAATTCACATTCGTCGGAACTACTAAAGACCTCAACTTCACCGACACTGAAGTAGGCGATGCTAACGTCAACTACTACATCGTGACTCGCGCATCTATCAATGGCGTGAAGGTGAACAGCGCCAAGTCCAACCAGATACGTCTCTTCGCCCTCTCTGCAGAGCAGATTGAGACCGCATCCGGCATCTCGGCCGCTCAGGGTGCTATCATCTTCTCCGGACTCTCCGGAAAGAACGCCGGCGTCTACACAGCTGACGGCAAGCTCGTCAAGAGCGCTGCTATAGACTCGGAATACTTCACTCTCCCCACTGAGGCCGGCATCTACCTCGTGAAGGTAGGCGACGTCATCGCCAAGGTGCTCGTGAAGTAATCCTCTTCGGTTCATACTTATTTCTTTTAAAGATGAGGGTGTGTCAAAAAATTTTTGGCGCACCCTCATTATTTTTGCAATATTTTCTTACCTTTGCATTAAGTAAGTATTGAAATTTAATTTATACTATATTCGAGCTAATTTTTTAGTTGATTTCGTCGCGGAGCGAAGGAGAATATAAGCATATTCGACTGAGCGACAAGCCGGAAGCGACAAAAAAGTAGCCGAAGATAGTATAAAAGATTTTCAAACTCATATTATCGTTTAATTTTGAATACTTACTTAAAAAGCTACTTAACATTACAAAGCTACTTAATATGCAACTTGAAATACTTGAAGAATTTTCATCGCGCGTGAGTGATTATCGCGCATTTATAATAGAGGCTGACGTATGCAATGGTCCCACCGGGAGCGCCCAGAAAGAGGAAATGGAGAGTCTGGCAAATGATATAGCCGCTCGCTATGAAGTATCCGACATCAACAAAATTCCTGCCATCGCAGCCACTCGCGCGGCCTACAAACTCTGCGGCAAAGACCCCAACAGATATCGCCCGTCGCAGGAGCAACTGACCAGGAGAGTCGTCAGAGGACTCGGACTCTATAATGTAAACGCGCTTGTCGACGCCGGAAACGAATTCTCACTGCTCACGGGCTGCTCCATAGGCTGCTTTGACCGCGATAAAATTTCCGGAGACTCACTCACTCTTGGCGTCGGACATAAAGATGAGCCCTACGAAGGGATAGGTCGCGGCCCTCTCAATATCGAGGGGCTGCCCATATTCAGAGACGCCGAAGGGGGCATTGGAACCCCTACCAGCGATAACGAGCGCACTAAGATTGAGGAGTCGTCACGCCACCTTTTATCCACCATACATATCTTTGACCCCACGCTTGACGCCGATGAGCTACTCCGCGTCTTCACAGAGCTCTTTGAGAAGCACGCAAAGGCCGAAAATATTCGCGCCACTCTATATCATTGCTAAATGCATACACTTAGACCCTGGAAAATCTAATTATAACATACCCGGAACATTGGATTTTCATATTACAGAAAATGTTTTTTTAATCCCCCCTCTCTAAGTAAGTGAGAAATTTAATGTATATATAAAATGAAGTGATTTTGGTGATAATTTCGCTGCGGAGCAATAGAAGATATAAGCATATCTAACTGAGCGTCAACGTAAAATTAATTCAAAAGCACAATTTTTATAATACAGGAATGTTCTTCTCTCATATAAGGAATGTTCTTCTCTCATATATTGTTTAATTTTTAGAAATTACTTAATAATTATCTATACTCTTCAACACTATTTTTAATTTAATAGTTATTTTTAACAATTATATATATTGTTAATTCAAAACTTTTTCTTAAATTCGCAGTCCAGCAGATACATGCTTCATCAAATATTTTCTTTCACAAACTAACAGAATTAAAGCTTATGAAAAAGAAGAATTATATTTTAAGCTGTGGGATAGCGTTCCTCGCTTTTACAGCTTGTTCTGATGATACTCCTGAGCTTATTCCCTCGGAAGAAGAACAGATCTCCTCTCCGGCTGATGTGGAGAACGGTGATATAGAAAACATAGATGTCGAAGAGACACCCTCACCCGGCACAACCATTGATATTTCAGAGGCAGAAAGCGTAGTAATTGACCGCCAGAATGAAATAGCAGCGGCGATGCTGCGCGACCTTATTATGACTGAAAGCGGCAACTTCGTGATATCGCCCCTTACATTCAATATCGCAATGGGAATGTTTGCCTCCGGTGCCGAGGGTAATACTCTCCAAATGATGGAGAATGCCTACGGAGGGTCTGTAAAGGATTTAAACAGCACCAATCATCTTCTGCTTACGGCAATGCCTCAAAGCGACACTAACGCCTCCTTCTCTATCAGCTCCTCACTCTGGCATGATAGGTCGCTGACGCCAAATGCCGGTTATCTATCTTCTCTGGCTGAATATTACTCGAATCCAAAAGTTGGCACCCTCTCTCTTGATAATATCAATAATTGGGTATCACAGACCACCGGAGGCAATATCAGGCAATTTCTCAGTAGCCTCCCCTCAACTCCGATAATGGCCATTAATGCTCTTGACTTCAGCGGGCGCTGGTCCCAGTTCGGATTTGACAAAGAGAACACCTCGAATCAGCTTTTTCACAATGCCGACGGCACTGACTCCTCTGTGAAGATGATGTATAATATGGATGAGGTGGGCAAGACTTTATTCAATATCAAAGAGGGATACAAGCTCCTACACATCCCGGTGAGCAAAGACTATTCCATGCTATTCCTTCTCCCGGACGAGGGTAAGAGCGTAGCAGACGTGGCCGCCACTCTTTCCGGTGAAGGATTGCGCACTCTGCGTGGCTATAACAAAGGAACAAAAGTAGAACTCCGTCTTCCCAAATTTGACATTGAATATAACTGGCAGATGAAATCCTCCACAGCCTCGACGGCCGGATTGAATTCACTCTTCAGCTCGTGGGACAACGACTTCAGAGGCATATCTTCTTCTCTTGATAAAGTCAAGCTGCAATCCCTCAGCACCACTAAGATGAGAATTGACGAAGATGGTGTGTACGGCTCATCTGCCTGCACTGCATACCTTACCTTCATTTCCAACATTATACCTACGCCCGAAAAGTTAACGCTCTCTTTTGATCGTCCTTTCATCTTCTTCCTGCGAAATGATGTGACTAACGCTGTAATCTTTACCGGCGTCATCAAGAATCTAAGTAAGTGAGAATGATTAGTGTACTAAAACTTACCGCCCGAAGGATGTTGATTTCCTCCGGGCGGTAAGTTTTTTTAACAGTAGCTGTGGGTCATCTGCGACGCCCCTTGGCCTGACGCATTTGAGCCATAAGCTGCTTGGGATCTTTCATTTTGCTGACTGCACGCATCATCTGGCGTGTCTGCTCAAACTGCTTGATGAAGCGGTTTACCTCCACTTCCGAGTGTCCGCACCCCTTTGCTATGCGCTTGCGTCGGCTGATGTTGAGGCAGTCGGGATTAGCACGTTCATAAGGGGTCATTGAGCCGATGATGGCCTCTATAGACTTGAAAGCATTGTCGTCTATATCAATGTCCTTGATAGCCTTGCCAAGACCGGGGATCATCGAAGCCACATTCTTGAGGCTACCCATGCTCTTAATCTTATTCAGCTGGTCCAGGAAGTCGTTGAAGTCAAATTTATTCTTCTCTATCTTCTTGCGAATCTCCTCAGCCTCTTTCTCCTTGTAGATTTCCTGCACCTTCTTGGCGATACCGATGATGTCGCCATTGCCGAGAATACGGCTGGCCATACCGGAGGGATTGAAGTCTTCAAGGTCTTCAAGCTTTTCGCCGACACCTACGAGCTTTATAGGCTTCTGCACCACGGCGCGTATGGAGAGGGCGGCACCGCCACGCGTATCGCCGTCGAGCTTGGTCATTACGACGCCGTCAAAGTCAATACGGTTGTTAAATTCGCGGGCAGTGTTGACAGCATCCTGTCCGGTCATCGCATCCACTACGAAGAGCGTTTCATGCGGATTGAGAGTCTCCTTGAGATTAGCTATCTCATCCATCATCTCCTGGTCGACTGCAAGGCGTCCTGCAGTATCCACAATCACCGGGTCGAGATGATGCTCTTTTGCGTAAGCTACGGCATGCTGAGCTATCTCTACGGGGTTCTTGCTGTCTTCCTCGGAATAGACGGGCACCTCTACCTGAGAAGCTACTATCTTGAGCTGCTCGATAGCCGCAGGACGATACACGTCGCAGGCTACGAGAAGAGGCTGCTTGCCACGGGATTTCAGTCGCTTTGCCAGCTTGGCCGAGAAGGTAGTCTTTCCGGAACCCTGCAGACCTGAAAGAAGCACGATAGAGGGCTTGCCGCTGAGATTTAGCGGAGCCTCATCCTTACCCATAAGGTCAGTGAGCTCATCGAAGACTATCTTCAGAAGAAGCTCTTTGGGCTTGACGGAGGTGAGCACATTCTGGCCGAGAGCCTTCTGCTTCACCGTGTCTATAAACTGTTTGGCTATCTTATAGTTGACGTCGGAGTCGGTAAGTGCTCTACGCACTTCTTTAAGAGTTTCGGCAACGTTGATTTCGGTGATTTTGCCTTCACCTTTCAGCTTTTGAAACGACGCCGAGAGTCTTTCGCTTAATGAATCAAACATAGTTAGAGTATCATCTTTGGAGGCAAGACCTGAGAGGTCTCACGCTCGTTAATCCCGGGAGAGAAGATTGGTTTCCGTGTCCGGGAAAATCACTTTGGGTTTATGATCACGAGCCTCTTCGGGCGTCATCATAGCATAAGCCATTATAATCACGACATCGCCGGGCTGCGCTTTTCTGGCAGCTGCCCCATTCAGACAGACTACTCCACTGCCGGGCTCGCCGGGAATGGTATAGGTGTCGAAGCGCTCGCCATTATTATTGTTGACTATATAGACACGCTCGCCCGGAAGGATGCCGGCAGCTTCAAGAAGCAGGGTGTCTATGGTTATGCTTCCTATATAATTGAGATTCGCCTCCGTGACTTTCACGCGGTGAATCTTTGATTTCATCATCTCGATAAGCATAGTTCAAGTCTTGAATTGAGGTAGAAAGGGGCTTATTTGTAACGTATATTGTCGATAAGGCGCACTTTGCCACAATAGACCGTAATGCAGCCCACTATGTCGTCTGAATCATCCCAGTCTTCAAGATGCTTCAGGGTCTGCCCGTCTACAATCTCGAAATATTCCACTTCGCAGAAGGGTATGGCATTGATTCTCTCCACTACGGAGTCATGCGTAGCCTGCAGTGAATGGTCACGCGAATACTCCACACTCTCTGCGAGAGCTTCGTGGATGCCCGGAGCCACTTTCCGCTCCTCAGGGCGCAGAAGCGCGTTTCTGCTTGAGAGCGCCAGGCCATCCTCCTCCCTGCATATCGGGCAGGCTACAATATCCACATCAATACCCTCCGTGGCAGCCATGCGACGGATGACGGCAATCTGCTGAAAATCCTTCTCTCCGAAATAGGCACGATCCGGGGCTACAAGGCGGAAGAGCTTGCTGACTATCTGTGCGACCCCCTGAAAATGTCCGGGGCGGAATTTCCCTTCCATCACCTCAGCCACCTCACCGAGATCAAAGACGTGACCCTCATCAGCACCCGCAGGATAAATCTCCTCGACTGAAGGGGCGAAGACAGCACTTATGCCGGCCTCTTCAAGAAGGCGGAAGTCGGCCTCCTCATTGCGGGGATATGTGGCGAGGTCGTCAGGGTTATTGAATTGTGTGGGATTGACAAAGACGCTCGCCACGGCCACCTCATTCTCAGAGACAGCTTTTTTGACAAGCGAGAGATGCCCGTCATGAAGGGCTCCCATTGTGGGCACGAGCCCCACTTTTAGTCCGTGGGCTCTTGCGTCGGCGATAAAGTCTTCTAATTCTGCGACTTTTCTAATAATTTTCATTTTTTCATCCATTGTTGGAAGAGCCGGCCCGGAGCAAACATTCCGCACCTGACTGTATAGAGGAGACCGAGGCCTGAAGCCTTCGGGCTATCCTCCATCTTATTCTTCCATTAGAATCAGAATGCAAATTTAGTCATTTTATTCCTAATTCCCACAAAAAGAAGTTTATTTTTTAGGCCTTGCGGCTGCATCTAAAGGCAATCTTTCGAATTATTAGCGGATTTTCCCTATTTAATAAGGCGTATATCAGGATTTTTTTGTAACTTTGCACCGCCCAAATTAGAAGCCGGTCATTACCGGCCTCATTTTCTTTTCTTCTCTTCTCACCCGGCGGAGGCATCCGCTCCCTATTCTTAACAATGGAGATCAGTCATTATGGCAAAAAAACGAATCCTTTTTATCTCTCAGGAGATAAGCCCCTACATTCCGGCCACTCCGGAGTCGACGCTCGGCAAAGCCATTCCCTCAGGGGTGCACGGCCGTAGCTATGAAGTGCGCACTTTCATGCCGAAATACGGCTCAGTCAACGAGAGGCGCAATCAGCTCCACGAAGTCATCCGCCTGTCGGGAATGAATATCGTCATTGATGACAATGACCATCCACTGATTCTTAAAGTCGCTTCCCTGCAGCCTTCGAGGATTCAGGTTTATTTCATTGACAACGATGACTATTTCCAGAAACTCGATGATGATGCAGACCCCGTGGGAAGCAATCGTGCCGATAATGACGAGCGTGCCATCTTTTTCGCCCGCGGCACCGTAGAGACCGTAATGAAACTACGCTGGGAGCCGGCCATCATCCAGTGTTCAGGATGGATGACCTCGCTCAATCCCCTTTTCCTCAAACGTATGTTTGCCACTGAGCCGGCTTTCGCCTCCACGAAAATCATTTACGCTCCCCTCTCTTCACGCCTGCAGGCTCCGCTCGACCCTGAATTGCTTCGCAAACTCAAAGAGGACGGCATTCCGGCCAAGGAGCTCGCCCCCTTTAAGGATATGACTCCTGACACCGATATGCTGCATAAAATCGCTATCGCCTATTCCGATGCCGTCATCTTTAACGAAGAGCCCTCAGAGGACCTTCTGGCCTACGTCAAGGAGCGCGACATCCCCTACACCATAATTCCAATGGAGACGCAAGAGGCCGCCCCCTATCTGGAATTTTATGAATCACTGATGCCGGCGGAATAATATCCGCACGCGGCCCCTCCGCATGGCTAAAGTCATCCCCCCTTACCACCCTCAACCGACTTTATTATGAAGTTTAAGTCATTACTATACGCAGCGGCGCTTGCAGCCACTACCCTTTTCGGAGCCTGCGATGACGACATAAGCGACATCGGCAGTTCGCTAAGCGACGGCACCCTGCGAATCTTCGCAGACACCCTTGACCTTGAGGTGCCCTCGCAGTCCATCGAAACCTCAGCTTTCGATGCGCGTACTGCCACTCATCTCATAGGCCGCCTCTCCTCAGATCAGTATGGAGACCTCTCCTGCGCTTTCCTGTCTCAGATGATGGCAGCCTCCACTATGACCATACCGGACTCTATCGACGTCAGCCGTGTGGATTCTGTGAAGATGATATTTGCTATGCCGCGTGGCCAGTTCTTAGGAGACTCACTTGCCCCGCAGCAGCTTGCCGTCTATCGGCTTACCAAGCAAATCCCCTCCGATATCAAGAGCAATTTCGATCCCACCGACTATTATTCCTCTTCCTCGCTGCTGGGAACCAAGACATATACACTCTCACAGCTCTCCATCACTGACACGGTGGTCACCAGACGCAACGACATTCGTCTCGGCATAGACCTCCCGCTCTCTTTCGGACGCGACATTTTCACTGCCTATCGCGAGCATCCGGAAACTTTCGCATGGCCCTCTACTTTCAACCAGTTTTTCCCGGGCATATATGTGACGCGCACGTTCGGCTCCGGATGCGTGGCTAATGCCCGCAAAGTGGAGATGATGCTTTATTATCATTATCTCGTGGACAAGTCTGTGACCGAAGATGGCAAAACCTTCTTACGCCAGATACATGAGAGAGACAGCGTGGCTCTCTTTGCTACCGCCCCGGAGGTATTAAGCTCCAATAAGATTGCTTACACTCCCTCTGCTTCTATTAAGAATCGCGTTGCCGATGGTGAAACCATTATTGCATCCCCCTGCGGATATAATGCGCACATCGTCTTCCCGGTGAGCACGATTGTTAACAAATTCACCGACACAGACAAGTCGCTTGCCATAGTGAGCAACCTGAATTTCACTCTCCCCACTTCACAGATTAACAACAATCTGGGCATCAACCCTCCCCCCTATCTTCTGATGGTGAAAACTTCGGAGGTGGACGACTTCTTCGCTGAAAACCGTGTGCCGGACAATGCTACGAGCTTCTATGCCAAATACGATACCTCTTCTAACGAATATAGCTTCTCAAATATGCGTGAATATATTCTGCCGTTTTTGGAGAATGGCAATCTGAATGAGGACGACACTGACTTCATGCTCATTCCGGTAGACATTACAGAAGAGAGCTATACTTCCGGCGGTAAGACTTACACTATCGTCACTTCCTGCACGCCCTACATGAAGAAGCCATCCATGGTTCGCCTTAATACCTCTGCGGCCAGAATAGTCTTCACCTATTCTCTTCAGCAACTGAGATAAATACCCCCATCATTCGCTATACTGTGCGGGAGCGTCGGCATTTCAGCCATGACGCTCCCGCATTTCTTTACCCTCGAACGCCACGCAATTTCCAACCGTCGGCACAGTTCATAGCATTAAGGACCTATCCCACAAGAAAATTGTGGGCTGGGGTCTTAAACTCAGGTACTATAAAACTTGTTCTTTGGGCTGATTTCTCGTTGTCGCGCAGTCCGATATACTAATATCTTCCTTCGCTCCGCCACGAAATTATCTCCAAAAATCACGGTTTATGGGGCAAAATCGCGAAGTTTTGTATGTCCATTAATTTTTCTCACCTACTTTATCAAAAAGGGGAGACCTGAGTTCACACCCCGATCTCCCCAACTCAATTGCTTTTGGAAATACCTCTTTTTTTAAGAGCGATTAAGGTTGGAATAGAGAGTTAAACTAACTCTCTGAGTTGCGTAAAAACTTGATGCAAATATAGCGTTTTTATCTTCTATTATCATATTCAATTTGTGCAAAAACGAATTGCTGAATTGTCCAAATATGTAAATTTGACAAATTATCAATTCGCATCCTTGAGGAAGCGGTCAAATTTCGCTGACTTCGAGCCTTACGCATCCTCTCTCACGCCTGAACTTACCGGGAGAGAGGCCATCATGGGTAGAAGAGAATGCACGGCAGAAGGTCTGCGAATTAGCAAATCCACATATTGCTGCAATTTCAGCAACAGGAAGCCCGCTCTCCGAGAGCAAGAGATTTTCCGCCTCTCTCAGACGATAATCCCTCACCACTCTTGAGAAAGAGGCTCCGAATCCTTCATTGAAGATTCGAGAGAGATATGTGCGGCATACGGGAATGCGATCTCCAACATCTGAAAGCTGGAATCCTGACTTAAGATATGGCTTTTCAGTCTCAAACCATTCCTTTATCTGCGCCGAAAACTCATCCATATTGGAGTCGAATCCCTTCTCCTTGATGGCTGTATGCTGCATAGAGGGGGAAGCATCCCTTAGAGTCTGCTCGCGGATGTCAGACTGAATTCTCGCGTCAGCCTCGTTCATGCCGAGGCTGAAGAAATCAGCGGAGTAGGCTCTGTGCTGCGAGAGTGCGCGGCGTGAGGCAAGGCAAGCTATTATAATGAAGGAGAGCTGCGATAGAAACACCATGAGGCTATCGGCCGTCAGCATGCTGATAATTATTAGAATTATAACCAGCAGAGTGCAATATACAAACCGCTTGATCCAGCGTATGCCAAGGCCATCTTCGTTGGCATAATTCTTGTCAAGCCAGTCGCCGTAATCCCCTGAATACTTATTCAGGAAGTAGACAATGGATATTGAGTAAAGGAGTATATCCGCGAGAATAATAAATCGTCCCCATACGTTGAATTCATGGATTTTCGCCGTCAGCTCTGAAGTGGTAGTGAGGGCCTCTATCCCCTCCCCGGAGAGAATGCATCCACCGTAATATATTAAAATTATGAAAAGAAATGGCCAGCATATCTTCAGAATACGATTATGATTTAGCCAGCCGGGCTTTATCACCTCGAGCGGATAAAGCAGCAGAAGAATTACGAGGATATTCGTGCATGTAGCCAAGTAGGGATTCAGCACAATGGACTCCCCGATATAAGAAGTACCATAGCCTATGGCCACGATGTCAGGCAGACAAGAGAGGGCTATAAAGAGCATCATTGCAGCCATGATGCTGCGCGCTCTCTCCGGCTTAAGGCTGAAAAAGAGCAGAAATGCGCACACACCGCCGACCATGAAGATAGCCAGTGGCATAGCCAGACTTAGATTGTTGATAAAAATATTTTCCGCAAGCACAGTAGTTGAAGTAATAAGAAAGTAAATAGGGACACTCCGTTAATAAGTAAGTGAGAAAAATTAATGTACATATAAAACGAAGTAATTTAGGAAATAATTCCGCGGTGAAACGAAGAAAGATATATACATATCTGACTAAGAGACAACGTGAAATTAGCCCCAAAGGGCAAGTTTTATTGTACAAGAATTATCATCTCACATATATCGTTTAATTTTTCTTACTTACTTAGAGAGCAGGCATCCTAATGATAGGAATATAAACGATGATAGGAAGATAACCGGTCTGTGCACTTTCGTGCGCCTGACCTTTCAGAGTTACGCAACAGAAAATGAGGAGAGAAGGAGCGATCTACAAGTCTTTACGCGCGTCAGACTTCATAATCCACGCAGGCTCTTGCCTCCTTGCAGCCGGATATGATAGAAGCGGCCACTACGTGTGCCGGATGTGCGGCATAGACAGCCACATCCTCCATTTTGTCCACTTCGGCTATGAGAACCACATCCCAGTCTTCTGCGGGATTCTCGTTGAGTCCTACTTCCATAGAGCGAAGCACCTCAATTTGTGCGGGAAGAGCCATAAGGGCGTCACGGAAGTCTTCGGCAGCTTTACGACGCTCGGCGTCGGTGCCTTTGAGACGGAATGATACGATATGTTTTACCATAATTCTGTGGGAAGGTTTTGATTGAAACGTTTCGGACAGAGATAAGGACTTGCGTCTTCATCTCTGTCCGGTATATTTGTGATTAATTATAAAGTCTTTCTCTTGCAGCAGCCACCTTTTCGTCAGTGATATAATCATCATATTCCATCATCTTATCGATGATACCGTTAGGCGTGAGCTCAATAATACGATTGCAGACAGTCTGGATGAATTCATGGTCATGCGACGACATCAGGATATTACCCTTGAAATTCTGCAGCGTATTGTTGAAGGCCTGAATAGACTCGAGGTCAAGGTGGTTGGTCGGAGAGTCAAGCACAAGGGTATTGGCATCTGTGAGCATCATTCTCGCTATCATGCAGCGTATCTTTTCGCCACCTGAAAGCACGGAAGCCTTCTTGAGCACCTCTTCGCCGGAGAACAGCATCTTGCCGAGGAACCCTTTGAGATAAATTTCGGAAGAGTCGTTGCTGAACTGACAGAGCCAGTCCACGAGGTTCAAATCCGTATTGAAAAATTCAGAGTTATCCAGCGGAAGATAAGCCGTCGTAATGGTCTGACCCCAGTCATACTCACCGGCTTCGGGCTTGCGACGACCCATGATTATTTCGAAAAGGGCCGTCATGGCTCGCGGGTCACGGCTGAGGAAAGCTACCTTATCCCCCTTCTCTATCTGGAAATTGACGTCAGAGAAGAGGAGGTCGCCATCCTGCTCCGCACGCAGGCCTTTGACTTCAAGAATTTTATTGCCGGGCTCACGGCTCGGAGTAAAGATAATGCCGGGATATCTGCGTGAAGAGGGCTGAATCTCCTCCACATTCAGCTTCTCGAGCATCTTCTTGCGGCTCGTGGTCTGCTTGCTCTTGGCTACGTTGGCGCTGAAACGGCGGATAAACTCCAGCAGCTCCTTGCGCTTCTCCTCCGCCTTCTTATTGGCTGCCTGCTGCTGGCGCAGTGCGAGCTGCGAAGACTGATACCAGAAAGAATAGTTGCCGGCGAAGAGCGAAACCTTATTGTAGTCAATATCCAGCGTATGGGTGCTGACGGCGTCAAGGAAATGGCGGTCATGAGAGACCACGAGGACAGTATTCTCAAAGTTGGAGAGATAATTTTCAAGCCAGGCAACGGTCTCGAGGTCAAGGTCGTTGGTCGGCTCATCAAGAAGGAGATTATCCGGATTTCCGAAAAGAGCCTTAGCCAGAAGCACACGTACTTTCTCTTTGGCCGAAAGGTCTTTCATCAGCTTATAATGCAGATTCTCCTTTATGCCCAGCCCGGAAAGCAGAGCTGCCGCATCGCTCTCTGCATTCCATCCTTCAAGCTCAGCGAATTTTTCCTCCAGCTCGGCGGCACGTATGCCATCTTCATCTGAGAAATCCGGCTTGGCATATATAGCATCCTTCTCCTGCATGATATCCCAGAGCACAGTGTGGCCGCGAAGCACAGTCTCGATCACTGTGCATTCATCAAACTCAAAGTGATCCTGAGAGAGGACAGAGAGTCGCTCACCGGGACCGAACGTCACGGTGCCCTGCGTAGGAGCAAGCTGCCCTGCGAGGATTTTCATCAGTGTGGATTTTCCGGCGCCGTTAGCGCCTATGACTCCATAGCAGTTGCCTCTATTGAATGTAAGGTTGACATCCTGAAAGAGCACACGTTTGCCGAATTGTATACCGAGGTTATTTACCTGAATCATTTTTTTGACAAGCAGATGATTCCGGGCTATCCAGTCGCGCTACCACCATTGACCGTCCGTGAAATCTCAGGTGGCGAGAAAGGAGCCGGAGTTGTGTTAATTACTAAGCGAAAGGGCATTAAGAGCCCTTTGTGGTATTTCGCCGCAAAATTAATACATTTTTGCAATATATGCAAATCTAACTTAGAGCCCGACCCACTTCAAAAAACTTGAAGAGTGTCGGGCTTTTAACCGTCGGGTGTTATAGCCGGTTCAATAACTCTGTGGAGGCGTTAATGACGCATGGGAGGCACTCCCACGTTTTCCGCGTCAAACACTTTCCTGGCCGCGGAATTGAAAATGCGCCAATGATCTTTCTGCCCGGCCGGCACCTTCTCCGACATCCATGAGGGTATCACACGGAAGTTATCGGTCTTTCCGGTGGGCTTTGCAGAGAAGAATGTGTCATAGTCTGCCGAAGAGAAACGCACATTGCCATTCTCATCGCGGCGTATATTGGCTCTGACGAGCGCTCCCCCGCGAGTGTCTCCCGTCTTCATGTTTGAGATAAAGTTGCCGAGAGAATAGACTACGAGAACATCCTTGCCCGTCTTTTCATTGTGCATCACTCGCATAGGCTGAATCACGTGCGGGTGTGAACCGATTATGAGGTCTACATCCTGATCTGCAAGAAACTGTGCGAGAGAGCGCTGGTTTTCATTCTCATGAAGCACATATTCTATGCCCCAATGCACGGTGACCACGATGGCTTCGGCACCAGCCTCTCTGGTTTTCTTTATCTCCTGAGCCATTCTCTCACGGTCTATGAGAGCGACCTCTACACCCTCTTTTGGCTCGATGCCATTAGTTCCGTAGGTATAATTAAGAAATCCTATGCGATAGCCGCCTATTTCCTTGATGAAGGGTACAAGCTTCTCACGCTCCTTATCGTCATAATATGTGCCTATGTGGTCTACTTTTAGAGAATCCAGAGCGGTCAGAGTGCGGCGAGCCGCCTTGTCTCCGCTGTCCAGACAATGGTTGTTGGCCGTGAGAAAGAGGTCGAAACCGGCGTCGCGCAGAGCCTTGGCATACGAGTCTGGAGCCGAGAAGCAGGGATAGCCGCGATAGACCGGACCGCCCCCCAAAGGCACTTCGAGATTGACCACAGCATAGTCTGCCTCCTTCACCAGCGGAGCTATCAGGTCGAAGCATCCGTCGTAGTTATGCACGCCATTGCCTACAAGCTTTGCCTGATCAAGCTGAGCCTCATGCTGCATGGCGTCTCCCACGAATAGCAGAGTGATGGAATCTTTTTTCTGTACCTCTTCAGCCACGGCAGTGGCTGAAGAATCCGTGCCATTGGCCGAACGGGCATTGGAGCAGCCACCGAGCATGGAGAGCCCCAGAAGGAATATCGGTATTAGTCTTAGTCTCATATCAGGAATAGTTTTCTTAACTCATATTATCGTTTAATTTTGAATACTTACTTATTGCATTAAGCTCAAAGAGGGCATGCCGCAATTTTTCATTTCGGCACACCCTCGTTTCACCATAAAAAATTCTTTCAATTGAAATAATCGCCCTTTCTTGCCATGAGCGTATTCTTCATGAGCGAACAGATAGTCATCGGGCCGACACCTCCGGGGACAGGAGTGATGTAGGAACATTTGGGAGCCACCTTCTCAAAGTCTACGTCGCCACAAAGGCGGAATCCGCTTTTGCGGGATGCATCGGGCACGCGAGTGGTGCCGACGTCGATTACCACAGCTCCCTCTTTCACCATATCTTCCGTAACGAATCCGGGACGGCCGAGAGCGGCCACGATGATGTCAGCTTCGCGGCATATTTCCTTAATATTCTTGGTAGAGGAATGGCAGACGGTCACAGTGCAGTCGCCGGGATTGCTCTTCTGCATAAGGAGAGTGGCGATGGGTTTGCCCACTATGTTGCTTCTGCCGAGAACTACGGCGTGCTTCCCTTTTGTCTCTATGCCATAACGCTCGAGAAGGTCCATGATACCTGCCGGTGTGGCACTTCTGAACCCGGGGAGACCAATGGAGAGGCGACCCACATTTACGGGGTGGAAGCCGTCTACGTCCTTGCGATAGTCAATGGCTTCTATCACCTTCTGGTCATCAATATGCGCGGGAAGAGGGAGCTGGACAATGAAGCCATCCACTTTCGGGTCTTCATTGAGGCGCTTGATTTCTTCAAGCAGACGCTCCTCTGTCACGTCATCATCAAATCTGATGAGATCGCTGTCAAAGCCGCACTCCTCGCAGGCCTTGACCTTGTTAGCCATATATGACTCCGAGCCACCATCATGTCCCACGAGAATGGCAGAGAGATATGGAGGGCGCTCTCCGGCTTCGGTGAGCTTTTTTACCTCTTCGGCTATTTCGGCCTTGATGCGGCGAGCCGTCTCTTTTCCATCGATTATTTTCATGTGCTATTAAGAGTATGTTTACTTTTAAACCGAATTAAATATTAGACTAAGTGTGTTTAAGTTTGATTTCATCACAAAACATCTTTCGGGCGCTTTTCCAAAGAATTTCATCGGTCGCGATGCCCGCATCGCTCCCTCTTCAACTTTGAAAAATCATCCCAAAATCTCTCTTTGTGCTAAAATCATTTAAAAGTAAACACACTCTAAGTAAGTTCTAAAAATTAAACGATATGTGTGAGATGAAAACTCTTGTACTATAAAACTTGTCCTTTCAGGCTAATTTCTCCTTGCAGCTCAGTCAGATATGCTTATATCTTCCTTCACTCCGCAGAGAAATTATCTCTAAAATCACTTCGTTTTATATGTACATTAATTTTTCTCACTTACTTAAGTTCTATGGATATGTTTACTTGCTGAGCTGAGAGGGGGATGCAATCTTTCTGTCCGGTATACGCGAATCAAGTGAGATGACCATCCCTCTTGCCCGCTGCAAAGTTAGTTATTTTTTTTCAAACTCCGACCATAGACACAGTAAAAACGATAGAGGGTGTGTCATAATAGGCCATCTGCGGCGTTGCTTACGCCATTCGGCTTCGGTCACATACGTGGGTATGCTCCCTTCAGCCTCAACCTCAGCGCCTTGCATCTGTCCTATTCTTACAAACCTAAGAGGGTGCGCTAAAATGCAAAATTTTAGCGCACCCTCTATTGAGATTTTTTAATATTCTCGGACAGAGTCCAAGTTAGATATTAGCGTACTACGACTTTCTTGCCGTTAATGATGTAGAAACCTTTGGCAAGACGGCTCACCTCATCGGCAGTAGCGTTGTGAAGAACGCGGACACCGGTGAGAGAATATACTTCATAGAGACCGTTATCAGTGGCAGCGATACCTTCAACGGCGAGGTCTGTGTCGAGGTCGAAATAGAAGGTATAGTTGTCAGCCTGCTTGTCGCCGCATACATAGAGGCCCTTGCTTGTGACGAGAGCATATTTGCCCTTGGGAGCCTTGATGGTATTGATGGCCACGAGGTCTACATCCTTGTCTGTAGTTCCGCCGGTAGCCATGAGTGTAGCTACTGCAGGGCCGAAAGTGCCGTCGGCATTTACGGGATATACGTATGAAAGGATGTTATTGACTTTAGTCACAGCTTCTGAAGCTGCGAGAGTGAAGAAGTTCACGTCATTAACGTTGCCTTCGGCGGGAGTGATAGCGGGTTTTGCGAGAGTAGCGAGATCCTCAAGTACTGTCCAGTAGTATTTAGCCTCACGGGGAGTCTCACCGGAATAGAGAGTATAGAGGGCAGAGGGAGTGATGAAGACATAGTTGCCGGGCTTGAGCGTTACGGAACGGTCATCACCGGGAACGAGAGTAATCTCATTGCCGCCGACAGCCTCTTCGGGATACTGAACCTTGTAGAATACACGGCCGGAGGGTGAATAGTCAGGCTCGCCATCCTCACCCATGGGGAAGAGACGGTTGTAGCCCTGGCTTGCGCCGATAGCGAGGATTTCATCATCTTCGCCGAGGATAAGCTTAATCTTGTCGAGCTTATTGGAGGGAAGAATACCCTGAGCAGGCTCAATCTGAGCGTTCTTGACTTCAGAGATGGTATATACCTTTTCGATAATCTGGTTGTTCAGAACCTCGTTGTCGATTGTGACATTGAAGAGACGGCTGGGGATGGTGAGGTTATAGACGCCGGTCTCGTTGTATTCTTTGTCAAGGTTGAAATATGCCACCTTGCCCTTGATTTCGATATCAGCATTCGCACGTCCTGCGGGAGTGGAAAGAGTGATAGCGCCGGGGCCTTCGGGATTAAGCTCTATCTTAGAGGCATTGGGGAAGGTGAGAGTAATCTTGTCGATAGAGTTGATACGGGCCTCCTGCTCGGGATTGATGCGATAAGCGAGCTGCTCGTCGATGTGCCATTTCAGCTCGAAAGCTTTATTCTTCTCTCCTGAGGAGAACTCGAATACGCCTTCGGGGAACTTCAATGTATAGTCGCCACGCTGCACGATGAGAGACTCGTTATGATCCATCCAGAGACGAACTTCATTTCCATACTCGTTGCTGATGCCCTTCTCCTGAACGTAGAAGATTTCTTCATCAGAGGGGAGGACGCTACGGATAGGCTCAGCAGCTCCGTCAAGGAAGAGCTGAATGGGCTCTTTAACATCACGATTGATGACAGGGGCCTCCAAACAGATCATGCGGATGAACTGCACACCAGAGGGCACGTCGACAAGGTTGACAGCTCCTTCAGCGGGAATCACGCTGGCGAGGAACTGAGCTTTGCCGATGTTGTCAGACACCTCTTCGCCAATTGCAAAACGCAGAGTCTGCTCCTGGTTGATGTAGGTCTGAATCTCGGTGCCGTTTTCGGCAGTCTCGGCGCGAAGAGTGAATGCTCCGAAGGGGATCTGGATGCAATACTGTCCGGCTTCCGTGAGGGCCTGTCCCTGAATCAGAATTTTCTGTGCGTGAGGATTGCTGAAAGCGCTGGGAGTGGTCACTCCGGGACCTGCCACCCACTCATTCTCACCTTTGGGACGGAATAAAACTTTGATGCCTGAAGCGTTAGTAGTGCACTGCCACTGTATTTCCTGATTAGTCTCGGGATTTACGGGGAAATCAACAGCTATTTCCTTCAGTGAGGTAACTACGCTGTTATTTTCGGGAGTGACGTTAGCTTCAGTGAGAAGGCAGTTGCCGAGATGATTAAGGGTGAAAGTCTGCGCTACGGAAGTGTAGTCATAGTCCTGACCCTCTTCATCCGTGCAGTTAACAGTGAAGAGACCCTCGGGAAGGATAATATTGAAATTCCAGAAAGAAGTGGACTCAAGCGACATGGCCTGAGAGAGGTAAGCGCACTTGTCGGTCTTGAGAGTGAGGGTGACGGTCTTGTCGGCATTGATAGCGACTTCGAGAGGCTGAGAGTCAAGTTTGTCCATAGGGCTCGTTTCGAGCTGACCATATCCATACAGGCCGGTCCAGGTTGCGAAACCTTCAGAATCCAATGGAGGCTTCTCGGTATAGTCCGTATTGTTCTTTACGGAATTTACGGTCAGGCCGTCCGTCTCGAAGGAGATGGTGAAAGTGCGGGGCACATCACCTCTCAGAAGACCGGGGACAGGCTCTGTCATCGAGGCAGAGATGATGTTGCCGGTCTGCGCCATTGCGATAGCGGGAAACGCGAGTGCTACCGCTGCCATGGCGACATGAGTGTAGTATTTTGCCATATAAATAGATTTGGACTTTCCGGAGCAAGCAAGTCTCCTGAAAGCAGATTAAAATAATTTTCAATGAGTGTAAATGCCGGCAGCTTGCCACCAATCCATGCAAAACGATACCTCAAGAATGGTATGCGATATTAGTTTGGAGGAGCTGCTATTCCGATTGCAAAGTTATATAAGATTTTTTGAAATTACAAAGTTTATATGAATTTTTTTTGACAGCGGATGAATTTGATGTTTTCTTGTATTAATGAGACACCCGAGGGGTGAGGACTCTCCCCTATTTATCATTAAGAAAAGCCGAGACCACCTTTACGGCCTCTTTGAAAGCGAGTCGCTGGCCCGGGACTGTAATGAAAAGATGGCACGCATTTTCGAAGACCACTTGCTCTGCATCCACACCGAGCCGCTTTATCTTTTTAGCAAACTCCTCTCCCTGACAATATAGAATATCCTTGCCGGCGCTTAGAATAAGCGTGCGGGGAAGGCGTTCAAGCACCTCATCGGGCATATCGTATGGGGAGGATTGCAATTCGAGATTTTCGCGCAGATGGTCATCGGTCTTTTCCGTGCCGCAAAGGTAAGCTTGATTAAAAGTCTCCATCAGGTCGGCATCAAGTCCGTAGCAGGCTCCGTAATCTTTCCATGAGGCTGACCCGTCGGCGTAAGTCTTGACCACGGGATATATGGCTATGACGGATGCAAGCGGTCGAAGCACCTCTGACTTCGATGCAGAGTCATTAAGGGCGAGCGCCGTCATGATAGCCAGATTGCCTCCGGCGCTGTCTCCTCCTACAGAGACTTTCTCCATGCTGCTCCCCCATTCTTCGGAATGCCTTATGGCATAATAGGTGGCAGCGATGCAGTCTTCTATCTGCCGGGGAAACACATTTTCCGGAGCGAGCCGATAGTCTACGGCAAGTATCATGGCCTCTCCACCGGCTACAAGAGCATCGCAAAAAGCGGCGCAAGAATTCAGGCTACCGAATACCCAGCCTCCACCGTGGAAATATACAAGGAGTGGAAGCGGCTTATCTGTATGCATCTCTTTAGGTTTGTATAGACGTGCTTTGATTCCACCGGGAGCCTCCACAAAATCGTCATACCCAAGACTCATTTCCGTGACTTCCACATTCTCTGAAGGGGAAAAGTCCGGATTTCTGGAAGCGCGCAGCTTCATTAGGCCTGACATATCGCCTCTGAGCGACCGCCGGATGCTACGGCGCTGGCTCTCTTGGAGGCCATCCGGCAGAGACATTAGAAAGACGTCTCTCTCGTATGCCATCTGAGAATTTTGCGAGGATGTCATTTTGAAGCTACCCTCCCGGGCGTATGCCACTGATGAGGAGAGGGCTAAGACTGCCGGGAGTATAAAGGATAAGCGCCGTAATATCATCACATTCCTCCTTTCTCCATAAGTTCCAGCAGTCTCATCTCTTTATCATCAATCTCCGCGATGAGAATGCGTACACGCTCTGCCGCCTCTATAATCTCGTCAGACGACATTTCTCCGGAAGACATTTTTGTCTCCAGCGATGTTCGTTCTTCGGTAAGGAGTGGAAGGGACTTTTCCAGCTCTTCCATTTCCCTTTTCTCTTTGAACGTCAGTTTAGGGCGATTTTCGCGCGCCCTCCACGTATTTTTTTCAGCAGGCGACTCACCCTTTTTCTCCACATTTTCCTTTGCTCGCCTCTCAGCCTCTTCCTGAGCTACGCAGTGGCGATATGTGGAATAGTCTCCGGGGAAATCCTTCACCTCGCCATCCCCCTTGAAGACAAAGAGATGGTCGGCTATACGGTCGAGGAAGAAACGGTCATGCGACACAATTATCACGCACCCCTTGAAATTAACCAGATAATCCTCCAGAATGGTAAGGGTTATTATATCAAGGTCATTAGTCGGCTCATCGAGTATCAGGAAATTGGGCATCTTCATGAGCACCGTGGCGAGATAAAGTCTGCGTCTTTCTCCTCCGCTCAGCTTGTAGATATATTTCTGCTGATCTTCCGGAGTGAAAAGAAAGCCGGCAAGAAACTGAGAGGCACTAAGCCTTGTCTTATCATCGATTCTCACCTCTTCGGCTATCTCCCTGACGGCGTCTATCACCTTTTTATTTTCATCGAAATCCGTCATTCCCTCCTGGCTGTAATAGCCCCAGCGAACGGTTTCTCCAACGTCGAAGTGGCCGGAATCGGGAGCCAATTCACCGAGAAGCATCTTTATGAAGGTAGATTTCCCGACTCCATTTGCCCCTACTATTCCCACCTTTTCATATCGCGCGAAGATGTAAGACCAGTCTTTGAGTACACATTTCTCTCCGAAAGACTTTGAGACGCCATTAGCCTCGAAAATTTTTGATCCTATATAGGAGGACTTTGTAGTGAGCGCCACATTCTTTTCCGAGAGATTTACACGGCTTCGCTCTTCCAGCTGATAAAAATTGTCTATCCTGTATTTAGCCTTTGAGCCTCGTGCCTGGGGCTGACGCCTCATCCATTCCAGCTCTGTGCGCAGCAGATTCTTCACCTTGGCGAGCTCAGCGCTCATCTGCTCATGCCTCTCCTGCCGTTTCTGAAGATAATAGTCATAATTCCCTTCATATACAAAAAATCCGTGACGGTCTATCTCCAGAATCTTATTGCAGATTTTGTCAAGGAAATATCTGTCATGGGTCACCATCAGCAGCGTTATCTTCTGCTTTGCAAGATAATTTTCCAGCCACTCTATCATGTCAATATCAAGGTGGTTGGTAGGCTCGTCAAGCATCAGCATATCCGGCTCCTCAAGCAGGAGTCTGGCAATGGCGAGTCTCTTGGCCTCGCCTCCCGAAAGCTTGTCTATGGGCTTTTCAAAGTCGGTGAGTCGGAATTGGGTAAGCATCTGGCGGGCTCTGTCGCGGGCAGTCCAGTCATCTTCCGAGCGTCTGCCGGGAGTGGCGGCCTCAAGGATATTTGCAGCATTACCGAAGTCTGGCGTCTGAGGCAGAAACCCTATTCTCAATCCATTACGGGCTACCACATTGCCGCTGTCTGCATCCTCCTCTCCACTCAGTATTCTCAAGAGAGTGGACTTTCCGGCACCGTTTTTGGCCACGACACCTATCTTGTCGCCTTGAAATATGCCGAACGTAATGTCAGAGAAAAGAAGTCGGTCGCCGTATGACTTGGTCAGACCTTCGATTTGAAGATAGCTTACCATATCAGTAAGTTTAAGTATGTTAAGAAGGGGGAAAGGGTATCTCAGAAAGAAAAGTCAAGAGGGTGTGAAGAATATAAACTTCCGCCACACCCTCTGAAAACTTTTGCAAAAACGGCTTCTCAGCCTAAAGTAATTATCACACAGCTGCGATAACTTCTATCTCCACAAGAGCCTGCTTGGGAAGCTCCTTTACAGCGTATGCGCAACGAGCGGGGAAGGGAGCTTTGAACTCTTCAGCATACACCTCGTTCATGGGGCCGAAAAGGCTCATGTCTGCGAGGAAAACGGTAGTTTTCACTACGTTGTCGAGAGTTGCGTTAACTTCAGCAAGGATGGCCTTGATATTTTCGATAGACTGCTTGGTCTGAGCCTTGATATCTTCAGGCATGGCGCCGGTCTCGGCATTGATGGGGAGCTGGCCGGAAACGAATACGAGGTTGCCGACAAGTGTTGCCTGGCTGTAGGGGCCGATAGCTCCGGGAGCCTTAGTGGATTTGATTTCCTGTTTCATGATTTGTATATAATATAACTAAGTAAGTGTCAAAGCGTCCTACGGGCTTTATCTGAGAGAAACGCCGGGGTTCCCTCTTGGTCCGAAGAAGACGCATTCCATTTCCGAATGCGAAGCGACTACAAAATTACAAAAAATTACAGAAGTATAAAATACTTTTCTTCAAAAAAAATATCGCCCCATAGGTGTGGGACGATTTAAATTTCAAGCTAATTCCAAGTAGCGGATCATAATCCTCTCCGGAGCGAGCTGCAAACTCTTTTTTGCTTTTTGAGCCGCGAGTGGGACTCGAACCCACGACCTTTTCGTTACGAATGAAATGCTCTACCAACTGAGCTATTGCGGCTTGATATGAAACCTTATGGCTCCTTTTCAAATGCAAAATTACTACTATTTTCTTTTATTTCCAAATTATTATGCGCATATTTTTCTTTGCATCCTCTCCCTCAAAGATGAAGACTTCTAAGTATCAGGGGATTATGCGTTGAGATTATTTCCCGGTGAATCCTTTGTGCATCCAGCCGCAGGAGTCCCACCTGCGCAGAAATACTATGCCTCTGACATTTTCATCAAGCGTAAACATCCACCACATGCCTATAATCCCAAACCCCAGCGGGATGCCCACTATATAAGCCATTACTACCGCTATGCTCCACATGAATATCAGCCCTACGTAGAAGGGATAGTTGACGTCGCCGGCCGCCTGAAGCGTGTTGACGTAAACGATATTGATAGGACGCCCTATCTCCAGCAGCACATCTATCCACAGGATAGTGGTGCCGAGCTTTATGATCTCTGCATTTTGCGTCAGTGCGGAGAAAATATAGTGCCCGGAAAAGGCACATATAACTGCCATGGTGAAGGTTATGGCTATGCCGATTTTCATTACGTATTTGCCCATAAGATAGGCACCCCGCCATTTGTCGGCTCCTACAAGATGACCTATGGAGATCGCCCCTCCGTGGGCGATGGCTATGCAGAAGAGATAGGTGAACATTATGATATTGACGCAATACGTGCGCACTGCAAGGGCTTCCATCCCAAGACTTGTGATGAAGAAGGCTATCACGAGCTGCGAACAGCTGTAGGAGAGCGACTCTCCGGCCGAGGGAAGTCCGATTTTCATCAGATTGCGGAAATCTTTCACCGGGAATTTCCGGAATATCTCCCACGGAAATCTTGAGACTGTAGTGCGGAAGACTATGATGAAGAGGATGAGCATGGCGACCACTCTGGCCAAGACGGTGGAGACCGCAGAGCCCATGACCCCAAGCGCCGGAGCCCCGAATTTTCCAAAGATAAGAACGTAATTGCCGAAGATGTTAAGCACATTCACTACCAGAATGACAAGCATCGGATAGATGGCCTTATTATTGGAACGGAGTGTGGCGCTGAGTGTCATCGAAAGTGCCTGCACAAAGGCAAAGAGACCTACGAGCCGCATATAGCCCGCTCCCGACCTGAGCATCCCCTCCTCAAGCCCCATGGCTCGGAGTATCTCTACCGGCCAGATGCATAGTATAGCGCTGATGATCAAACCGAAAAGAAGATTTAGAGAGAGAGAAAGACCTACTACTTTCTCCATGCGTTCCCGCATGCGGGCTCCGAGATATTGGCTGCAAAGAACGGAGGTGCCGAGATTTATCACTTCAAATACGAGAAAGCAGAAGGTTATGACCTGATTGGCAAGCCCCACAGCCGCCACACTCGCGTCGCTATGGCGCGAAAGCATGAATGTGTCGGCGGCACCGAGCATCATTATCAGCAACGTTTCTATGAAGATGGGGAGCGTAAGTTCGCGAAGCTCCCTGCGCAAGGGGCTCTTGATTCGGCTTCTGAATAGACTTGAAAAGGAGGGTATATTTAACGTTATTGCCGGCATAGTGTCTTTCTTAACATTCTTTTCTCTATGCAAAGTTAATATCCGAAACGCCCTTTTTCATAGCGATAAGCCTTATTTAACAAAGATTAAGTAGTAATGTCATGGGCAGACTCTGAGATTTTCGTAAATTTGCAGTCTATGCCATCCCGTAATATTTATGAAATAACAGAAGAGCGTATTGGCTCGGTCACCGTCAGATATCTGTGTAAAGATGTCAAGAGAATCAGCCTTAGGGTGAAGACGGCATCTCTCGCGCAAGTGAGCTATCCTCCGTATGTCCTTTTCGAAGAGGTGAGGAGCTTCGTGCATTCCCATTCAGAATGGATACTCCGACAGGCAGAGACCATGCGCGATGCTCCCCCTTTCCACCCCTATTCTCCGGAAGAAGTGGAGCGCTTCCGCCAGCTGGTCATATCACGCTTTGACCACTGGATGCCACTGATGAATCTTTATCACTCCCACGTCTCTATTTCTCTGATGAAAACACGCTGGGGCTCCTGCAATAAATCCTCACGGCGCATATCCATAAATCTGGAACTTGCCAGACATCCGCTATCTCATCTCGACTACGTTATAGTGCATGAACTCGCCCATCTGCGTGAGGCCAATCATTCGCCCCGCTTCTGGAGCATAGTGGAAACATTCTATCCCCGGTGGCGCGAAATCAGAGCCGAAATGAGGAAGCAGACTCCCCGCTCCTGACAATACCAAATATAGACTAATGCACGCGGGCGTGAACATCCGAGTCCTATAAGGCGTTGAATGAGAATAACGAGTATCTGTGTTGACCACTGATTTGCCTCGTTTCTTATCAAGAAAACTTAAAAATCATCCGATATGGCAGAAGAGAGAATTATACCCGCTTCCGAACTTATTATCAACGAAGACGGCTCCGTATTTCACATTCATCTTAAACCGGAACAGCTGCGTGACAATATTATTCTCGTAGGCGATCCGGGACGCGTGGATATGGTAGCTTCATATTTCGACAGCATAGATTATGACGTCTCTTCACGAGAATTTCACGCCATCGGCGGAACTTACAAGGGGAAACCCCTAATGTGTATCTCGCATGGCATAGGCCCCGACAACATCGAGATTGTGCTGACCGAACTGGATGCTCTGGCTAACGTGGACTTCAAGACGAGAAAGGTCAAACCTGAACATCGCACTCTCAATATGGTGAGAATAGGCACCTCAGGCGCTCTCCAGCCCGAACTCCACATCGGAGACTTTGTTATTGCCGAAAAGGGAACAGGCTTTGATGGAATTATTAATTTCTATGCCGACCGTGAAAAGGTATGCGACCTTGACTTTGAGGCCTCTTTCATGAAGCACACGGACTGGAATCCCCTCTGGGCTGCTCCCTACACCGTAAATGCGGATGCCGACCTCGTCAGGCAGATAGGTCGCGACGATATGGTGCGCGGTTTCACCATCGCTGCCGTAGGCTTCTACGCTCCCCAGGGGAGAGTGGTGAGACTCAAACTTGCCGACCCTAACCTTAATGAGAAGATAGAGAGCTTCCGCTATGAGGGACGCCCCATCACTAACTTCGAGATGGAATCGGCCTGCCTGCAGGGCATGGCCCGTATGTTAGGCCACCGTGCCATGACGGTCTGCTGCATTATCGCTCAACGAATAGCCTCTGAAGCCAACACCGACTATAAGCCTCATGTGGCTCGTCTCGTCGAGACTGTCCTCGACAGATTCTAACTCAGAAGGCTGCGGAATATCTGTTGCCGGGATGCCGGAGCACTATGGCATCACAGACCATTTCATTAAGGATAGCGAGAAGTTTAGCCACAGGGATGCCCACCCTGCTAAGAATCTGGTCAGGAGTCATTGGCGTCAGGCTATTCTGAAGACATATATAAATGGGCTTCTGCTCATCACTCATTTCAGGCACCAGCGAGGGAGTCATCGCGACCCCCTTGCTGCTTTTCTTTTGCAGCCCGAGCATATCTGCTACCGAACCGGGCGAGGTTATCATCACGGCCCGGCCTGAGGCTATGAGGTCATTGCAGCCGGAAGAATACTGATCTGACAAGCGGCCGGGCACCGCAGCCACCTGATGATTAAGATTGCGGGCATGAGCAGCCGTCGACAGGCTTCCGCCCGCCCTGTCGCTCTCCACCACTACAGTCAGGTCACTAAGGCCTGCAATGATTCGGTTGCGCTCCAGGAAGCGTCCTCTAAAGGGTGGATTCCCCGTAGGATACTCAGTGACGAGTGCCCCACCGCTGTCTAAAATGCTGCGCGCCAGGTCGCGGTGTTTAGCCGGAAAGATAGTATCAAGGCCGTGAGCAACTACCGCCACTGTGGGAAGAGAGGCATCCAAGGCCGCCAGATGTGCGGAGGCATCTATGCCATAGGCAAGCCCGCTGACGATATTCGTATCGCACGACCGCGCTGCTATCTCCTCGATAGCCGGGCGCGCGAAATTAAGTCCATACGCAGTGGCTCTCCTTGTGCCCACGAAACTCACCGACACCGGAGGATTAAGAGTGGCATCGCCCATCACAAAAAGTATGGCAGGGACACCCTGTTTGGCTCTCATCCGGAAAGGATAGTCGGCCTCTATGCAGAGATGACATCTGATATGGTGCCTGAGCATAAACTCTGACTCTGTCTTCGCTTTTTCCAACGCCGCGGCTCTCAAAGCAACGTCTACTACTATCCCTGCGGCGAAGGAAACTTCTCCGGCTTCCGATGTGAAGAAATCCTCGTATGACATCCCGCAGCGCCGCATACGGGACAAGACATCGAAGTTCATCGCAGGATATAACCCCACGGCCACTCTATATATCAGCCGCTCATCTCCAGTCATAGCAGTCTGCCTTAACCTCCCTTAGCCTATATATTTTGCAAAAACCTCAGCGAGCTCGTCGCCACGGCTAAGCTTGCCATTCTTCAGCACCACAACGGTGACAACAGCCTCTGCCACCAGCTCTCCGTCAGGCTTCAGGATATCCTGGTGAAAAATGAAGCGGGGACCCTTACGCTCAAGCCGCAGACAACTCAGAAAGCTCTCTCCTCCGCGAAGTGAGGTCTTGTATTCTATATCTATCTTACGCACCACGGCGTCTATTCCCTCGTTGTGCATGCTGATAAAGGAGAGACCTGCATCCGCACAGAATTTATGGCGCGTGTGCTCCATATAATGAAGGTAGTTGGCATTATTGACTATCTGCTCGCAGTCAAGCTCATAGTCTCGCACTTCCATATCCATTATGAAGCAATACTTTCTTTTGGTATCTTTTAGGATTCTCATCACTGACGGGTTATCGGTGGGTTGGAGTCTTTGCGCATAATTTAGCGGCGCGAAAATAGTAAAAAAAGTTGGCAACGCCAAAGGCCGCTCACCCATTTTTTGTATTAGTGAGAAAAAAAGAGTAATTTTGCAGATGAAAAACCGGGCGTCCGACACCGCTGATAGTCCCCCCGACAGTTTCTATTATCATGAGTTCGCGTAAAAGATATCATCTCACGCTGGAAGACGAATCCCGTCTGGAGCTTATCAAGGAGGTAAGATTCAGCCGCAGCGGCCTTATACTGAGCTGCCTGGCTGCCTTTCTGGCTGCAATGGCACTCTGCTTCCTGATAGTGGCTTACACTCCGGTGAGAAAACTTTTGCCCGGATATCTGCGCGAAGCTGAACGCGACAGTGCGCTCGAATGCGTGATGCGCGTAGACTCTATGAGCAGAGCTCTGAGTCGCGAACGCTTCTACCTTGACAACCTCCTCACAGTACTCGACACTGACCGAACCCCCAAAGACAGCACCGGACTGATAGCTAATCTCCACCCCATGACTACTGACTCCCTTCTCGGCCCCTCCTCAGCCGAACAGAGATTCAGGGCAGAGATGGAAGAGAAGGAAAAATATAACATCAGTGTGCTGACACCGCTGGCAGCCGAAGGCATGGTCTTCAGCCCCGTGAGTGAAGAGGCTGTGATTACGGCTCAAAGCAGCAAAAGCCCTGTGGCACAAATACAACTCAGCCGGGGAAATCCCGTATGCAGCATAGCCGACGGCACGGTGCTTGATGTGCATTACGATACCCGCTCCCGCGGCTACCGGATTCTTATCCAGCATCCGCGAGGATTCGTAAGCCGCTATTCTCATCTCGCCAATCCCCTTGTGGATGTAGGCGATCATCTCAACGCCGGCCAGATCATCTCGCTGCAGACCGATGGACGAGGCTACTCCCCATCTACCATAACGCTCGAAATGTGGCGTGACGGCGACTCAATGATTCCGGCTCAATTCCTGCAGTGAGATGCAGACATTATTGCAGGAATGGAAGATTTTTTGTAATTTTGCGGTGACTAAGGGGCACCCCTCTTTAGCCACCTTAAGACTAACCTTGACAGACTAATACTTAACTCATGACTTCTGATAAGAGACTTGGCGGCGGAGGCACGCCAATATTCTTCGGACATCTCGCAGCCCTGATTGTAGTGACCTGCTGGGGTATATCATTTCTGAGCACTAAAGTGCTCATGGAAGATGGCGGATTCTCCCCCGTAGAGGTTTTCATCTATCGCGTCACTCTGGCTTGGCTCGTGCTGATGGCCTTCACGTTTAAGAAGATTTTTTCCGACAACCTGCGGGACGAAATAAAATTTATAATCTGCGGCATCTGCTCAGGCTCTATATATTTCATCACCGAGAACTATGCCCTGCAATACACTACTGCCGGCAACGTATCCCTTCTCTCTGCCGTCTCCCCTATCTTCACCACAATTCTGATGGCAATAGTCTTCAAGCAAGCCATCAAACCGGGCGTAGCCATAGGCTCTCTCGTAGCCTTTGCGGGAGTGATATGCGTGGTGTTTCAGCAGAGTGCCGCAGGCTTTGAGATAAAACCCAAAGGAGACCTTCTCGCCCTCTCTTCCGCTATGTCTTGGGCTGTATATTCCATTGTAGTCAAAGACCTTATGCCCCGATACAACACATTTTTCATCACCCGGAAAATGTTCTTCTACGGCACTCTCTCAGCTATCCCTCTACTACTCTTGCAGCACACTCCCCTTCACCTCAACGAGCTTTTCGACCTCTCCGATCCCCGATTCCTTATGAATCTTCTCTTCCTGGCTCTCATGTGCTCGCTCGGAGCATTCCTGCTATGGAATATCTCGATGAAGATTCTCGGCCCAGTCACCGCCAACAACTATATATATATGCAGCCGCTGGTGACCATGATAGCCGCCTACTTCGTGTTTGGTGAAAATATCTACGTCTTGGGCTACGTAGGATGCATACTGATCATCGGAGGTCTCGTGCTCGCCGACAAGTGGGAGCCGCAAAGACTGACTCGCAAATCGCATTAAGCTCTTATAAAAATAACCATTGAGGGTGTGTCAAAACAATAATCTTGACACACCCTCAACGGTTTATATGAACATCTCAGACGCACTGCGCTGAGTCATATCCGGATTCAGCCGTAACTGTAAACATCTCAGTCGGCAATCTTATCGCCTAACTTTTCCAGACCCTCGCCAACCTTCTTCTTCAGGCTGTGCGACTTCTTTGAGATAGCTTTCTTTGTCTTATTATAAGCCTTTTTGGTGCCCTTCTTAGCCTTTTTATATGTCTTGGAGGCACCTGACTTTGCCTTGTCGTATGTTTTGACCGTGCTCTCTTCAACAGACTGTGCCTTCTCTGAGACACTCTCCTTCACATCCTGATACTTGTCAGCAACATCCTCCTTAGCATCGCTGACTTTCTCTGCCGAGGCATCCTTCACCTTGTCATATTTCTCTTCAGATTTATCCTTCAGATTATCCCACTTTTCAGCAGCCTTCTCTTTTGTATTATCAAAAGATTCTGAAGTCTTATCCTTCACATCCTCGTATGCATCTTCGGTCTTCTCCTTACCGGTAGCCACCGCCTCGGAAGTTTTTTCCTTAACATTTTCAAACCCCTCGGAAGTCTTCTCTTTCAGCTCATTTCCAGCCTCTTTAGCCTTTTGGGTAAGCTGAGTAAGTTTGTTATCGGGAGAAGAGGTCGCAGATGCGGGGAGGCTCAAAGCCAGAACTGCGAGTGCAGCAAGAGATAAAATTGTCTTTTTCATAGTCATAGTGGTATTAAAGATTAATAGTTTCGAACTTACTTACATTATAACTTTAAACTGCTTAGAAGTGTTCACGAAAGCCTGAAAATTCAATCAAAAAACGCCCGAACCGAATTCTAAACTTATTCAGAAAGGACTAAACACTATTTTATACTATCTCCGGAAATGTGCACGCAAACTTTAATATATTAACGTAAAAATCTGTTAGTTGCAGTCATCATAACCGACTATTATTCAGACATATAAACGTGAGCCGGATGGCATTTTCATGCCACCCGGCCACGATTCCACTATAAACTATATCTAACTAAACTTAAATCGCATCAAGCCTTTCTCACGAAACGAATGACGCTTCATCCATATTGCTTTTTGTATCTATCTAACATTTTTACCCGCTATTCGGTTGACCGCTTTTAACATCATTAACATTCCAAACATTTTTTTGCGCTATTCCCCCTTCTCCCTGTTATATTATTTTCCCCTTAATATTTGCTCATTACGCGCGTTTTTCGTAAATTTGTATTATGAAATCAACATTTTTCCGCATAATTATCTCTCTGCTTCTTGTTGTGGCCACGACGACTTCTTTTAAGGCCCTTGCATGCACTTCAGCTATCGTGGCCGGCAAAGCTACTCCGGATGGTCGCCCGCTGCTTTGGAAGCATCGCGACACCTCTACTACTGATAATAAGATAGAATATATCCCCTCGCAGGATGGCTCTTTCGCCTACGTAGCGCTTTTCAATGCCAACGACAGGCGTAATGAACAGGCTTGGATGGGCATGAATGATGTGGGATTCGCTATTATGAATACTGCCTCCTATAATATTAAGGATGATAAGGTGTCTCAGAAGCTTATGGATCGTGAGGGCTACGTGATGACCATCGCTCTGAAGACCTGCCGCTCTGTGGATGATTTCGCCCGTCTTCTTGACACTCTGCCCAGACCTATGGGGGTGGAAGCGAATTTTGGCGTTATTGACGCTTCGGGCAATGGTGCTTTCTTTGAGACTAACAATCATGCTTATAAGCGTTTTGATCTTAAAGATGCTCCCGATGGCCTTCTCATCCGCACCAACTATTCCCACTCAGGAAGAAAAAACGAGGGCTATGGATTTGTGCGTGAGGCCAACGCTGAATGTCTGCTCGCTCCTTACGCTTCGGAGCATTCTATCACTCCGGAGCTTCTCACTGAGAAGGTGAGCCGCAGTTTTTATCACGACCTTAAAAAGAAAGATTTCGCACTGGCCGGTGAGAAATGGGTGATCGACCAGGATTTTATTCCGAGATATAAGTCTACGGCCACTATTGTAATAGAGGGTGCACGTGAGGGCGTTGATCCTCAGGATGTGAAGCCGGGAATGTTCCGTGACGAATATATTATGTGGACGGGCCTTGGCTATCCCCCTTGTGCCGAAATCGTTCCGGTATGGTGCAAACCTGACGGCGTGGCGGAGGAACTTCGGGGCACAGGTCCTGCCGGCCATTCCGTCATGGGCGACAGAGTGAAGGCCAGGCGCGATGAGGTGTTCCCGCTGAAGCGAGGTAATAAGGACAAGTACATTGACATGGATAAGCTCTTCAATAAGGAGGGCACCGGATATGTGCAGACCCTCACTCGCCAGAATCATGAGGTCTATGAGCTGATACGCGCCAAGCGTGACAATCGCCGCTGACTCGCCCTCCGGAATGGACTTGAAAATGGTCTCACCTATATATAAGATGCCACAGCGAGAGTTTGTGGCCTACATGTTCAGGGAGCGAGGCAAGCCGTTTATAATGACTGCGTCGCTGATTTTCCTTATTCTTCTTATTCTTGGGATTGCTTTTGACCTCAGGTGGATAGTCGTAGCTCTCATGTTTCTCTTCATTATTATCCCGGCTATTGCTGCCTGGCTATACTTCGATTTTGGGATGCGCTCCTCCACGGCCTTCAACGTTCTTCCTCACTCTTTAGAGTGGAATGATGAAAGCCTTGTAATTTCTATTGTGGTCCCTGACCTCTCCGGAGATAGCGACACTGACGGGGATACTCCGAAGACCACTGTGAAGACCCTCTCTTTTCCACTCGTGGATTGCGGAGCTCCCATCTTCGGACTCAAAGGCACCATAGTGCCTATACATACTCGGCCGGAGGGTTTTCTATGGATTCCCATAACGTTTGATAACGAATCTGATGACCCTGAAATGTTAAAAAATCAGTCACTGCAAGATTTTTTTCAAAGGCTGACCAAACTCCACCCCTCCCACTTACACAACTGATTATCTGCACATTAAGTAGAATTCAACAGATCTTCATAACGATTTTATTCAAAAAAACTCAAAAAAGAGCTACTTGCGTGTGAACATAAAAAACTCTAATAATGTTAATAAGATACAATTCACGAATTGAATTGTGGAAAACACACACTATTTAAACTATAAAAAACACACGTTATGAAGACCAAGAATTTCTACTGCTTAATCGCACTCGCAGCCGCTGGTATCGGTTTGAGCCAGAAAGCTGAAGCCCAGGAAACCGTCTACACGGATCAGGCAGTCACCGTCACTGAATTCACATGTGACAATTCAAACAAGTATTTCAGCAATTGGCGCCAGAACTGGTTCCTACAGTTCGGAGCAGGCGTTGACCAGCCTCTCGTAGAGCACGGCGTCGGAATGAAAGCCCCCACCCACACCATCGATAAAAAAATGATGACAGCCGTCTACAATGTCGGCGTCGGACGATGGATCTCACCATACCTCGGTCTCCGACTCAACGCACTCGGAGGTACTCTCCACTGGGACAACCCCGTTCTCGAGAGCCCCGCAAGAGGATGGACTCATGCCAACCACGTACAGCTCAATCTCGAACTCATGTGGGATATGTGCAACTCTATCGCAGGAGTGAATCCTGAGCGCCCCGTAAGCGTTATTCCCTTCATCGGTCTTGGCGGCGACTATCTCTGGGACGTAAATGACTCCTTCGGCAATCCCGCCGATGCTACCAACATCAGCCGTCGAAACATCAACAAGCCCCGCACTACCAACTGGTCACTCCCCGTCACCGCAGGTATCCAATTCCGTTTCCGTCTCTGCAAATATGTAGACTTCTTCGCTGAAGCTCGCGCATCTTTCTATGGCGACAACTGGAACCTCTGTGCTACCGGAGACCCCATTGAAAGCAACGTACAGGCCGTGGGTGGCTTCAACATCAACTTCGGCGGCCGCGGCTGGGACACCTATAACGAATGTGCATATCTCTCACAGATAGCATCTCTCAACGGACAGGTCAATGACCTCCGCGCCGAGCTCCTCAATGCCGGTCAGGCTGTGGCAGCTCTTGAAGCTCAGCTCCCATGCCCCGAGCCTAAGGTTGTCAACAATGCAGCCGTGCAGAAAGATTGCGTCAACGCTCCTCTCATGACCACTGTACGCTTCACTATCGACAGCGCCGAGATTCTCCCCACCGAGCAGGTCAATGTCTACAATATGGCAGAATGGCTCAAGGCTAATCCCGAAGAGAAAATCAACATCGTAGGTTACGCAGACAAAGATACCGGTACTTCCGAATACAACCTCCAGCTCTCTGAGCGTCGTGCCAATGCAGTTGCCGATGCACTCGTAAACGATTACGGCATCGACCGCAGCCGACTCAATATCAAGTATGACGGCTCTTCAGTGCAGCCCTACAGCACTAACGACTGGAACCGTATCGTAATCTTCACTCAGAAGTAAGCCGCAGTCGCGAAGACTGGTAATATAAAAATAAATCATAGACAGCGAAACCGGACATCCAAATGGGTGTCCGGTATTGCTCTTTTATGGTGCCTCCTGAATTTCGTGCAGGAATAGGAGATAAACCGCCCGCAGCTAAAGCTGTGACACATAGCCATTTAACGTATTTTTACCAATTCTGAGACAAAAAGAAAGAAAAATTATTAAAAAAAAACGACAGAATGTTTGGCCATCCCGATAAAAGGTTGTATTTTTGCAGTGAATTAAGAGGCACGAATGGCTACGACGGTCTTAGTGCTGACTGATTCGCCAGAAACTGAAATTAGTTTTAACCAATAAAATCTAAACTTCCAACATGAACATTCAAGAGATTTTAGCTAATCTTGAAGCTAAGCACCCCGGAGAGAAGGAATATCTCCAGGCCGTCAAAGAAGTACTTCTCTGCGTAGAAGAGACTTACAACCAGCATCCGGAATTCGAGAAGGCACGCATCATCGAGCGTATGGTAGAGCCCGACCGTATCTTCACTTTCCGTGTGACCTGGGTAGACGACAAGGGTGAAGTTCAGAACAATATCGGCTATCGCGTACAGTTCAACAACGCAATCGGCCCCTACAAGGGAGGTATCCGTTTCCACGCTTCCGTAAACCTCTCCATCCTCAAATTCCTCGGCTTCGAGCAGACTTTCAAGAACGCTCTCACCACTCTCCCCATGGGCGGTGGCAAAGGTGGTTCTGACTTCTCTCCCCGCGGTAAGAGCGATGCAGAAATCATGCGTTTCTGCCAGGCATTCGTTCTCGAGCTCTGGCGCAACCTCGGTCCCGACCGCGACGTTCCCGCAGGTGACATCGGCGTAGGTGGCCGCGAAGTAGGCTACATGTACGGTATGTACAAGAAACTCGCTCGCGAGAACACCGGTACTTTCACCGGCAAGGGTCTTTCATTCGGTGGTAGCCGCATCCGTCCCGAGGCTACCGGCTTCGGCGCTCTCTACTTCGTTGAGAAGATGCTCGAAGACCTCAAGACTGACATCAAGGGCAAGACTATCGCTATCTCCGGCTTCGGCAACGTGGCTTGGGGTGCCGCTACCAAGGCTACTGAGCTTGGTGGTAAGGTAGTTACCATCTCCGGTCCTGACGGCTACATCTACGACCCCGCTGGTCTCGACGCTGAGAAGATCGAATATATGCTCGAACTCCGCAACTCAGGCAACGACGTTGTAGCTCCCTACGCTGACAAGTTCCCCGGCTCTACTTTCTTCGCAGGCAAGAAACCCTGGGAGCAGAAAGTGGACATCGCACTCCCCTGCGCTACTCAGAACGAGCTCGCTGAGGCTGACGCTAAGGCCCTTATCGCTAACAACGTGATGATGGTAGCTGAGGTTTCCAACATGGGTTGTACTGCTGAGGCTATCGACGCCTTCATCGCTAACAAGACTCCCTACGCTCCCGGTAAGGCTGTAAACGCCGGTGGTGTTGCCGTTTCAGGTCTTGAAATGACTCAGGACGCTGAGCACCTCCAGTGGAGCGCAGAGAAGGTTGACAGCATGCTCAAGGGCATCATGGTAGACATCCACCACAACTGTGTCGCTCACGGCACCGAGGCTGATGGCTACATCAACTACATGAAGGGCGCTAACATCGCCGGCTTCCTTAAGGTAGCTGACGCTATGCTCGGCGAGGGTATCATCTAATAGATAATTTCTATTATCCCTCATATTACTCAGAGGGTGTGTCAAAATTTGTATTTTGACACACCCTCTTAGGTTTGTAAGAATAGGCCATCTGCAAGGCGCTGAGGCTGAAGGGAGCATACCAACGTATGTAACCGAAGCCGAATGGCGTAAGCAACGCCGCAGGTGGCCTATTATGACATACCGACTCTCACTTTGATTGCGTTGTGGGAATTACGGTGCTCCGGGGGAATGGTCGTTTTTGGGTATTGCGGAAGTTGTGGAGGCTGTGGGTATTGCGGAGGTTGCGGAAGTTGCGGAGCGTGCATATTAAAATGCCGACATTAAAATCAACAGGACCTTTTTCAGACGAATACTATTCTAACTTGTGTGTCTCCGTGGTCTAATGGAATATGTAATGCCGCAAATGGACATATTTGGCATATTCTCTTACGAACCATTAGTGCTTTAAGAGCGTTTGATAGGTGGATAATGACTCTTTTGTCATATTAGAATATTAGAATATTAGAATATTAAAAATTACAATTATGATAAGACTGAATTGCTTCATTCGCGTTAGCGAAGAGAATAGGACAGCCGTTCTTGAAGCGGCAAAAACGCTGACAGCAGCCTCTATTGAACAGGATGGCTGCGTGGCTTACGATATTTTTGAAAGCGCAACTCGCCCCGATGTTCTTTTGATTTGCGAAACATGGCGCGATCAGGCAGCTCTTGATGCCCATAGCGCTTCAGAGGTGTTTAAGGTTGAGGCCGGCAAGATGCATGAGCTTGCTGAAATGAAACTTGAGAAGTTTGAATTCTAATTTGCCAAAACGCCTTTCAACACGTAAGGAATTGCAAAAGCGTCTGTGTCACGATAAGCTATGACACAGACGCTTTGTTATTCTTATTTATGCCTCTTCAGGCTTATGGATTAAAGTCGAAGTGAACAGTAAGACCCTCTACATACAAGCCCACTAAGCCTGAATAGCCATCTTTTAAAGTATAGGACGTATCGCTCCATTCATAGCGTTGCATACAGAAAGAGGTTGCGGTCTTCAGAAAGGCATTTAACGATGCTGTATTGGGGAAAGTAATAGTTGAACCATAAAAGTTGCTGGCATCCTCGTCTGCGATTAGGGTAACTATAATGCCGTTTTTCTCATATTTACGAGTCGGGACTTCTACCTCCTCAGGCTCATCAGTTCCTAATGTGATGGTACCTGTGCCTTTTTCAATCAATTTAAAGCCCATGGCTGAAAGACCTGTGACATCCTTACAAGCCACTAAATAGCCACTGAATCCCATCTCTTTATAAGCTCGCACAAAGGTTTTCAGCGAGAATCCTTCGGGGAGTGAGGAAGAGGGTTGGGCGGCTTGGGCAGTTTGCGAAGCAGACTGACCGGCGCAGGAGGCTGCTTCTGCAGCGAAAGAGCTTGCAGGGCGTGACGCTGCAAGCACAATCAAAAGGGGATAAATAAAATGTTTCATGGAATATAGGAATAAAATAAATAGACAATTTAGGCGTGCCAACTTAGAGTATGATTACTCTTAATTTTCAAGATGGCGTTTGAGTACGCGTGCCGTATAGCTGCCAAAGCTTCCGGAGGATTCATTATTTGAATCCTCCAGAGCCTCAGCTATACGTTCCGGATGCGACATACGCTTCAGCAATCGGAAAGCGAGCATATCCGCCTCTTCCACGCTCTGCACGTCAGCCGCAAGTCTTAAAGCCTCTTCATGCGTCATAGCATCGGCATCAAAGAGGTAGCAGGCGAGCAGGCGGCTCTCACGACACTCCTTTTCGGTCCACAATTTACGGGCCAGAACGTCGTCAGTACCTATCTCTCTGGCGATTGAGGCTATCTGAGGCACGTTGAGTCCATAGACTCTCGGACACGGACAGCCGGCTTTCTTCACGGCATCTGCAAGGACACCATTGCGCAGTGCGAAAAATCGTTTGTGCATCTTTAACTATTAAATTTATTCTACGGGGAGTACTGACCAGTCACGACCCAGACGAAGCATCTGGTCGGTATAGTCTTCCGTATACTCTATTTTCACGTCGATTATGTTGCCATTGTCATCATAGACGGCTACATACTCGGGATTGATAAATCCTCTGTAAGGAGGAATGTTAAGACCTGCATAGCGGTCAAGAATCTCTTTATGGAGTTTGGGGTCTACCTTTACGCCATATTTCTGTACAAGCTTGTTGCCCGCTTCGTAGTCGCCTTCGCTCTTAATGCGCTGAATTTCGCCGAGAAGCTGGCCGATAAGCTCGCGCACCTTTGCATAATCATTGATTTTAACAAAGGTCTTGCCATTCTTTTTGACCACTTCCATAGCCTTATTCTTCTTGCTATGGTCAAGCACCCAGGCCGCAATGAGCTGACGGTTGCGCATGTGAGCCTCCTCGACATCCTTACCCGGTTCAATACGATTGAGCTGAGTCATAAGGCCGTTCATCATATACTTGTAATATTCGGCCTTATAAGCGTCAGGATTGTCCAGCACCCCGATCTCGAGCAGTTTGGGGTCAGCAAGATAATAAAGGGCAAAGAGGTCTGCACGCGCCTCTTCAAGAGTAGCACCGTTCTCCTTGAGGGCATCGGGGTCTACACCGGGAAGCAGCTGGCCGGAGGCATGACCGAGACATTCGTGAAGGTCTGTATGGAGCATATCTGTTATGTAGAGATACTTATCAAGAAGATCGCTCGTAGCCTTGTCTATCACAAACTCTTCATTGAAGCCATTCCCCTTGGAGGCTTCGGCGTATGCCTCAGTGATATTTTCAAGAGTGACAGACTTGCTGCCGTGGGCTGCACGAATCCAGGCAGAGTTGGGGAGGTTGATGCCGATGGCGCAAGCGGGGAAGGCGTCGCCGGCGAGCATGGCGGCTGTGATGACCTTAGCCGATACGCCCTTCACGTTAGGCTTGCGGAAACGGGGATCTACGGGAGAATGATCCTCAAACCACTGGGCGTTAGAAGCAATCGCCTCCGTGCGCTTTGATGAGGGGACATCCTTGAAGTTGACGTATGACTCCCATGAGCCGGTCATGCCCAGAGGGTCGTTGTAGCTCTCGATGAAGCCATTGACGAAGTCCACATCAGAGGCAGTGTCTTCGGCCCAGAGGATAGAGTATTCGTCGAAGAGGCGGAGATCGCCGGTGATATAGAAATCAATAAGCTTGGTGATATACTCTTTCTGAGCATCATTGTCGGCAACCTGCTTGGCCTTGTCAAGCCAATAGATTATCTTGGCAATGGCCGGTCCGTAGAGTCCATCCACATTATAATGAAGCTCCGTGATCTTGCCATCTTTCTTGACCACCTTTGAGTTGAGGCCATACGAGATGGGCGTGGCGTCGGCAGGATTCTTGAGCGCGTTGTAATACTCTTCCACCTCGGCCTGAGTGACTCCGTCATAGAGATTGCCGGCAGAAGTAGCGATAACGTCCTGCGAACCATCCTGATTCACTTTTTTAGCCATCACGGTGGGATCGAAAATCACCGGAAGCAGCACAGCCATCATCTCGTCCTTAGTCTGTCCTTCGAGCAGGGGAAGAGTGGCCGGATCAAGAGCATTCACCTGTGCTACGAAGAAATCCTGAGAGAACTCCGGAGCATACTTGTCATTGCTGTAATGATGGTGAAGGCCATTGCCAAACCATACCTGCTTGAGATATTTCTCGAAAGCCTTGAAGTCTTTAGAGTCTTTGTCTCCTTTATAAGAGGTATAGATATTTTCCAGCAGATGACGTATCTGGAGATTATGGCGTCCATTCTGGTCCCAGATGATGTCGCGTCCGGCCTGCGCGGCCTGCGTGAGATAATAGAGCATCTGCTTCTGATTGAGCGGAAGATTGGCGAAGCCGGGCACTTCATATCGAAGCACCTCTATGTCGGCGAAATTGTCGACATGATAATTGAAATTGGGATCTTGCACGGCCGATGCGGAGAAAATAGTCATCGCACTCAGGGCAATTCCCGGGATAATTTTTTTCATGGTGTATAATATGATTGTAGATTATTTTCAGAAAGCATTCCTTGGTCTGCCTTATTCCACATATAGCACCAGACCCTTGAGATATTCACCTTCAGGATGAGAGAAGTCTACCGGGTGGTCGGCAGGCTGCGTCAGCTGGTGCAGGATTCTCACACGGCGTCCCGACTGGGCGGCAGCTGTGAAGACGGCCATACGAAACATCTCTTTGGTCACCACTTGCGAGCAACTGAATGTGAATAGTATGCCGCCGGGCGCTATCTTTTCAAACGCCTTGGCATTCAGACGGCGGTAGCCGAGCAGACCCCTCTTTAGAGCATTGCGATGCTTGGCGAAAGCCGGAGGATCAAGGACTATCAGGTCATACTCATCCTTCTTCATCTCGGAGAGGAAGCGGAAGGCATCCGTGGCCTCCGTGCGATGACGGGGGTCGCCGGGAAAGTTGAGCGCTATGTTGGCATCTGTGAGCGCGGCAGCTTTTGCCGAAGAGTCCACAGAGACTACACTTTCCGCTCCTCCTCGCATACCATAGACAGAGAAGCCGCCGGTATAGCAGAAGAGATTAAGGAACCTGCGCCCCTTGGCAAACTTTTCCAGCAGGGCACGGTTATCCCTCTGGTCGATGAAGAATCCGGTTTTCTGGCCACGCAGCCAGTCGATATTGAATTTCAGGCCATTTTCCGTAGCGATGTTGCCATCATAATTCCCTATGAGATATTCATTCTGAGGGTCAAGCATAGCCTTATAGGGAAGGGTGGTCTCGCTCTTGTAGTAGACGTTACGGATATGGGCTCCCGAAAGTTGAGTCAGTTCGGAGGCAATGACATCCCGCGCGAAGTGCATACCGGGAGAATGAGCTTGCATCACGGCAGTGTTGCCATAGATATCCACGACGAGTCCTGGAAGGAAGTCACCCTCACCATGCACCAGTCGATAGCAGTCTGTGAGGCGTTCGGGATTATGGAAGTCGGCTAGTCCGAGCGTGCGCCGCAGACGCAATGCCTCTTCAAGACGGCGGCGAAAAAAATCCTCCGATAGAGAAGCGACACCAAATTCAAGCATTCTCACGGCAATGCTGCCTATCTGATAATGCCCGACACCTACGGTTACATTTCCGGCTGTCACCACAGCCACACAGTCCCCCTCCTCTATGCCATCATCCATTGACGCGATGGCTCCTGAAAACACCCAGGGATGGCGTCGGCCAAGCGACTCCTCCTTGCCGGGCTTGAGTCTTATAGTCTTCAATTCGTTCACTTGAAAAGTCTTATTATATCCATACCGTTAGCATAGAGAAGCAGAATGATGAGCAGCGACATGCCTATCATCTGAGCCCACTCCATAAACTTATCGCTCGGCTTGCGGCCCGTGATAACCTCTATCAGCAGGAAGAGAACGTGGCCGCCGTCGAGCGCAGGTATGGGGAGAATATTCATGAATGCGAGAGCCACAGAGAGGAAAGCGGTAATATTCCAGAAGGCTATCCAGTCCCATTTCTCAGGGAAGATAGAGCCAATAGAGCCGAAACCGCCTACACTCTTAGCACCCTCTTTGGTGAATACGAGCTTCATGGATTTGGCGTAAGAGACGAGTTTATCGGTGCCCATCTCTATTCCTCGCGGCACAGACTGGAATAGATTATATTTTATGTCTTTTGAAGCATAGAAGGCCGCCGGATCCACTTCCAGACCAACGCCCATCTTAGAAGCCGACGAGAGAGCCACATTCACTGCAATGGTGTCCCTTGCATCCCCCTTGTCACGCAGCAGAGTCATAGGAATCGTCTTATTCTCATTGCCGGCCAGACGCTCGAAAAACTCATCAAGACCGTTCACGGGATGGTTATTGACAGAAATGATTTCATCGCCCTCCTGTATGCCTGCTTTCGCAGCGCCCTCACCGGGCACAACCTGAGTGATACGCGTCGGTATTCTGTAAGCCATGAAATTGACAAGCGCTGTGTCGCTCTTCGCCTCCTTGTCTATTCTGAATATGAGGTCTTCGGGCACTTTGACAGTCACCTCTTTGCCATCGCGCAGCAGAGTCACCTCCTTAGCCTGAAGCATTTGAAGACGGGCATCAGCAGGCGAGTCAAGCGTTTCGCCATCCGCCCTGAGGGGTATATCGCCATTATGAAAACCGACCTTTCGGGCCTCCCCGGAAAATATCATGCCATTTTTCGCATCAGCCACGGGGACATATTTCTCACCGGTGGCATAGACTATTCCGGCATAAATCACTATCGCAATCAGGAAATTGAAAAGCACTCCGGCTATCATGATAAGCAGACGCTGCCATGCCGGCTTGCTGCGAAACTCCCACTCCTTGGGGGGCTCCTTCATCTGCTCGGTGTCCATCGACTCGTCTATCATGCCGGCTATTTTGCAATAACCGCCCAGAGGTATCCAGCCCACACCATATTCCGTGCCTGACCAGAATCCCTCCTTCTTGCCACTCCCCTTCTCATCCTCTTCATTTTCACTGTCGGAAGAGAGTTTGCGTGTCTTTCCGAAGAATCCTATGTATTTTTTTGGCTTCCACTTGAAAATCTCTTTCCAGGGATCGAAAAATATATAGAATTTCTCTACTTTTACGCCAAATATTCTTGCGAAAAGGAAATGTCCGAACTCATGTATGATGATCAGTAGTCCTAAGGCTATTATGAGCTGAACGGCTTTTATCAGGAACGTATCCATTAAAATAATTTCTGTAAGTAAGTTATTAAAGAGAGGAGACTATCTGTGAGGCCACCCTGCGCGCCTCTTCGTTTGTGGCCACAAGGGCGGCATAGTCCACGTCTTTGCTGAAGGCCACACGATTCATGGTGTTTTCCACTATATATGGCATCTCCACAAAACGTATGCGTTCATCAAGGAAAGCGGCCACGGCAATTTCATTGGCCGCATTGAGAATGCAGGGCATAGTTCCCCCCAGCGAGATAGCATCAAAGGCAAACCGGAGCAGGGGAAATTTCCGGAGGTCAGGACGCTCAAAGGTGAGCTCGGCATACTGCTCAAGCCGCAAAGAGGGCTGACCGGATGGGAGACGCCGCGGATAGCCGAGAGCATATCTGATGGGCAAATGCATATCCGGCACACCAAGCTGAGCCTTGATGGAGCCGTCTGTAAACTCTACCATAGAGTGAACGATGCTCTGAGGATGAACCACCACCTCGATTTTCTCAGACGGACAGTCGAAAAGCCAGTGCGCCTCTATCATCTCAAAGCCCTTGTTCATCATCGATGCAGAGTCAATGGTGACTTTAGCGCCCATATCCCAGTTAGGGTGTCGCAGAGCATCCTTGACTGTGACATTCTCCAGCTGAGTCGGAGTTAGCTTACGGAAAGGGCCTCCGCTTGCCGTGAGAATAATCTTTTCAGCCTCACGCTCACTCTCCCCCACCAGACACTGAAAAATAGCCGAATGCTCGCTATCCACAGGAATAATACAGCTGGAGGAATTTTCAAGCAGTTGGCTGATGAGCTGCCCTCCCACCACCAAAGTCTCTTTATTGGCAAGAGCGATGGTCTTTCCGGCCTTGATAGCCTCTATAGTAGGAGCCAGACCGCTATAACCTACCATAGCGGTCAACACCATATCCAGCTCGGCATCCTTGACGCACTCTGCTATCGCCGCAGCTCCAGCCTCCACTTTAACAGGGAGATCGGCAAGAGCCTCTTTAAGCTGCTCATAGAGCGATTCATCGGCAATGACCACCCTTTCCGGCCGGAACTTACGGGCTTGCGAAGCAAGGAGCTCCCAGCGTCGGCCCGCAGTCAGGGTATGCGCACGGAAAAGATGCGGATACTCGGCTATGACATCAAGCGTCTGAGTGCCGATAGAGCCGGTGCTACCAAGCAGGGCGATATTTTTTACCTCGACCATATTATTGTAAGTGTCAATTAGTTAAGCAGCATGAGCGATTCAAAAGCCCACACCACCGGAATTTCAATCCACAAAATTACAAAAAAAAGGGCGAGAATCAAAATTTCCCGCCCTTTCATATTAATGTGGAATCCTTTAGCAGTGTTCTGTTATCTATCATTTTAACTAACGATAAACAGCACCACACCTCAGACACATCTTCAAATTCTACTGGAATATTCTCTTTGAAAGATGCTTGCTTACATTAGCAGGCAAATCCGTATCCTGCACATCAACAATCTTTACGCCCATTTCTTTAAACCAATTTTCAAGAGTCTCTTTCATTTTGGGATAATCGGTTTGCGGATTTGCATTACACTCCATGAAATAAATCTCAATATCTGGATTTTCTATTTTGCATGGTATCAATTTTCCGTCTACCGCAAGTGTTTGAGGCAAAAGGTAAGAGTATCCGTCCGCGGTCTTCACTTTGTTATTTACGTCAAAAATATATCCATCTGACAATATTACCAACACATTGCGGTAGCCATCTCTGTACAGGTCATTGATTTTACCTTTATTGAAAAATCCCCAAATATCGGAACCAAAATATTCCTCTGCTTGGAGCGCATTCTCATACAGTTTTCCCAAATTCTCTGAATGGTTATCCTTAAAATTCTTAAGAGCCCGCTTTTTCTCCTGAGTCTTTTTCTGAGAAGCCAAATCAATATTAAGACTTTCAGATAATGACTGAGCACCATCTGGAGCCGGGTAAAACAACACTTCAAAATTATCAGTGCTTTTACCAAACCCTCTCTTTATCTGCCTATCAATGAATTTATCAGCCAACTCATTAATAATCAATTGGTCCTTATCGGACTGAGACATTTTGTCTTTATCCTTCTTTATCCTATCTGATAAATCTATAAAGACCGCCAGATTCAGTGGTTTTTCGTTTGGCTGAATTGTATCTCCACTGATTACTTTACCACTTTCATCTACTCCACCTGTGCCACCACAACCTGCAAAAATAAACAAGCATACAATGAGAAATCCAGCACAGTTTAACCACCAGCAGCGAGATGCTATAACTTTTTTTTGTTTGGTCATATTTTCAATATTATTGAATGTTAGCTATAAATGAATTATAAACGTCAGTGGCTCTGTCTTTTTCTGTCTCAGGCTTGGCAGCCAATGTCATATAGGCAACCCATCCATTAAAGAAATCACTCAACGCTCTTCTAAGGACATTTGTATCTATCAGACTTCCACTGTTAAAGCGAGTTTGAAGAGCCGATATTTTCGTGTCTAATTCATTGATTTTAAGTTGTATTGCATTAATTTGCAACATCACTTCATCTAAACTTACCTTCTTGTTCTTAATTTTATCTTCCAGCACTTTAATTTCTTTCGTATGAGTATTCATTTTATCGAAATGCTGGAGAGTAAAATCAAAAACCATACCCCATATCACATAGGCTACGAAACCCGAAAATATCACAATCCAGAAATCAGGAGAATTTATAGCCATCGTTACAGTATACTGCGTAGCATCAATATCGGTCGTCAGGTACACTTTTTGTGATATTTCAAATGCCAATAATGCATCAAAAATAAATGTCACTAAAAACAGGCATCCGATTTTTATATATTTAGACACGCCGGTTTCCGACTCTCCGAATTGATGAATAAGAAAACCTAAACCAAGAAATATAACCGGCATAAGCAAAATAAATAATAACTGACCGATTCCATTATCAAGCGCCTCCGAATAACAATGAGAGTCCAAAATAGCCTCTCCTGCTCCGGTTATGTTGTCGTTTCCGAAAAATGCTGAAAATGAAGCTGAACTATAGAAAACAAAAAGATATATAGCGAGAAGAACAGCAATGGAGAGACCAATATAGAAATTGACTTTAGCCATTATGTCTGTCTTGTCACTGCTTTTGATTTCATCTATCTTGACCCTCAGGTCTTCTGCTTCCTCTTCCAGTCTTTTTTTCTCATGCTCTTTTGACTTCAGATTTATGTCTTCTCCATTGCGCTTGCCCCTGTAGCGTTCTATTTCAGATTCTATATTAATCTGATTTTCTCTCTGAAGATCTATGTTATCGTTTTGTTCGGTAACGTTCTGACTATAGCAGGATTGTAATGCCGGATTCAGAGCAGACACATTACCGTCAGCATTACCGCTCCATCTTACTCCCCACTCATGATAGGTCTCCTGTCTATTCCTGATATTCGCACTTGTCCTCCCTACTTCCCTATCATCACTACGGGTTCGGAAAAGATTCCTTATCTGCGCTAAATTGATACCAGATGTCGATTTCTCATTATTCTCCATTACTGTATCTCTTTGAGGATTTTATCTATCGATATTTTTTGTTTTGCAAATTCAAGCAAAACAGACACGAGATTTTCAATATTTTCTTCCGGGAATCCAAATTTAAGAGCATATTTCTTCAAGAGCAGAATCTCGGATACATCCACTCCATCTGCCGATGCTATGAGAGCAAGATCATATAGATACTTTACTTTTTCCTCATCTGAGTCAGGGATATAAAATGCAGACCCCCCTGTCAGAATTGCTCTGTCTATCTCTTCGCGGCTAAATCCATAATTGTCCATGGCAATTCTGTACATTTCATCAAGTTCTGAAATCGCCACATCGCCATCGGCGACAATCATGCAATACAGACTTAAGAAATGAGACTTAAGTTTTTCGTCCATATTTAAAATAAATGAGTCGCACTCTCCTAACGACTGTTTATATACAAAAAAAAGCGTGAGAGTCTGTATCTGTCACTCGTCCCACGACTTGAGGCCTTCGCATTGCCCGGTTAGTTGAACGAGCAACAAGCAGAAGCCTCACGCAAATATGCAAATCCGCATAAAGACAATCGAATCACCTTTATGCATGAATATACATACCAACATAAGTCATCTACCGTTGCTACTGTCCTGACTAACCATGGAAAGTTGCGAAGTTTCAAGTCGTCAAGATAGAGCGTCGATAAACGCTTTTCATTATTATTTCCCCACCCGAACCCATTGTCAGGCTTCTGCGGGGAGGTTTATAGTGCAAAATTAGTATATTTATATTTCTCGGCAAAATTTTCCCATAAAAAAATTGCTACTGAATCGCTTAATAATAACACATAAAACTTGGACGATGCACGCAAATAATAGCGGAGGGGGCGGCGGGAATATACATTCCGGGCCGCCCCCTTGTAGGGTTTCAGTTATTTCTTTGGGTTATCTCTTTTCTCAGACAGCTTCGGGCTCGTCAGGTTCTACTACGAAGTCATCCTTGCCCACTCCACATACGGGGCATACCCAGTCATCGGGAATGTCTTCAAAAGCGGTGCCGGGGGCAATGCCTCCTTCAGGGTCTCCTTTAGCGGGATCATAAATCCAGTCGCATACTTCACATCTGTATTTTTTCATAGCTTTAAGTTTTTATGGCTCTCATTGAGCCGGTTTCTATCCTTCAAACATCATGGAAAATAGATTTGTTCATCACCAATGCGGTTTGCGGTGAAAAAGAGTGGAAAATTTGCTCAATTCCTCATTATTGACTATCTTTGCAGAACCATGCGCGGAGCATTTAGAGCCTCGCGCAGATAAGGATTTGTAATTGTGGAAGATATATTGAAATCACGCGCTCATCAGTTTGAGACGTTTCTGCGCGAACGTGGCAAACGTATCACTCCCGAACGCAGCCGTATTCTCACAAAGGCGGTGAGCATCAGCGGACATTTTGACGCCGAAGAGCTTCATCGGAGCCTGGAGGAGGAGGGATTTCACGTCAGCCTCGCTACGGTCTATAACTCCATAGACCTTATGTATGAGGCGGGCATCTTGCGAAAGCATATCTTCGATGGCCAGCAGGCACGGTTTGAGGCCGGCGGTGACGACCACATCCATCTCGTCTGCCTGCGTTGCGGCCGCATACAGGAAGCCAGAGGGGAGGCTGTCTTTCATAATCAGACGCCCCTGCAGTTTCCTGATTTTTTCGTCAATTACTATTCCGCCACGTTCTATGGACTCTGCTCTTCCTGCGCCAGAGGCTCCTCTGATACGGGCGGACTGCATAAAGAGCGCACAGACTCTCATCAGCAGCCTTAACCCCTTACGGCCGGAAAGAAACACTCTGTGGCCTCTACGATTCTTCTACTTAAACTATTCCGGCATGCTGGGAAAACATCTTCTCCCACTTGCTTAACTAATATCTGATGCACGCTTAGGGCATCACAAAAAAATTATAAAATGGCAAAATGCGACATCCTGCTCGGCCTCCAATGGGGCGATGAGGGTAAAGGTAAAGTGGTGGACGTGCTCACTCCGCGCTATGATGCAGTGGCAAGATTTCAGGGAGGGCCGAATGCCGGTCACACCCTCGAATTTGACGGCATCAAAGTAGTACTCCGCAGCATACCCTCCGGCATATTCCGCAATAACCTCAATATCATAGGCAATGGCGTGGTGCTTGACCCGCTACTCTTTCGCACCGAGGCGGAGGAATTGGAAAAATCGGGCATTGATCTGCCGTCAAAACTGCGCATCTCCCGCAAGGCTCACCTGATCCTTCCCACTCACCGTCTGCTGGATGCTGCCGGCGAGAAAGCTAAGGGAAATGCGAAAATCGGTACTACCGGAAAGGGTATCGGACCCACATACACAGATAAAATCTCACGCAACGGTCTGCGCGTAGGGGATATTGAACTCGATTTCGAGGCCCGTTATCAGGCTGCCAAAGAGAAGCATCTCGCCACTCTCGGCCTCACTGATGAGCAGCTCTCCGAGGAGCAGAGAAAATTGGAAGCTGACTGGCTTGACGCCATCCGCTATCTGAAGAAATATACTCTGATAGACTCTGAATATGAAATAAACGAGCTTCTTAATCGTGGAGAGACCCTTCTCTGCGAAGGCGCTCAGGGCACTATGCTTGACGTAGATTTCGGCTCATATCCATTCGTCACCTCCTCCAACACTATAGCCGCAGGAGCCTGCACAGGCCTCGGACTCGCCCCGCATCGCATCGGCGACGTCTACGGCATCTTCAAGGCCTATTGCACCCGCGTAGGCGCCGGACCCTTCCCCACTGAACTCTTCGACGAGACGGGTGAGCTGATTGGCAAACTCGGACACGAATTTGGCGCTGTCACCGGCAGAAAACGTCGTTGCGGATGGATAGACCTCGTGGCTCTCAAGTATGCTGTGATGATAAATGGAGTCACCCGGCTGATAATGATGAAGAGCGACGTGCTTGACACTTTCGAGACTATCAAGGTCTGCACAAAGTATAAAGTAGACGGAGAGCTTACCGACAGGTTCCCATTTGATGCCGCCACCAGAAAGATAGAGCCGGTATATACTGAACTGCCGGGCTGGAAATCTGACCTTACGAAAGTGCGCTCTGAAGAGGAATTCCCCGAAAATTTCAGAAATTACATAGCATTCATAGAGAAACAGCTCGGAGTGCCTGTTACTATAATCTCTGTGGGACCCGACCGTGAGCAGACTATCGAGCTGAAGAAGTAAGCTGACAGTCAGCCCATGCCGGGAAGGGAAAGTTTTATAGTACAAGAGCTTTCATCTCACACATATTGCGTAATTTTTAGAACTTACTTAGAACCTACTTAACTTTTAAAACCTACATAATACCAACGAAACATGGCAAGAGTAAAGCCTTTCAAGGGAGTACGTCCTCCCAAAGCAATGGTTGAGGAAGTCGTTTCTCGCCCCTACGACGTTCTTAACTCCGAAGAGGCCCGCAAAGAGGCTGAAGGAAATGAGAAGTCACTCTATCATATCATCAAGCCCGAAATCGACTTCGAGCCCGGCACTGACGAGCATGACCCCAAAGTCTATGACAAGGCTGTGGAGAACTTCAAAATGTTCCAGGAGAAAGGATGGCTCGTTCAGGACGATAAAGAGAAATATTATATCTACGCCCAGACCATGGACGGACGCACTCAGTATGGCTTCGTTGTAGCCGCATGGGTCAACGACTATATGGAGGGCCGTATCAAGAAGCATGAGCTTACCCGCCGCGACAAGGAAGAAGACCGCATGAAGCACGTGCGTGTCAACAACGCCAACATTGAGCCGGTATTCTTCGCTTTCCCGGACAATGAAGGTCTCGAAAATATCATCCGCACTGTCATCAAGGGCGAGCCTGAATATGACTTCGTAGCTCCCGACGGTTTCGGCCACACTCTCTGGGTGATCGAAGATCCCGAAATGATTGAGACTATCACCAAGGAGTTTGACAAAATCCCTAATCTTTACATCGCTGACGGACACCACCGTTCAGCAGCCGCCGCTCTCGTGGGCAACGAGAAGGCTCAGAACAACCCTGACCACAAGGGCGATGAGGAGTATAACTACTTCCTCGCTGTAGCTTTCCCCGCTTCTCACCTGAAGATTATCGACTACAACCGCGTAGTGCGCGACCTCAATGGTCTCACTCCCGAAGAGTTCCTCGCCAAGGTAGGTGAAAACTTCATCGTAGAGGAGAAAGGCACTGAAATTTATCAGCCCAATGCTCTCCATAACTTCGCTCTCTATCTCGATGGCAAATGGTATTCACTCACTGCCAAAGAGGGCACTTATGATGACAAGGATCCCATCGGCGTGCTCGACGTGACCGTTTCCAGCGACCTTATCCTCCGCGACATCCTCGGCATCACCGACCTCCGCAGCGACAAGCGCATTGACTTCGTAGGCGGCATCCGTGGCCTCGGCGAGCTTCAGCGTCGTGTGGACAGTGGCGAAATGAAGATGGCTCTCGCCCTCTATCCTGTGACTATGGATCAGCTCATCAATATCGCTGACACCGGCAACATCATGCCTCCCAAGACCACTTGGTTTGAGCCCAAACTCCGCTCCGGCCTCGTTATCCACAAACTCGAAGACTAATTCTGTCTCAGACATAATTTAGCAAACTGAGAGGCTGTCTAACAAGTTTAGGCAGTCTCTTTTTTCGTTCAGTCAGGCTAAAAAAAAATAAGGCTTTCATGCTGAAATTCAGCGCGAAAGCCTTTGCTATGTCATAGATTTTTAGTA
>JAAVFQ010000006.1 GCA_014800685.1 Bacteroidales bacterium
AAAAATAAAATGAAATGACCAATAAAAACACAGTAACTTCGCGGAAAGGCGGAAAGCGCAAGTCGTGCGAAGCACGGTGCGCGATTTCTTATCCGGATTCGCACTCTGAGCTCTTGATGCTATTCGGTGAGAAGGTCTGAGCAGACCCCTGAGAATAATCGTTGCATACTACAGAGGGCGTGGCCGGAATTCTCGCTCCGCCACGCCCTCAGTGGGTTGGGGTCTAAGTTTAGAGCTTATTGATGGCTCCGATAAATATCAGAGCTCCGCTGCCATTTTCGCGGATGGCGAAGATGAAAGGACGGTTGAAGTTCATGCGAAGTTCTTTCTGCTTGTCCGGGAGGGGAGCATTTACAGCAGAGTAAACTGCCGATGCTGATGAGCCGTGCACGCCCGTCTCATCTACGCGGAATTTTGTGCGGCTCTTTGCCTGCAGAAAGCTGTCGCCTAATTTAGCTACGCCGGATTCCGCAATCAGTCTGCCGTAATCGGCATTTTTGGCAAACATGGGCGCTAATCCCGTTGATTCAGGAATGACGGAGGGGATGCTCCAGTCGTAGTTGACCTCAAACTTGGGGAGGCTCAGTTCTACCTCTGTCTGGTAATTGTTTGTGCATCTGAGCTCACGAAGAGTGCCTCCGCTAAAGGTGCTGAGCACGTCGCTGACGCTCTTTCCCTCATCGGGAAGGATGCAGAGCAGTTCGTAGCGTGAGCCGAGGCCGAGCGAGACAGCGCTGTAGCTGTCGCCGGTGGCAAAGGGTATGAAATATTTATCGTTCAGCATCTTGGCCTTGGAAGTAGAGCCATCGGCGTTATGGAAATCAGCCTCCCGGACATCTGTAAACTCCATTCCGTTTCTCCAATTGGCACTGAAATCCACCGTGCTTACCGACATGAATTGCACATCATCTCCGATGTTCTCAAAAAGATTGCGAATGTTGTTTCCGGTGGTTGAGGCTATCCACTCATTTACAGAATTGGTGGTAGCCACTCCTTTATAGGGAGAGCTGTAAGACGTGGAAATTCTTTCTATAAACTCCTGACGGAGAGTGACCGCCTGCCCTGTCCACATTGAGGTGGCGAGGCTAAGGGAAGAGTAGCTGTCGGCAGAGGGGAGCGCATTGAGCAAGCGACTGTTGAGAGCGTTAACGTCATCCACGTTTGCAGAGTAGGCCTTTTCAAAAGCGCTAAGCGCCGCACCATCGGCTCCGTTGGCTATGATGCTGATAGCGAGGTTGAAGGTTAAGGGAGATAGCGTGATGTTGTCGTTGCTTCGTGCGAGGTCTTCGTTGAGGAGTATGAGTCCTATTTCGTTCTGTCGGTCAAGGATGCTCAGTTCCTTTTGGGAAAGATCAGTTAGAGAGGGAGTCTCAGGGGTGCTGATCTCCGGCAGAGTCTCTTCGGGAGTTCCGCCGTTGTTGTCATTCCCGGAAGGTAATTCCGGCGAGTCGTCAGAGCAAGCCGTGAGAGTTGAAATGGAAAGGAGAGCCAATCCGCAACTCAGCATAAAAAACTTTTTCATATTCATATTAGTGTGATAAAGGATTATTTTGTGCAGTAAAGTTAGTGATAAAATCTTTAATTTCCAAGCTTTTTGTAAAAAATAATTTAATAATGCTATTATTATTATTATTATTATTATGGCAAATGTCAGTATATCAGTGACTTGTCATGGCGGGGACGTGAAGTGGTAAATCATCATACTAATGGCCGATCAGTCTTATATATAGTCTATCCATCCTAACAAAAAGAGAGAGTGTGCGCCAAAATTTTGCATTTCGACGCACACTCTAAGTTTTTTTGTTATCCCGGACGTATTATCTCATCAGTTTGCGGCTGGAGGAGCCGGCGGCCGTAGTAGCGTGGAGTATATAGGTGCCGGCAGATAGTTCGCTGAGGTCTGCTGTCAGAACATCGTTTCCGGAGAGGGTGTCAACAAGACGGCCGTCAGCGGCATATATGGAGAGGGAGATTTTGCCCTCTGCTGAAATCACTACATTCTCAGCAGTTATGTGCCATGAGGCGCCGGAATTATCCGCGCTTACGTTCTCTACGCCCAAGAGTCCCGGTTCTGTCTTGAGGAGTGCGAAGTCAGGGTCGAGCGAAGAGTCGCCATATATCACGTCATTGTTTGCAATATTGCGCACATAAATAAGATAGGCGGGAGTGACGCCCATCGGGAGGTCATAAATGGGGAAGATAGGATTAGATGCATACCAGTCTCCCACAGCGCCGATGCCCGTGATCCATTCCCCTTTCCAGGGGAGCTCCTCGTCGGCTTGATATCCCGACTCGGTGACTAAAATGTGGCCTTCGTTCTTACCATTGAGCGCAATAGGCTCATCGGAGATAATGTGGCCTTGGAGAGATTCTATAAATGAGGAATAGACATCAAACTCGCCGTCGCGTCCGTTGATGACGTAGGGGGTATATGGCTCGCTGTTGGAGGGTCTCCATTTAGAGAGTTTGGGAGCGCTCTTAAATCCTGTGCCCCAGAAAGAGGAGGGCACATCCACATCCTCCGGCAGACACTCATAATTGCCGTCGCCATATACTTTGGCTATCTTAATAGCCTTGGAGGTGTCAAACTCGGTGCCCTCGTAGAGCCATAGATAGTTGTAGTAGGCCTCCATACGGTCGGTAGACTCACCACCGTGAAATCTCAGACGGAAGAAGCGAGGCTTGCCTTCGCTGTCAGAAGGATTATATACCACCCATTCCTTGAGGTTAGACACAAGATTGGAATTCTGATTAGCCTCCGGGGTGAGAGTCACAGCCTCGCCATTTCCAAGCGCTCCATAATGGTAGAGCGATATGGGGAAGACCTTCAATCCGAAGCCTAACATCTCATCGTCATATACAAACTTTATACCGCTTATGTCTGCTGGAACATCTTCTATGCGGTAGGTGTGCTCCATAATCCCGACAGAAGAGAGGGGCACAGTTATCTCGCCGCCTGCATAAAGAGGATTGATGGCGGCGTGATAGCGTAGCAGAAGAGCATTTCCGGACCTCTCCGCGGTGAATCCGGAGGTGAGGAAGGGCTGGCTGTCCGCCTCAATCTCCTTATTGTCATAGAGATTAGTGGCCTTAACGAGAATCTCGTTGTCATTATTTCGAGAAATCTCAACGATAAGATTTCTGTAATCATTGTCGAGGTCGCCGCACTGGCGGGAAGAGACGAGAGAAGATGTCAGAGTCTGCCCGAAAGAGGTAAGAGTCAAGCAACCTGCCGCAAGAAGTAAAATGGACTTTTTCATTTGATGAAAATTTGATTAAACAAGGATATGCATTGTAAGTAAGCAAGATTTAAAAATTGAATTTCAATACTTACGGCGTAAAGTTAGCAATAAAATATGCAATATGCAAATTATTTTGAAGGAAAAAATAAATTATTTCTATTATTATTATTATTATTATTATTATTATTATTGCGCTCGTTTAAATANTTGATAATCAGGTTNTTGANAATCATAAGAAAAAATAGCGGAAAAGGAGGGTGCAGGTGCAGAAATTGNCANTAAGATATCNAANTTACCAGGAAGCGCCGCCGCCACCTCCGCCGGTCATTCCGCCGCCGAAGCCTCCTCCCCAGCCACCNCCGCCGTTGCTGTGGCCNCCGCGCGAAGCGGCCGCTCCGATGGCTGCCGCTGCCAGCAANGCNCTATTGTCCTGACGGCGCGGAATAGTATATTTNCTNGAATGCTGNTTGCCGCAATATTCACATTTNTAGAATCGCTCNCCCTGACCGGCATGGCGNGTAGTGGCCGGAATCACTACCTTGTCGAGGACCACATGTTGCGCGACCGTGTGGCAGTTAGGACATTCCGTATACTCCTTCTGAGGCAGNCGGAAAGGGAATCGCTCNATCGTGCCGCAATCCGGGCAGACCCATACGTCGTAGTCCACGGTATTCAGTTTTTCCTCCAGATCCTGCGAGGCAGAAAGGAGCTCATTGTCCTCCTCCTCGTTGAGCTTGTTCATTTTNGCGCCGCAAGTGTCACACTTNATTCTTTTGGAACGGTAATGGCGCGTCAGCCACAANGCAATGAGNGGGAAAGGGAAGGCAAGACCCAGAGAGANGAGAGTGCCGAGCCAATAGTAAGAGAGATGGCTGCGCCAGCGCAAAGCCTTGGAATACTGATTGTCNCCGCGCGACTTGAAGAGGTCGAAGCAGAAGAGAGCCAGCACAAAGAGAGCCACAGCAGAGATAATAAAGCCGAGAATCTCCCAAAATTCGCCGTCAGAAAGGGCCTGAGGAGACTGGTCGGCACCCTGACGAGAGAGCACTTCATCACGGTTTTGCGGGTCGGAGAGAATNTTTGANATGGCGCCTAANGAGTCNGAAATTGCCCCGAAAAGATTGTCGGCNCGCATNTGNGGCACGAAATATTNGCGNAGCAACTCAGAGCAGACAGCATCGGGAAGGACACCCTCAAGACCGTAGCCCGTGCAGATGAAAGCCTGACGCTCCTCTATGGCCACGAGCAGCAGGAAGCCGTTGTCCTTATCCTTATATCCCGGTTTCCAATGTTCAAAAAGCAGTGTGGCAAACTCCTGAGGCGAATACTCCCCCGTAGAGGNGAGGATAGCCACCGCTCCCCCGACAGTGGCAGTGCGGTCAAGAGCCTCAAGCTGACTGCTGAGCGCAGAGCNGGCGTCGGGAGATAAAAGGCCCGCCGGGTCGGAGATGCCCGCAGCCCGGCNCGTAGGCACGGGNAGCGATTCGGGAGTAATCTCGGCAGAGGCAAAGGAGCAGAGGGAGAGAATGAGAAGTAGGAAGATAGTAGCGAGACGGTTCATGCAGAGAAATATTCAGACAGCCGGGAGAGAATGGCCGTTAAGTTTGCGGAAAAGGTCAAGGGCGTAGACATCCGTCATGCCGGAGACATGGTCAAGCACCCCCTGAAGTCTGGTGAAAAGGTCNNCAGAAGTGATGTCATACTGCTGAGGCACTTTCGAGAGGAGCAGGCGCGAGAAATTGCGCTCCGGATAGAGCACAGCCTCCGTGAGGCAATCAAGCAGATAGGTAAGGATGCGATTACCGGCTATCTCGATGTCTACCACGTCAGGAGCGCAATAAATTTTCGCCCAGGCNGTATCGGAACAGCGGCGGTAGGCATCGGCGAGTCCCTCCGAGAGAAGCGAGGTGAGCGGAGAGGTGAGAGAGCCCTGCAGAATCTCCTTCTCATGCTTGACGAAAGCTATGGCACAGCCGGCCACAAGAGCCCCGATAGCTTTTGAGCGGAGATAGGCCACCTTCTCGTTAGGGTCAGAGAGGCGCTCCATCGACTTCAGGGCGTGGGCGCGCTCCTTCTCGTCAAAGAAGGCCGAAAGCAGCCCNGTCACCTCNTCAAGAGAGAGAATCTTCANGCGATGAGCATCTTCTATGTCCATGATCTGATAGCCGATGTCGTCGGCAGCCTCCATGATGAAGACCAGAGGATGACGCGCAAAGCGCCCCGGCTCCAGCTCCGGGATGCCGAGAGAGGCCGCCACCCTCCTGAAGATCTCCTCCTCCGACTCGAAAAAGCCGAATTTGCCCTTGCTNCCGGCAAGCGTCGAGGCGTGGGGATATTTCACCACCGAGGCCAGAGTGCTGTAGGTCATGGCGAAGCCTCCGTGACGCCGCCCTACAAACTGATGGGTGAGCAGACGGAAAGAGTTGGCGTTGCCCTCGAAATTGGTCAGGTCNGCCCATTGGCGTTCGGTCACCATCTCACGGAATTTACCCCCGGCGCCCTCGCTGAAAAATGTGGAAATGGTCTTCTCNCCATTGTGCCCGAAAGGGGGATTGCCCAAGTCGTGGCAGAGGCAGGCNGTGGCCACGATTTCCGGAATGTTAAGCAGGGAGGGGGACATTTCAGTCTGCTCCTGACGCATACGGATGAGCACCTCGTTGGCTATGGAGCGTCCGAGCGAAGCTACCTCAAGGCTGTGGGTCAGACGGTTGTGCACAAAGATACTGCCCGGAAGAGGAAACACCTGNGTCTTATTCTGCAGCCTGCGGAACGGGGANGAGAAGACCATGCGGTCATAGTCACGCTGAAAGTCGCTGCGGATATGCTTTCTTTCATCATGATACTCTTCCAGGCCGAGGCGTTTGTCGCTGATGAGGCGTTCCCAGACCATCGGAGAGGAGGGGATATGTGGAGGGTGATTTGACATCTGTAATATNGTTTTTGACCAATAAGTAAGTATTGACAATTAATTTATACTATATTCGAGCTGATTTTTTGGTTGATTTCGGCGCGGAGCGAAGAAGAATATAAGCATATTCGACTGAGCGACAAGCCGGAAGCGGCAAAAAAGAAGCCGAAGATAGTATAAAAGAGTTCTAATTTCATATTATCGTTTAATTTTGAATACTTACTTAAGATGCAAAGATAATACAATTTTCGGGATTATCGGTCGTTAAAGAGATATGATTTGCAAACGACAATACCGACACCTGCCACTCCCCGGCCCTCTGGCGAGGATAGTGCTTATATTATGCGTGCTTCTGGCCGGAAGTTTCGCAAAAGTGTCGGCGCGTCCGCAGGATAAGCTCTATAACCGCCCCTATGCCGACATGAAGCGCTGGCATCTCGGGTTTTCCGTGGGCGCTCATTTNCAAGANCTTAACTTTACGCATAATGGCCTTGTGAANGCTCAGGGTCAGCAATGGTATGCAGAAGTGCCNTCCTTCTCTCCCGGCTTTTGCGTTAACGTGCTCGGAGACCTCCGCCTTCATAAATATTTCAACCTGCGCGTGACGCCGGGCATCTATTTCGGCAACAAAGTGGCCTACTTCCGCGACCAGAACAGCGACTTGACCGACAAGCAGGACATCAAGACAACCTACGTAGTGCTCCCGCTCGACCTCAAGATCTCCGGCGACAGACTCGGAAATACNCGCCCCTATCTCACGGCCGGCGTCATGGGNACATACGACGTCAGCAAGAAAAGAAGCGAGTTNNTGCGCTTCAACTCCGCCGACGCCTATCTCACCATCGGACTCGGATGTGACTTTTATCTCCCNTTTTTCAAGCTCAATCCTGAGATAAAATTCTGCTTCGGACTCACCGACATCCTCCAGCACAAACGCCCTGACCTCACCGATGACCCCGAGACTATGAAAATCACCGAAGCGCTGACCAAGGTGAAATCTAACATGGTGGTCCTAACATTCTACTTCGAATAAACCATGAGCCACTTCGCTTGTCTANATAGAAAACCAAACTTCGGAAGNCTTCTTCGCTNCGCTCTCTGCGCGCTGCTCTTCCTGATTGCAGGCAGCGCCTCNGCGCAGACCGATGTGCAGATGACTCAATACTGGGCAGTCCCTACCTATTACAATCCCGCCGCCACCGGTTCTACAGACTATCTCCGCATCCGCGGAGCCGCCAAGCTGCAATGGCTCGGCATCCGCCACGCTCCTATGGGATTCATAGCCGTGGCCGACGCTCCCTTGAAAATCGGTAAGCAGAAGATAGGTCTCGGCNTCAATGCCATGCAGGAGAGCCTCGGTCTCTTTCAGAANCTTGACCTCGGCCTGCAGGCAAGCTATAAATTCCGGCTGCTCAAAGGCGAAATGAGCATCGGAGTGCAAGGCGCTTACTTCAACCAGAAATTCAAAGGAAGCAAAGTGGACATCCCCGATGATGATGACTATCATGAATCAGGCGATGAAGCCATCCCNACGCAAGACGTCACGGGAAACGTCTTCGACCTCTCAGCCGGAGTGCTATATACCCACCGCTATTTCCATTTCGGCGTCTCAGGACGCCATCTGCTNCAGCCCACGGTGAAAATGAACGTCGAGGGCACNGAATCTCCCGGNGGTACAGACTCCCATGAATTCGAGACAGAGGTGGGAAGAATGGTATATTTTATCGGCGGTGGCAATATTCCCGTAAAAAACACGTTATTTGAATTGCAGCCCTCCTTCCTCGTGAAGACAGACTTCAGCACCTTCGGCGCCGAACTCGATNTGAGGGCTACCTACAATAAATTCCTTACCTTCGGCGCCGGCTACCGCTGGAAAGAGGCCGTCTCGGTGATGATAGGCGCAAGCATCAAGAATTTCTTCATCGGCTATGCCTACGACTACCCCCTCTCAGCCATCGCCAAAGCCTCCTCCGGCAGCCACGAGCTCGTGGCCGGCTACAGACTGAAACTCGATTTCTCACAGAAAAACAGAAATAAGCACAGGTCTATAAGGCTCATGTAGCCAAAGAATATAATTACAGACTATGACTGACACTTCCGGACCCACCGGCCGTGTCGCAGAGATAAATTACTCATTGACGAAATGAAAAAAGCATTTGCAGAAATAAGCGGTCTTAAATCATCACGCGCCCTCCGGACGCTCGGCCTCGGCATCCTGCCCGCCGCCCTTCTCATCCTCGCCTCCTGCTCCGCNGCACGCGGTGGAGGAGCCGGCGGCGAAGTGACNGGCGTCGGCGGTNGCTCTTACTCCGAACCGACCCCTTACGGTATGGTGCTCGTAGACCGTGGTGCCTACAAGATGGGACCCGGTTCCGACGATTCTATTCACGGCATAAAGGCTGACGCGCACGGAGTAACTGTCGATGCTTTCTGGATGGATGAGACAGAGGTGACCAACTCAAAGTACAAGCAGTTCGTATTCTGGGTGCGTGACTCTATCATCCGCGAACGCCTCGCCGACCCCTCNTACGGCGGCAATGAGGCTTTCAAAATCGAGGAAGACAGGGAGGGAAATCCCATCAAGCCTTACCTCAACTGGAATCGCCCCATCCCCTGGAGAAATGCCAATGAGGATGAGCAGCGAGCCATAGAGAGCGTATATCGCACCAATCCAATNACCGGACGCCGTGANCTCGACCCTACGCAGCTCAATTACAGATATGAGATATTTAATCACACGGCGGCAGCCCGCAGAGCNAACCGCGTGGACGCCACGCGCCGNGAATATAATACTGACCTCCCGACTCCTACCGATCTGCCCATAATCTCCAAAGANACCGCTTATCTGGCTGAAGACGGCAGCATCGTGCGCGAGACTGTCTCTCGTCCNCTCACNGGAGACTATGACTTTCTCAACACATATATCGTCAACGTCTATCCCGACACCACTGCCTGGATTAACGACTTTGACAATGCCTACAACGANCCCTATACCCGCATGTATTTCTCACACGCCGGATATAATGACTATCCCGTAGTAGGAGTGAGCTGGGAGCAGGCTAATGCATTCTCCAACTGGCGTACAGACTTTCTGCGTCGCTCCCTCGGCCGCGAAGGTATCTATATAGAACCCTACCGTCTTCCGACGGAGGCCGAATGGGAATATGCCGCACGTGCCGGCAANTCCGAAAGNTCTTATCCCTGGGATGAGACNCTTCCGATGGATGAGCGCGGATGCTTCTATGCCAACTTTAAGCCNATGGAGGGNGACTTCGTAAGAGACGGNCACGTAATCACCTCGCCGGTGGGNACTTATAAGCCGAACGACTTCGGNCTTTATGACATGGCCGGTAACGTCTCNGAATGGACTTCTACAGCCTATACCGAGTCGCTCAGCAAGCTGACCTCCGACCTCAACCCCGAATACCGCTACAACGCTGCTATCGAAGACCCCTATAAAATGAAGCGTAAGATAGTGCGCGGCGGATCATGGAAAGACGTGGCTCACAATCTCCGCAGCGACCTGCGNCAGTGGGAATACCAGAATGAACAGCGAAGCTATATCGGCTTCCGCAACGTCCGCTCTCAAGTAGGTTTCGCACGCGGTAATCGTCAGAAACGAAAATAATTATACCGAAAGAAAGATAAAAACACCCTCCCTGACAGACATGGTAAAGATAAAGAAATACGCCAACGGCATAGAGCGCTTTCTGCATGGCCCCAATGGTCAGCGCTTCTTCAACTTCGCTTATTCGATAGGCGCTGCTATCGTCATCTGGGGCGCACTCTTCAAGATTCTGCATCTCCCNGGCGGCAACACTCTGCTCTGTATAGGCATGGGCACGGAGATCGCGATGTTTATCCTCACCGCCTTCGACCGTCCCCCGAAAGAGTATGAATGGGAACAGGTTTTCCCGGTGCTGGATTCACATTCGGCCGAAGACCGTCCCTCATTCAATGGAGGCGGCGGTGTGGTAGTCGGCGGCTCACAGNCGCAGGGGGGCTCAGCGGNNCAGGGCGTGCCNTCAGCCGNCGGATATCAGCCNCAGGNAGGCGGAGTAGCGTATGCCCCCGCTCCGGCGGCTCAAGGGGTGCCTGCCACAATGATTTCGGCAGCAGAGGCTTACGGGCTGACTGAAGAGGACACCGAGTCGCTGCGCGACAGCATAGACAAAATGGCCGCTGCCTCCGAGCAGCTCGCCGGAATGGCTGAACTCACCGGAGCCACCCAGAAATATTTGGAGCAGATAGCCGGTATCGCCGAGCAGATGAATCGTCTGCAAGAGACCACAAAGTCGCTGAATGAAGTCAGCGAAGTTCTTCTGAAATCATACGAGGCCATCACCTCCAACAGCGAAACCATCACGCGCTCATCCACAGGCTATGTGGATCAAATGGAGGGACTTAACCGCAATATCGCCGGCCTCAATACTATCTACGAAATTCAACTCAAGAGTGTCTCCTCACAGCTTGATTCCATAGACCGCGTCAACCGTGGTCTGAAGGATATCCGGGATATGTATGACAAGGCGGCCTCCGAGTCATCACACTATTGCGAGGAGACAGAGAAGATGGCTCGCTATATGAAGCAGCTCAATCAGGTATATGAAAAGATGATAACGGCCATGACCATCAATATGGCCAATCCGATGATGGGAGGAGCCCCTATGGCAGCCAATGAGCGTCCGGAGAGCCCTTTCGCCAAGGACTAAAAAAGAAATTAAAGAGATAATCGAATATGGCAGGTGGAAATAATGTAGCGAGGATGTCGCCGCGTCAGAGGATGATAAATCTGATGTATATCGTGCTGACGGCGATGCTGGCCCTAAACGTCTCGTCAGACGTTCTGAATGGCTTCAGCCTCGTCCAGGAGGGTCTCCATCGCACTAACAGCAATATGACGCTGAGAAACGAAGTCCAGTTCCGCTATCTCGCGTCGCTCTATGAGCAGAACCCTACGAAAGCCGCCGCCTGGTATGAGCAGGGAGTTCAACTTCATGACCGCTCTAATCTGCTCTATAACCGCATAGACTCGCTCAAGGTGCTTATAGCCAGAAAGGCGGATGGCCCCAAGGGCGACTACAACAAAATCATAAATCAGGATGATCTGGAGGCTGCTTCCACTACGATGCTTAATCCAATGACCGAAAACGGGCGTAAGCTGCGCGAGGAAATTGAGGCATACAGGAAGTTTGTGCTCCCGCTCATCACCGACCCGGATAAGAGAAAGGCTGTGGCTGAAATGCTCTCGCTGAAGGTCACCCCCCCTCCGGGCACCGTGGGCCCCGTGACGTGGGAAAACCGCATGTTTGACAATATGCCCGTGGTGGCTGCCATCACGCTGCTCACCAAGCTGCAGAACGATGTGCGCCAGGCTGAATCGGAAGCTATGGGCAACCTTATCTCAAGCGTGGATATGGGAGACATCAGAGTAAACGAGCTCAATGCCTACGTCATCCCGAAAAGCAATATGATAATCCGCGGCGGCAAATATTCCGCCAATATCGTGCTTGCAGCAATCGACACGACACAGCGTCCCACGATTTATGTGGGAGGCACGAAGCTGAATAATCGTGACGGACTCTATGAATTTGTGCCGGGCGGCACGGGCACTCACGAGTTCTCCGGATACATTGAGGTGATGAGAGCCGACGGGTCGATAGACAAACGTCCGTTCAAGTCGTCCTATACGGTGGTCGAGCCTATGGCCACCATTTCTCCCACGATGATGAACGTCATCTATGCCGGCATCGACAACCCTATCAGCATTTCAGTGCCGGGAGTGCCGATGAGCGCCGTGCAGGCCACCATGAGCAACGGAACGCTCACGCGCAGTGGTGATGGCTGGACAGCCCGCGCAACTGCCGTAGGTCAGGAGGCTACCATCTCCGTGAGCGCGCAGCTTGAGGGGAGAACGCAGAGTGTGGGGTCGATGACATTCCGCATACGCAAACTTCCCGATCCCGACCCCTTCATCCCTGTGGGGGGCACCCACTATAAGGGAACGCCGCGCAGAATCACAAAGGCTCAGCTGATGGCCGCCGAAGGCATCGGCGCTGCCGTGGACGACGGCCTGCTGAATATCAGCTACACGGTGCTCTCCTTCAATACGACTTTCTTCGACTCAATGGGCAATGCCATACCCGAAGTGAGCAATGGTGCCCGATTCTCCGAGCGCCAGAGAGAGCAGTTCAAGAGAATGAAGCCCGGCAAGAGCTTCTTCATCTCCAATATAAAAGCAAAAGGACCCGACGGTATCACCCGAGACATCTCCCCGATGGAGGTGGGTCTTAACTAACAAGTCAAATTTCAGACCTTACATAAGTAAGCAAATCCAACACTCCAGATGAAATATATAAAGCATATTCTCACGGCCCTTCTGACGCTTTCAGTCTCGATTACAGCCCTGGCGCAAGTCGAGGATACCGGCGGCGTGCGCAGAAGAACCGAAAAGGACAAAAAGAATGCCGAGAAGAATGTGGGCATCACGCAGCGCATGCAGAGCTTCTATGAAAACAAGCCGGTGCATGACGCCGACCTTGAATATATGCGTGAGATATATCGTGAAATCGACTTGCAGAAGGAGCAGAACACTCCGCTCTATTTCCCTGAAGACATCATAGACGGACAGAAAAATCTCTTCCGCATCATCATGGAGCAAGTCGTAGAGGGGAAGCTCCCGGCCTACGAGTATCTCGACGGGCGAGAGGTGTTCACCGATGAATATAAGGTGAAGGTAGGGGATATGCTTGACCGCTTCGGCATCTATTACACAGAGGGAAAAGGCTCTACCGAGAAAAATCCAAAATACGTCATCGAGGAGGCCGATATGCCCACCGGCCAGGTGCTTACATATTACATTCTGGAGAAATGGGAGTTTGACCGCCGCACAAATCGTATGAGAACCCGCGTGGAGGCTATCTGTCCGGTGCTCACTCGTGCCGGAGACTTCGGCGGAGAGGCTCGCTACCCGATGTTCTGGGTGAAGTTTGATGCACTGCGCCCCTGGCTGGCCCAGCAGTATATATTCCTGAGCGATGACAACAACAAGCCTCAGTATTCGCTGGATGATTATTTCAATCTCGGCATGTATCAGGGCGACATCTATAAGACGAAGAATCTGCGCAATCTTTCTATGAATCAGATGTATCCCGACGAGGATATGCTGAAGCAGGCGCAAGACAGCATAGACCGCCGACTGCGCGAATATGGCAAGAATCTCTATGTGCCCACGCGTGAAGAATATCTTGCACAGAAGGAGGCCGCAGAGGAGCGTGCGCGCCTGGAGGCTGAAAATAAGATAGCTGAAGAGAACGGCGATAATATCCCTGTACGTTCAGACAGCAACATCGATGAGCTTCCTGCTCAGAAAAAGACATCAGTTCGTCGCAAGACGTCTACTACGAAGAAAAGAGCCTCCAAGGCCAAGAAGCCTAAAGTGAGCAGCGGTAGCAGCTCCGGAGCAAACTCCAATGCTTCGAAATCCGTAAGGCGCAGGCGAAAAGGTGCTTAATACTCATTATCTCACCCTTATTTATAGTTCGGGGGGAGACACTGAAGGAGGGCGTGTCAAAATGTAGAATTTTGGCGCGCCCTCCTTCAGCGTTTTAGACCTCCTCATAGCGAACATTAGCGGTCGAAGGTGCGTTTTGAAATTAGAAACACACCATTACAATACTTACTTATGGAAAGAGACAAGAATATTCAAAATAGCAGCACTGCTAAGCCCGATAGTCCTGACATGACGCTTCCACCCGGAACGGTGAATATGGAGACTATGCCTCTGCGAGCGGGGCATTTCCGTGTGTTGGCGACGGCATCAATGGAGCAGATAATCGGCACTGTGCTTTCCGGCCTCGTGGGTATCATCATACCGCTGATAAATCTTGTGAATCATCCTGAGCTCTCCTCCTCCATGCAGGGAGTGCTTGGCGCGGCGGGTCTTATCGGCATAGCTTTGGGCTCGATAGTGATAGGCAAGCTGAGCGACCGATATGGCTATCTTGCGCTTTTCCGCCTCAGTCCTGTATTAATCATGATAGGCTCGCTCATTCCCTTTATCTGGCCGCATATAGGGGCTTTGACAGCCGGCCTTTTCGTAGCCGGCCTCGGAGTCGGCGGCGGATATTCGCTTGATGATTCCTACATTTCTGAAATAATGCCTGAGAAGTATAAGCTCTTCATGGTCGGAGTGGCAAAGGCGACATCGGCCGTCGGTTTTATTGCCGTGGCAGCCATTTCCCTGTGGATAATCAAACTCGGGCTGACCCCTCAGCACTGGAACTATCTGCTGCTTATCATGACCGGTCTCGGGTTGCTTACTTTTCTCAGCCGCATACCCTTTAGAAATTCTCCCCGCTGGCTTCTTTCGCAGGGCGAAAAAGCAAAGGCAGAGTCTGCCGTGGAGTATTTTCTCGGAAAAGACGTGCGCATCCTTCCCCTGCCACAGGAGAAGAAAGGCAAGCCGATACCTACAAAAGATTTCTTTCGCGGCAAGATGTTGAAGAAGGTTATATTCAGCGGTATTCCCTGGGCGTGCGAAGGTGTGGGCGTATATGGAGTGGGAGTTTTCCTTCCTATCTTAGTACTCAAGTTAGGGCTTGACACGTCAGATGCTGTGGGTATGGCAAAAGTGTCTAATTCTCTTATGCTAACCACAATTATCAACTGCTTCATACTTGCAGGTTTCGTAATAGGACTGCTCAGAGTGAGAAAATGCTGGCACGTGAAGATGCTCACCGCCGGTTTCATTGGGGCAGCCATAGGACTGGGCGTATTGCTTGCAGCTTACATGTGCCACTGGCCACTCTGGGTGTCGATAGCGGCCTTCCTGGTGTTTGAGCTTGCACTTAACGCAGGGCCTCACCTCATCACCTTCATCATTCCGGCTCAGATATATGATGTGGCCAACCGAGGCTTCGGCAACGGCATCTCAGCCATGATAGGAAAGGTAGGGGCCATAATCGGCGTCTTCATCATGCCTATACTCCTGAGGAGCGGCGGCATCACGCTTGTGCTGGAAGTCTGTATAGGAGTGAATCTGCTGGGAGGAATAATTTCAATGATATTCGGTCCGCAGGTGCTTCCAAAAGATGAAAAGGAAAAATCAGCAGGCGGAACGCACTGAGAATGAAAAAAAATTTGTAAATTTGCAGTCTGTCAGACTGATGGATAAAACCACTTAGTAATGGAAAAAGTAAAAGTCAAGATAATCAACCGCAGTCATCATCCGCTTCCTGACTATGGCACCTACGAGGCCGCCGGAATGGATGTGCGCGCCTATCTTCCGGAAGGCCCTGTGACATTGCGTCCGCTGGAAAGGGCGCTGATAGGTACGGGGCTGTATATGCAGCTGCCGGAGGGATATGAGTGTCAGATACGTCCCCGGAGCGGACTTGCGCTGAAGCATGGCCTCAGCATAGTGAACACTCCGGGCACCGTGGATGCCGACTATCGTGGAGAAATAAAGGTAATACTTATCAATCTCGGGCAGGAGGATTTTGTGGTCAATGATGGTGAGCGTATCTGCCAGATGGTGATAAAGCAATATTCACACGTGACGTGGGAGCCCGTGAAGGAGCTTGACCGCACGAAGCGTGAAGATCAGGGATTCGGCCACACCGGCGTGGACTGAATCCGTCCTACTTATCCCGCCTCCGATGCGGGAAGTTTCTATATAGCAGAGATAATGCGTAAATTGATATTTATAGCGCTGACGACGCTGCTGGCGGCCTCACTGTTCGGGAGGTCGGCGGCAGAACGACTCACGCCGGCGCAGAGGGCAGCGAAGGCGCGATATTACTATATGGAGGGTGTGCGTCTTCAGGCCGAGGATAAGAGCGGTGAGGCCTACGAAATGTTCAGACATGCCTATCGCGTAGACCCCTCGTATGCTGAGGCCGCTTCGGCTTACGGGCTCGGAAACATATACATAGAGAATGACTCGCTGACCACTCCCGACGGACTTCTTGAGTCGCTCTCGAAGGTGAAGACGTTTGTGGATAAGTATCCCGATGACTATCACGAATCGTTCTATTATGCCTACATAGCTTCGCAGCTGGAAGACAATGCGGAGGCCGTAAGAGTCTTCAAGAGACTGGCGGAGCGTTTCCCGGAGAAGAGCAGCGTGTTGCTTTCTCTGTCTGATGTCTATTCACGGATGGACAGCTCTGCGAAAGTTATAGAGACGCTTGATAAGTATGAAAGTATAGAGGGAAAATCCATCCCTATCAGCACTCGCAAATCGTTATATTACTTTGCGCAGGGCGACACAGTCAGTGCTCTTAGAGAGAGTGATGACTATCTGCGGTCGAATCCCTCCGGCCCGGAAGGCTATATCGTTAAGGGTGCGCTCTTTCAGACGATAGGCGCTACAGACTCAGCGCTTGTATGCTATGAGACTGCGGAGAGAATAGCCCCGGAGTCCGGACGCCCGAAACTGATGCTCTCATCGCTCTATAAGATGCTGAATGATAGCGTGAAGTTTGATGAATATACCTACAAGTCGCTACTGAGCGAAGACTTCGACCTCGACCAGAAGCTGGGCATACTCGGCGACTATCTGCGCACGCTCATCTCTGATAAAAGTGACCATGCGCGCGGAGATCATCTCTTCGAAGTGCTTGACCGTCAGTATCCCTACGAGCCGAGAGTGCTTGACCTCGAAGCTCGGTATGCTTACGAGAAGGGGGATCCGAAAGGTGCTCGCGAGATAATATCAAGAGCTATAGACCTTGCGCCCGATGTGGAGGATTATTATGGCTCCAAGATGTCATATCAGATAGCACTTGACGACTATGCGGGCGCAGTGGCCACCTATCGTCGTGCTGAGGAGGTTATAGAGCCGGGGGAAGGTCTGAAATTCATTTACGCCACGGCAGCCACGCAGACCGGAGACTTTGATGGAGCCGGAAAAGTGCTACACACGTTGCTGGAGGAGATGATACCGGGAGCTCCGATTTACGATTCACTTCCGATGAACGCAACAGTAAAGCAGCTGGACTACGCCTCTCTCATGCAGGCCAGCGTAATCTACGGTATGTTAGGCGACTTATATTATCAGGCTAAAGACACCGTCAAGAGCTTCGGTGCCTACGAGAATGCCGTGAGGCTGATGCCTTATAATTTCCTTACACTCAATAATTATGCTTACTTTCTGGCAGAAAGCGGTTCAGATTTGGACAAGGCTGAAAATCTCAGCAAGCAGGCTGTGGAGGGAGATCCGGAGTCATCTACAATCCTCGACACATACGCCTACATACTATTTTTGCGCGGACGTTATCCGGAGGCCCTTGAGTATCAGGAGAAGGCGCTGAAGAATATGGCTGACTCCAATAATCCGGATGCTGAGATCTATAAGCATTTGGGCGACATACTCTATTTCCTTGACCGCAAGGATGAGGCGATGGAAAACTGGAAGAAAGCGCTGGAAATCGAACCGGAAGACGAAACTCTCCGCCAGAAGGTAGAGTCAGGAAAATACGTTAAGTAAAAATAATGAAAAGACTGAAACATAAGATACTTATATTTCTGGCCATGATTTGCGGCATGGCTGCCGTGAATGCCGATGCCCAGACATCCATGACTCCTTCCGAAACAAAGACGTTTGTTTCGGCTGTGACGCAGGACTATAAGCCCTGGAAATCCGTTCTTATCGATGGTAAAATCGGCATGGATAGGCTCCCCGTTTCCCCGAACGTGAAAATATTTATGCAGAAGGGCTCCGAGATTACCATTTCCATAAGGGTGCCACTGATAGGGGAGGTGGGCAGAATACAGCTCACCAAGACTCAGGTGCTGGCTATCAACAAGATTAAGAAAGTCTATGCCAAGGAGCAGTTGGGTGATTTTCTGACAGACCTGCCCGTGACCCTTGATGATGTCCAGACCATGATTCTCGGTCGTGCATTCGTGGCCGGCCAGGGACAGCTGTCCACGCTTAACTGTGACAAAACAAAATGCTATGTCATGGAAGAGGGATGGCTGTTAGTGCCGGATGAGCCCATCGGCGGGAGCGTCAACTATGGTTTTCAGTTTGGCCCGGAGGGGAAACTTGAGGTCTTTACCGCGGCTCCTGAGAGCAATGCCGTGGTAGCCAGCGCTTTCTATACATACGATGGCAAGAAAATAACGATGGACCTTGAAGCAGTGGCCGGGGCTAAGGAGTATGACGCTACCTTAAAGATGAATTCTTTCAACTACAACGCCGCTCCGCTTGAATCCATCAGGCTCGACAAAAATTATCAGAAAGTGAGTGTGAAAGAATTTCTCAAGTCATTATCGCTATGAGCATGAGAAGAACCGCAATCCGAATTCTGATGTATGCCGTAGTCTTGCTGAGCGCTATCCTCCCGGCAGAGGCTCAGAAAGCTACTCAAAAGAAAACGGTGCCGAAAAAGAGCGTTGCCGCGCCGGCTAAAAATGCTAAAAAGACAGCTGCCAAGCCAAAGAAGAGTGTGGTCGCAGAGTCATCGGCCGAACTGAAAAAGAAGCAAAACTCTACGCAGCAGGAGATAAAGGAAACAAAGGCTAAAATCGCAAGTAATGAGAAGTCGGTCTCTCAGGGGCTGGCTGATTTGTCGCGTATAGACGCCGATATCCAAGTGACGCGCAAGCAGGTGAATGAGCTTGCGGGCCAGGTGAAGGCACTTGACAATCAGATTACTGACCTCGGGCATAAAATTTCGGCTAACGAGAAGGAACTGAAATCTCTTAGAGAAAACTATCTTGTGGCCGTCAAGAAGATGAGAAAAGCTAAAGGGAAAAAGTCGTCCCTCTCATTCATCTTCTCGTCGAAGAATTTCTCGCAGGCTATGCGCCGCATACGTTATCTGCGTGAGTTTAATAATTGGCGCGAACGTCAGACCATCAAGATACAGAAAAAAAACGATGAGCTGAAGGCTCAGAATCTGCAGCTCAGTCAGGCCAAACAGAGCAAAAACGTTGCGCTCGGCAAACAGAAAGAGGCCAATGCGACCCTCCAGAGCCAATATGCGCGTCAGGATGCTCTCATAGTGCAACTTCGCAAGCAGGGTGACCAGCTCAGGGCTCATCTTGCCAAAAAGCAAAGTGAGGCAAACGAACTGCGCAACCGGATCTCAGCCGCCATAGCAGCGGAGCAGCAGCGGGAAGCCGAACGCCGTAAAGCTGAAGAGAGACGTCTCGCCGAAGAGAAACGTAAGGCAGAGGAACGACGCCTCGCCGAGGAGAAACGGCAGGCCGAACAGCGCCGTCTGGAAGCGGAAAGAGCAGAAGCGGCCAGAAAGAAAGCAGACACCGAGAAGCAGAAAAATAGCGAGCTTGCCGCCAAGACAGGGTCTGATAAGACCACGAAGGCCCGAAACCGCAACAAGAATAAGGAGGAGGCCAAAAAGCCTGCAAACCAGACGAGCATAGCGGAAAATTCCCGCAATAAAAAGAATGACAGCGGGCGCTCGTACGCTGATGCGAGAAAGCGTACGCCAAGAGGCGATTCGCAGTCTTCCTCAAAATCCAACACCAAAACATCGGCAGGCTCGCAGACTACCACCTCCACACCCTCTAAGCCGACGACGCCCTCAGCCGGTGGCGGATTTGAGAAGATGCGCGGCTCTCTGCCCAAACCCGTAAGCGGAGCCTTCCGCATCACTTCCCCCTTCGGGCGGCACGCGCTTCCAGACCTGCCGGGAGTCACTTACGACAATCCCGGCATCGACGCGGAAGTGTCGGCCGGAGCCACTGCGCAGGCGGTCTATGAAGGTAAGGTGACAGGTATCTACCGTCTTCCGGGTTATAATACCGTGGTGATAGTCTCACATGGCAATTACTACACCGTTTATGGCAATCTGGCCACTACCTCGGTTAAGAATGGCGACACTGTGCGTCAGGGTCAGGCCCTCGGTAAAGTGGCCAACTCGGATGAGGGTGGACGTCCCTCCATTCACTTTGAGGTATGGAAGAATCGTGATAAACTCAACCCCGCGGAATGGATACGCTGAAGTGGGAAATAGTGAGGTATGAGTCTTCCCGAAAGCAGCAGTGGGACTCATTTGTAAGAGAAAGCAGAAATGCTACATTCCTCTTTCTCAGAGACTACATGGAGTATCATTCCGACCGGTTTGAAGACCACTCCCTGCTTGCATATAGAAAAGGGAAGTTGCTCGCTATTCTGCCGGCAAATGCAGTTGGCGATACCCTCTATTCGCACCAAGGTCTGACCTACGGCGGATGGCTGCTCCCTATGAGACATATAGATGCAGAGGATGTGCTTTGCTTGTTTGAGGCCTGGAACGACTATGCTCCGGCGCATGGCTTCAGAGGATGCGTTTATAAGCCGGTGCCCTACATCTATACGCGCCGGCCCGCTCAAGAAGACCTCTATGCTCTTCATCGTTTCGGCGCCCGCATCTCCGCATCCCTCATCAGCAATGCGATATACCTTCCCGACCCGGCCCCAATGACGCCCTCCCGGATAAGGGCGCTCAATTACGCCCGACGGAATGCCGACGGCCTCAGTTTCAACACCGACGCTGACGTGGCGGCCTTTCATAGGATGCTGAGCCACTGCCTGAAAGAAAAGCACTCAGCCTCTCCGGTGCATAATACGGAGGAACTCTCTTTGCTCAAAAACCGCTTTCCCGAAAATATCCGGATATGCACCCTTGAAAGAGCCGGAAATCCGGAGGCCGGGATATGTCTGTATCTGAGCGAAGCGACAGCGCATTGCCAGTATATAGCCACAACGGAATATGCCCGCGAATGCCGGCTGCTCACTCTTCTCGTGTCAGAAATTCTCAAAATGCCGGAAGTGAGACGAAGGCGATATTTAGATTTCGGCACCTCCAATGAAGACGGAGGGCGAAAGCTCAATGCCGGGCTTTATCATAATAAATTCTCATACGGTGGCGGAGGAGTGGCCTACGACACTTGGAAAATAGACTTCGCGCCGCAGAGATGAAGGGCACCTCATCCATAAACAAATCCATAGTCAAAGTGCTCAGCGTCTTCACGTCGCTGCAGGTGGTGAATGTCATCTGCGGAATGGTGAAGATGAAGTTTGTCTCGATATGGCTTGAGGCCTCCGGTGTGGGCCTTTTCGGCATCTTTCAGCAAGTCACGGACACTACTGCCACACTGACGGATTTCGGGCTCCGGCAGAGCACTACGCGGGAAGTGGCCATGAAGCGAAACGACGGTCGGCTCCTCGGCAGGCTTCTGGGCACGATACGTTCATGGAATCTCCTTGTAGGCATCTTCGGGGGGGTGCTGCTCACATTTCTCTCTCCGCTGCTTTCATCACTTTTCTTTGAGAGCAGTGCCTTCTGGTGGTCGTTTGTGCTTCTTGGCGTGTGCATACTCTTCAATGCCATGACCGCCGGCGAAAACTCCATCCTTCAAGGCCTATCGCGCTTCAAAGAGCTGGCCCGCGCCGGCCTTATCGCCTCGCTGACGGGACTGGCAGTCTCAATACCGCTTTTCCGGTTTCTCGGCAATAATTCTGTAATCTTCTCGCTGCTTGCATACGCCGTGGCAGCCTGGATAAGCATCCGCCGTTTCCGACCGCGGGATATAGAGGCGGAGAGCCCTTCGCCGGCCCTTCTTAAAGAGGGAAAGGACTTTGCCAAGCTCGGAGGCTACATGGCGCTTGCCGCCTTTATATCCTCGCTGGCACTGACCATCTTCATCTGGTGGCTGAATCATTATGCCTCCACATCGGAAGTGGGCTATTATCAGGCAGGCAACACGCTGGTGGTGAGATATATGGGTTTTGTGCTCAGTGCTATCGGACTGGAGTTTTATCCCCGAATAGCGGCTTGCGGCGACTCCTCCATGCGCCGGAGTGTATATGTGAGCCACGAGATGTCGCTGACACTCACCATCCTCACCCCGCTTGTGCTCCTTTTTCTTGTGGCGAGGCCTTGGCTCGTAGAATTGCTCTACACTCCCGAATTTGACGTCATCATCCCCTTCATCACCTTTGGCATACTTCACACCATTTTCCGCGTTCCCTCCGTCATAATGGCCTACACCATAGTCTCGCAGGGCAACGGGCTCGTCTATCTCATAGTAGAGAGCCTGGACTCGATGTTCGGACTCGCCGTCTGCATAGCCGGCTATACGTTATATGGTCTGTCCGGGCTTGGAGTGTCCTTCATAATCTGGTATGCCGGCTATCTTGCGCTAACGTGGATAGTAGCTGGAATCAAATATGATGTCAGGGTGAAGAGAGGAGGCGTGGCGGCGCTCATTGTTTCAGTAGCGGTGACCTTTGCCTCGGCAGCCCTTGTGTGCACAGCGCCGGCCTACATTTATATTCCTGTGCTTCTGCTTGCCGTGGTGCCATACGCTTTGCGCCTGAAAACTCTATTGGGGAAAGGGAGAAGAAGAAAGAGGCGGTAAAGAGTGCTAATTTGTAATCATTACAAATTAAAAAAATAATTGGCATCGGGAGGTGGAATTATGGCAAAATCGTATTAAATTTGCAAGACAAGATGGGAGCCCTCGCGGAGTCCCGGATTATAAAATGACATTTAACTAACTCTAATAAACATTACAACAATGGCTTACGTAATTGGCGACAACTGTGTAGCATGCGGCACCTGCGAGCCCGTATGCCCCGTAGGAGCAATCTCTCCCGGCGACATCTATCACATCGATCCTGACACTTGCATCTCTTGCGGTTCTTGTGCTCAGGTTTGCCCCAGCGACGCAATTTCTGAGGGCTAATCGCAGTCAACCAAAAAATTTAAAAGAGGGTGTATCAATTCATTTTGATACATCCTCTTTAAATTAATATCCTCTTTTAAGGTAAGTCCAGCGGATATCGGCGCAGGGGGTTATAGATGGAGAATGAGAGCGGAATAGGGAGCAAGCTCTATTTTGCCACCCTTGAATGAGCCGAGGCCCTCGGGATTGATTTTGCCGTCTCGCGCCACAATAGTCCATTTCCCCTTCTTTACGTTGACCGTACGGGGCTCTGCGGAGCCATTGAAGATGACTTTAATCTCCTTCCAGGCATCGCCATTTGCATTATCCTTGAGCGAATAAGAGATCAGATTCGGCATCTTTTCGGAGTCGATTTCATCAAAGACAAGATGACGGGCTATCTGGTCGGCCGAAGTCATTCTGAAAGCGGGGTGAGCCTTGCGCAGGGCTATGAGATTCTTGTAGTAGTCAAACTGGTCGGCGTAAGTCTTCTTGCCGGCCCAGTCGATAGCATTGATAGAGTCAGGCGACTTATAGGAATTATGCACTCCCTTTTTGTCGCGGAAAATCTCTTCGCCGGCAAACATGAAGGGGGTGCCTTGCGAGGTGAAGACGATAGTCTGCGCGAGCTTGGCGGCAGCAAGTCGTTCGGCTTCAGAGGCCTCAGGTATAGACTTTTTCAGCTTGTCGGTAAGGGTGAGGTCGTCATGGCAGGAGACATAATTGACTATCATCTCCGGGCTTGCAGCGTATGCGAATTTTGAGTTGGCCCCCTTGGAATAGTCCACTTGCGGATGAGCGGTGGAGGCGACAATGCCAATCTTGACAGTTTCCTCCAGACCGGGTTTGCCGGTGGCAAATCCACGGTCTTCGGCGTTGGAATAGTGTCCTTTCACGGCATCACGGATGTCGTCGGAAAAGACAGCGATGTCAGTCATTTTGGAAACGTTCTCCTTCAGGGCTCGTCTTTCCGGTTCGAGAGGGGAGTCTCCGGCAGTCCATCCCTCGCCATAGATGAAAGCGTCGGGATTGATTTCCTTGATGGCAGCGGCGGCCTGAGTCATCGTTTCGGTGTCATGGATAGCCATGAGGTCGAAGCGGAAGCCGTCGATATGGTATTCATCGGTCCAGTATTTGATGGAATTGATGATATAGTCGCGCATCTGCTGACGGTCAGAAGCAGTCTCATTGCCACATCCGGAAGCATCTGAATATCTGCCGTCGTCCCAGTGCCGGTGATAATAGCCGGGGGCAGTAAGGTTGAAATTGGAGTCATCGTTGGCTGCCGTGTGGTTATACACCACATCCATGATGACACCTATGCCGGCGTCGTGGAGAGCCTTTATCATCTCCTTCATCTCACGGATGCGCACGGCAGGGTCGGAGGGGTTAGTGGAATAGGAGCCCTCGGGGGCATTATAGTTGAGAGGGTCATAGCCCCAGTTGTAAGTGTTCAGTTGCGGATTAGCCTCATCCACGGAGTTGTAATCGTAGGAAGGGAGGATATGCACATGCGTCACACCAAGCTCCTTAAGATGGTCAATGCCGGTCTTCAGAGAGTCGGGCGAGAGCGTGCCCTGCTCGGTCAGAGCCAGGAACTTACCTTTATTGGCGATGCCGGAAGAGGGGTGCATGGAGAAATCACGATGATGCATTTCGTAGATGATTACGTCAGTGAAGTTATCCACCTGCGGGCCCTTGTCGGCATCCCAGCCTTCGGGGTTGGTTTTCGAGAGATCGATGAGGGCGGCACGGTTGCCATTGATGCCCACAGCTTTAGCCCAGACACCGGGAGTCTCCTTCATCCATACGCCGTTGTTGAGGATTCGGAAGGTATAGAACTTGCCATAAAGATTTTCCGGGACCTCGGCCGTCCATGTGCCATCGGCAGGATGAAAAGTCATGTCAAGGGTGGAATATGGAGACCCGTAAGCGCCTTGGCTATATAGAAGCACCTGAGCCTGCTCAGCTTTCGGCGACCATAGACGGAAATGAGTGCCATTGCCGTCAACCGATACTTCAAGGTCATCGCCGTTATACGTGGGATAGGAGGCGAACTGAGCGTCATATTTGCTCGTAGCCATAATAGAGGGAGCGGATAGAGCGCCTGAAACGATAGTTAAGGCCATGGCTATCGGAAAAATGTGTTTTTTCATTCTTATTGCTAAAATGGGTTATTTAAGAGTGGGAGGAGAGTAGATGCAAAGATAGTGAAAAATGAGATGAAATGCAAAAAGAAATAAGTCTTAGTCTGCATTTTTATGAATAATTAAGCCTTTAAGGTATGTTTATGGTGATATTGTGAAGAATTTGCTCTGATTCTATGAAGTTAAATTTTGTCAATAAAAAAGAATTTGCTAATTTTGCGGCTGAATCACAATTTAAATCCTAAGGGAATGAAGAAAAATCTACTTACATCTTTAATGGTAGCCGCATTGCTCAGTCCGCTTACATCCTATGCAGGAGAAATAATGGATGTGGCAAAGGCTACAATGCCGGCGCCGGCAGAACGGGCTGCCGCAATGGCCCCGGTGCAGTCTCAGGAGTCTGAGGATGGTCAACTCCAATATCAGACATACGATTTTTACGTCGGAAATCCGCAATTCTACACCTTCCGCAAATCCGGAGGTGAAGGCACTCATCTGGAGTTTAAGGAGGTGCGTATGCGCCCCGGCGATGCCTTCATGCTCCAGAGCTTCGATGACTATGCGATGTTCTATGCCAAGGGGGAGACAAAAATCACCGACGACAATCTCACCTGCGAGCTCTATTATTATTCGCCTGCCGAGGAGATGTGGGATGCTTCCTACGGCATAAGCGACGTGAGAGGATATTATGATATCTCCGTTGACTTTGATGGCAAGAAAGCTACCTTGACCTTTACAAAGGCGAAAGAACTTGGGTTCACTCCGGCCTATGGCGTGCTCAACACTAAAGAGGGGGCCTCGGCCAGCCCATACTCCACAGATGGGAATAAGGTGACTTATACAGACCTTACCATCGATGGTGATTTCGCCTACTATATTCAGGATATAAATTCAGGCATCGAGTTTGGCTGGGCGAAAGAGGATGAGACTCCTGCCACTCCGGAGAATCCCTCTTCCACTCTGGTGGTAAATCCCGATTTTTTTGCTCTCGCCAAGGGCTTGAAAGGAACTTATAACGTCACTATAGAGTATAGCGACGACTTCAAAAGTGCTACGGTAAGTTTTGCGGAGGCAAACGTTCCTGACCTGATAGCCAACTATACAGGCGACCTTTACATCAATGGAGCAATCTCCGGTCTCGTGTATGGTGTTCCGGAATTTAAGATGACCTGCAAGGAGCCCGGCATCTTTGAATGGAGCGGAGAAAAACTGACATCTGACTTTTTCATCGGTAACGCAACTCCCGATACCCCACTCCCCGGCACTGATATCTGTATCAAGTTTGGAGCAAACAATTTCCCGGAGGTGCAGAAATTAGAGCCCGGCGTGCCTGTCAATCTGAAGGTGGGTGGCCCCTCCATCTATTTTGGCAATGAATATTTCACCATCTCAAAGCCCCACGTTACTGTCAATCTCAAAGAGATGACCCTTCTTGTGGAGGGAACCCTCGTTCATCCGGAGCTGAAAGTAGACAATATTTGGCTTAATACTAATATATGGGATTCGCAACCCCAAGGTGAAGTGGTTGGAAACGAGATGCTCTTCAAAGATATCGAATTTGATGAGAATGTGGAGAGCGTAAATCCCTACGTTCACTTAGAAAACTCCTACATAATATATTATTTCGGTTGGCCCATGGCTGATTATCAGGACAAGGTAACTGCGGATAAAGACAATACGATAGTCACCTTACCCATAGTCAGCAATTCCTACGAATCTGGACTTGTGAAGGTGAATTTCAAGGGCGTCTATGATATCTATATAAGCCTCACCGAAGACCAGATGGCGGTAAAAGTGCGCTTTGTAAGTAAGGACGATGGCGTAGATGATGCCTGCGAAGATATGGTGAAAATAGCCCGCAACTCCGATGGCATCGTCATCTCAGGAGCAGAGGCAGGCGCTGACATCAGTGTATATACAGTAGACGGCAAGAGAGTATATAGCGCTCCGGCCGCTGGCGATAATGTAACCGTCAGTCTCGAAAAGGGTGCTCTTTATATCATACGCGTAGCCGACAAGGCATATAAAGTGCAGCTGTAAGAATAACAGGCCCGGTGCCTTACATCTTATAACCCGTAGGGGGTGTGCAGAGAATTTCTCAATTTCTGCATGCCCTCTACTCATTTATTGTTAAGCCGATGCTATATTTTAGCATTATGAGGGGATAGCGGAGGGGAGATGATTATAGTAATTTTGCAATCGTAATTAAGTGCTAAAAATTAAACTATATATGCACATTAATTTTGCTCACTTACTTGCTTAATTGAAAACTAAATAACTAACTATAATCATGAGAAAATTAACTAAATCACTTCTCGCCACCCTCATGCTCTTCTCAATGACTGCCGGGCTGGCATCCTGTTCGGACGACGACGAACCCAAGAAAGAGCCCGCACGCGAAATCGCCGGAACCTACGAAGGATATTCAGAGGCTTCCTCTGCGTATTTTACCGGACAGATATCAGAGGGGGATAACGTAGTTATCACCGCCGTGGATTCAGAGCATGCAAAGATAGTCTATACCTCCACCGAATTCGGAACAGTCACCATTGAGTCAGCCACAGTTACCGGCGATGGCACATACACATTCTCCGGAAGCGGAACGACTTCTATGGGCCATGCCGGCAGCGTCAAAGATTACGACTGCACAGCCACAGGCGTTGTCAGCAACGGCAGCGTAGAGATGGAAGTGGTAGTTCCTGCTGTCATGGGTGGTTTCACACTTGATTTCCACACAGGCGCACAATGACCGGAATAAGGAATAGATTTCTCATTGCAGTGGGAGCCGTCATGGCGATGGCTCTTACTTCATGCAATGGAATAATGAGCGGCATTTATGATGAGCCCGAGGCCGAAGTCGCTTCCGGCTTCGGATTCACATCCGCACCCGTAGGGGAAGTGCCGGGAACGATATATGTGGATGCCTCCTCATATACCGATTGGGTATATCTTGATTTTCACACGATGCGTGCGCAGGTCGTTCCGATAGGGGAGCCTGAGCCCGAATCGTGGGACATAGCCCTTCATCGCTATGATGCCAAAACCAACGGGGCGCTTGTGGCTGAGACCGGAGCCACCGGGTTCTCTTCTCCCGCCTCCCTTTACGATGTGTCGGAGGATGACTTCTCTGCAGATGTGTGGACAGAAGAGACTATCATCACCGATATGAGCACAATGATGGATGGCTATCTCTCATACGAGCCCTCATGGTATAACCCTGTACTCTCCAAATGGCTTGACGTAGACAAGAGCACGATGCCTCCGATATATACGCTCAGCAATCATGTGTATCTTCTGCAGCTCGCCGATGGCAGCCAAGCAGCCGTCAGGCTCGACAACTATATGGATTCTGCCTCTATAAAGGGTTATCTCACCATAAGCTATATTTACCCGTGGCATAAGTAAGCAAATTTTACGGTCAGCCTCGGTGTCGGCAAAATATGCGAGAGGGTGAGGGAGCAAATGTAGAAAGCTGCCCTCACCCTCTGATTTTTCATCGATATCTAATTATAAATGACTACCTGCAGCGGTCAGAATAGCATATTATGAGGATTGAAGAGGGGGTGCTTCATTGAGTAACTTTGCATCGGAATTATGAAACGATTTGCATCCATAGCCCTGACAGCCCTTACGGGCCTTGCCGCCTCGGCTCAGTCTTCAGAGACAATGCCGGCCGACACCACCGATTACGACATTTTTGCAAAAGAACTCGAACAGGTGGTCGTCACCGGCACCCGCACGCCAAAGCTCCTCAAAAACTCCCCCGTGCTTACAAGAGTAATCTCCGAAGATGACCTCCGCAAGGCCGATGCCACCAATATCGCTGATCTTCTTCAGACTGAACTTCCCGGAGTGGAGTTCTCCTTCTCCATGAATCAGCAGGTATCGCTCAATATGCAAGGATTTGGCGGCAACTCCATCCTTTTTCTTGTGGATGGCGAGCGTCTGGCAGGCGAAACCCTTGACAATATCGACTACAATCGCCTTAACCTCGCCGATGCCGGCAAGATTGAGATAGTAAAGGGGGGAGCATCCTCTCTCTATGGCTCCAACGCCGTCGGCGGTGTCATCAATATAATCTCACGAGATGCCAATGCCCCCTGGCGTGTTAACCTTAATGCTAAAGTCGGTGCTCACGCCGAACAGCGATATGGGCTCAATGCCTCTTTTGCCGGCAAAAATGTCAAGAGCACCACGACTTTCCAGTGGGCTCACATCAATTCCTACAACATGAAGCACGCCGGCGACTTTTCACGATTTTATGGCGGTCATAACTATTCTCTGCGTGAACGCCTCAGCTATCAGCCCATCGATCGTCTCTCACTTACCGGTCGAGCAGGATACTATTTTCGTGAAAGAAACTCGGCCGAAACTTCCCACGACCGTTACAGGGATTTCTCGGCAGGCCTGAAGGGGGTCTATGATTTCAATGGCGGTCACAACATTGAAATAGGATATACCTTTGACCAGTATGACAAGAGTAGTTTTCAGACTATCACCAAGAGCGATGTGCGCAACTACTCCAACGTGCAGCATACGGTCAGAGCCATTGCCAACGTAGCTCTCCTCACAGACTATCTTCTCACGCTCGGCGCCGACTTCTCACGCGACTATCTTCAGTCATATCAGTTTGAAAACGGAGGTCACAAATCGCAGGTGACCGCCGACGGCTTCGCTCAGCTCGACTTCACTCCTGTCAAGGATTTCCATCTCGTTGCCGGTGGCCGTTTCGACTTTTTCTCAGAGGCCTCCATGAAACATATTACCGCCAATCTCTCCATGATGTATCGTCTGGGAAGAACGTCGCTGCGTGCATCATACTCCGGTGGTTTCCGTGCTCCCACTCTGAAGGAGATGTATATGGCATTTGACATGGCCGGAATCTTTATGATCTATGGCAATCCTGACCTGAAAGCTGAGTCAAGCCATAACTTTCAGGCCTCGGCCGAGTATGCACGCGGCAACTGGAGTGCAGGCCTGGGAGGATTCTGCAATCTTGTAGACCAGCGCATCACAACTGCCTGGAGTCAGTCGCTCAAGGGACAGGTCTATACAAATATAGGACGGGTGAATATCGCCGGTCTGGAGGCCAACGTGGCTTGGCGGTCCTCACTGGGACTGGGTGCGCGCGCCTCTTACATCTTCACGCACGAGCATGTGCGCCATGGGGAGCCTTATTCCGCTTCCACTCGTCCTCACACCGCCACTTTACGTTTCGACTATTCCAAAAAATGGAAAAACTATGGTTTCAGCGTCGTCCTTAACGGTAGAATCCTTTCAGCCGTTAATGTGGATGAATTTACCTCCGCTACCTCATACGAAGACACGGAGCGTGTACATTATCCGGCCTATACCATCTGGAAACTCTCTCTCTCCCAAGACATCTACAAAGGGATTTCGCTCACCCTTGCCGCGGACAATCTCTTTAACTACGTGCCGAAATACTATTACAGCAACTCGCCGGCCACTACGGGAATCACCCTGAGCGCAGGGCTCTCAGTCGATCTCGAAAAGCTCTGTAAATGAATCAAGACAAGACATTCTTAACTATGATAAAAACTCATTTAACATTTCGCCGGCTCAAAAGTTGGCTCACCAAGAAGCGACTTATCGCCATAGGGGCGTGTCTTCTTCTTGTGGTGGCCGGGTGTCTGGCATGGAAAACGTGGGCATCTGCCACTAAAATCGCATTTCTCAATTATCAGGCCATAAATCTCGGCCAGATAGCTAAGGCGAATAACAGCAGCCACATCAAAATCGCTGAGCTCGACCCGGAGCATCTGGATAAAGCCTCCGGCTACGATTTTATTTTCGTCAACGGCATGGGCTTGCGCCTCACTGACGAGCAGCGCGCTCAGCTTGATAAGGTAGCCGAGAGGGTGCCTGTTCTTACCACGGCGGCTACCAATCCGGAAAATAATATTCTTTCGGTCGACTCTCTGGATGCCGAATATATCAAACAGTATCTGACCGGAGGCGGCAAAATGAACTACCGCTCCATGCTGGAATATGTGCGTAAGTTCGTTGATGGCAAACGCCTCTTCGCACCGACCCCTGCCGACCCCTCTGTCGGCCCCTCCGGACTCTTCTCTCACGCCGATGTCTCGTCAAAGGATGAAGAGGTCTATTTCGATTCGCTTCAGGAATATATGGAGTGGCAGAAAAAGCATGGCCTTTACAAGGAGGGGGCTCCGGGCATTATTGTCACCGGCCAGATGGGTGTCACCGATTCCCTAATTTATCGTCTGGAGCAGTCCGGCAATAACGTCTTTCAGGTGAGCAGCCTCAACCGTCTGATAGCAATGGGTACGGCTGATTCAATCCCTGCAAATGCCGTCATAAATCTTGCTCACGGGCGTCTCGGCGATGATGTGGTGAAATGGCTCTCAGCAAAAAATATTCCCCTTTTCTCTCCGGTAAATGCCAATAGGGACATTGAGGAGTGGGAAGCCGATAAGATGGGAATGAATGGCGGATTTCTCTCACAAAGCGTGGTCACTCCCGAAATAGACGGCGCCGTGCGCCCCTATACGCTCTTTGCCCACTACAAAGGTGAGGATGGATTGCCATACGTAGCTGCCATTCCCGACAGGCTCCGGGACTTCGTGGCCACTGTCAATAATTACCTCTCTTTGCAGCGAAAGGCAAATGCCGAGAAGCGAGTGGCTATCTTCTATTTCAAAGGCCCCGGCCAGAATGCTCTCGTTGCCGAGGGGATGGAGGTCGCTCCTTCTCTGTATAATCTTCTGACACGCCTGAAAAGTGAGGGATACAAAGTGGAAGGCCTTCCTGCCGATGCCAAGGGGCTGGAGGCGTTGATTGCCGAGAGAGGCAAAGTCTTCAACAACTATGCCGTCGGTGCTTCCGCCGATTTTGTGAAGAGTGTGAAACCACGACTGATAGATAAGCGCTCCTATGATGAATGGAGCCGCTTGAGTCTGCCCGAAAAGCTGAGACAGGCCGCCGACTCAGTGGACGGCGTCTTCCCCGGTCATGGTCTCCATGACGACAAAGGCAATCTCGCTCTTGCCTCTCTTGAATTCGGAAATGTGGTGCTTATACCTCAGACAGCCGCCGGCATAGGTGATGACGATTTCAAAATAGTACATGGCACCGACCAGGCGCCCCCTCACGCCTACATAGCATCCTATCTATGGGCTCAGCACGGATTTAAGGCCGACGCCCTTATCCACTTCGGAGCGCACGGCTCGCTGGAGTTTACTCCGCGCAAGCAGGCGGCGCTTGGAAGCGAGGATTGGCCTGACCGTCTGGTGGGCACTATGCCGCATTTCTATATTTACAGCACAAGCAATGTCGGCGAAGCCATGATGGCGAAGCGTCGCTCTTACGCCGGAATAATCAATTATCTCACGCCTCCATTCATGGAGAGCAATCTCAGGGGCGTATACCGTAAGCTCTCGGATGCCATTCAGGAATATGACCGGCTGGCAGGGGCTGACTCCCCTTCGACAAAAGCGCTTGATGAGGCTTCGCGCAAAGTGAAAAAACTTGCCGTAGAGCTTGGCATTCACCGTGAACTCAGACTTGACAGCGTCCTTTCGCGTCCATATTCCCCTGATGACATCGCCAGAATAGAGACCTTTGCCGAGGAGCTCGCTTCCGAAAAAATTGTCGGTGCGCTTTACGTCATGGGGCGTCCATATTCAGAAGAGCATCAGAGGAGCACCGTTCTCGCGATGACTGTTGACCCTCTTGCTTATTCCCTATATTCACTTGACAAACGCAACGGACGCACCAAGATAGACTATGAGCGCCAACGCGCACTCTTCTCATCTAAATATCAGCAGCCTGCAAAAGCGATGATAGAGAAGATGCTGGCTTCAGGGACTGCCCTGACGGATGCTGAGATTGCCGGGCTGGCCGGTATTTCTATGGCCGACCTCTCAAAAGCAAGAAAGATAGACTCAGCCGTCAATTCAAGTAAAGATATGCTGAGCAGAATGATGGTCATGGGGTCAATGATGTCTCCAAAGGTTCCAACGCTGAAGATAGCAGACCGTCGCAAGGGTGGTCATTCCATGATGAAAATACCCGGAATGTCGCAGGAGAAGGCTCTTGAGATGGCTCGCAAGATGGGCGCCGATGAGGAGGCTATCAAAAAGATGAAGGCGGCCATGAGCGGAAAGAAGGGTGGCTCGGCTGATGCAAAGAAATCTCCCCACGCCAAGAAAGGAGGGATGAACTTCGGTGCTTCTCAATATACCCCCGATGAGATAGAGAAGGCTACTGCAATCATGGAGGTCGAGCGCGCCCTCAATAAGGTGAGGGAGTATAAGACAGCCTTGGCCTCTTCTCCGGAAGAAGAGCTTAACTCGGTGGTCAATGCACTCTCCGGACACTATATCCCCCCGACGAGCGGTGGCGATCCAATTATAAATCCCCTCGTGCTCCCCACAGGCCGTAATCTCTTTGCCGTCAATGCCGAGGAGACACCCTCAGAGTCGGCATGGGAGAAGGGTAAGAGTCAGGTGAAGAGCACAATAAAGATGTATAGGAAGGCTCACAACGACTCTCTGCCTCGCAAGGTGAGCTATACGCTCTGGAGCAGCGAGTTTATCGAGACAGAGGGTGCCACTATCGCTCAAGTGCTATATATGCTCGGCGTGGAGCCTGTGCGCGACCCCTTCGGCAGAGTCACTGACCTGCGCCTTATCCCCTCAGAAGAGCTCGGTCGGCCCCGTATTGACGTCGTGGTGCAGACATCCGGACAGCTGCGAGACCTTGCCGCGTCGCGTCTCTTCCTGATAGACCGTGCAGTGAAAATGGCGGCAGCCGCCGATAAGGATAAATATCCGAATTATGTGCGCGAGGGTGTCACTCGCTCCGAAGAACATCTTGTGAAGAAGGGTGTCACCCCCAAAGAGGCCAGGGAGCTTTCCACTGCCCGCGTCTTCGGTGGCGTCAACGGCAACTATGGCTCCGGCATTCAGGAAATGGTGGAAGCCGGCGACCGCTGGGAGAAGGAGAATGAGATAGCTGAGACTTATATGAACAATATGGGGGCTATCTACACTTCGGAAGATGACTGGGAGCGTGACCGTGAGTTCGCTTTCGAAGCGGCGCTGACCGGCACCGACGTTGTGGTTCAGCCCAGACAGAGCAATACGTGGGGAGCACTCTCTCTCGACCATGTATATGAATTTATGGGTGGCATGAATCTCGCCGTGCGCAACGTCACCGGCAAGGATCCGGATGCTTATATGAGCGACTATCGCAACCGCAATCACACTCGTATGCAGGAGGTGAAGGAGGCTATCGGAGTGGAGAGCCGAGCCACCATCCTTAATCCGGAATATATCCGCGAGCATATAAAGGGGGGTGCCGGAGACGCTTCGGCCATCGCCGACGTGGTGCGCAATACATACGGATGGAACGTGATGAAGCCTGACGTGATAGACAATGAGCTCTGGGACGATATCTATGACACCTACGTCAAGGATAAACATTCACTGGGCACGCGCGAGTATTTCAAAGATAAGAATCCGGCCGCCCTGCAGGAGATTACAGCCGTCATGCTCGAATCGAGCCGAAAAGGTCTCTGGAAAGCCTCGCCGGATAAAATCAAGGAGCTCTCTGAGCTGCATACTCAGTTGATAAAGGAGCATGGAGCCGCCTGCTCGAAGTTTGTCTGCGACAATGCCAAACTCAAGGATTATATCTCAAAGCAAGTGGACGAGGCATCGGCCGCCGAGTATAAGGGTAGCATCTCTTCCGTCCGTGCGGAGAAAGCCTCCGAGAACGATGGAATGGTCATGAAGAAAGAGACGCTCAACGAGCAGAAGACAAAGACGGCAAAAGTGGCCGGCGCGGTAGTGGCAGCCGTGGTGGTAGTGGCCCTCTTCCTGATTATTCTCGTGATAATAAAGAAACGGCGCAACGCGACCAAAAAATGATGAAATGGAGATTTTAGTATCTGTAATAATGCTCCTTGTGGGACTCAGCTTCTGCGTGAAGCTGAGTTTCCACGGGCCTCTCGTCACGTTGCTTACAGCAGCAGTGGCCGCCATAGTGGTCAGGCTGAGTCTTGATTCAGCGCTTGAAAGCAGCAGCACGCAGATAGAGGAGTGGCTTCAGAGCCCGTCGCTTATGCTTGACACCGCCGTGCTGCTCACTATCGACGTTATGTTTCAGATAGCATACTGCTGCATGGCTGCCGATGGCTGCGCCGGCCGCCGCAACCTTTTTGCAAAGGTGATATATGGCATACTCTATTATATCCCCGGCCTTCTGATATTTCCCGTACTCTGCGCTATGCTTGTAGAGGTTATATTTGCCTTCCCGGGCGTCGATTTCGGCCTTCTGGGTTGGCTCACAGCGGGATCAGTGCTTGTGGTGACACCGCTGCTTGCATGGCTCATCCGCTATCTTCTGGAGGAGCGGGAGCTTAGGCTTGAGCTCCTCTTCATGCTGAGTGCGCTCACCGGCATTCTCGGCATCATCGCCTGCGTCAACGGCCGAACGGCCACGGAGGGAATCTCCGAGGTGAATTTCCCGGCCTTAGGGGCGATTGCCGCTCTTCTTACCGCCGGCACTCTTGTCGGACTTATACTTTACAACAGACATAAATAACACAGACCTACTTAAAGTCATGAATCTTATATCAAACACTCTTTACTGGATTTCCACCGGACTGCTCGTGCCGGTAATCGTACTACTGATCTTCTTCTTTATCCGCGCGCTGATTCTTCTCGGCGGCTTTTTCGGACATTTCCTGCAGGCGCGTAAGACCGGCCGTATGCTCGCTCAGAAGGTTAAGACGCTCAATGCAGAAAACCTGAATGAGTTTGTGGCTTCTTTGCCGGAGGGAAAGCAGCCTATGGTCATAAATACTCTTCGTGAAATAGTGGCGGAACGCGGAAATGACGCTCGCCTTGACCTTCTCGTCTCAGAGTATGAGATAGCAGCAGACCGCAATCTCTCCCTCTCGAAAACGCTTACCAAAATGGGCCCTATACTCGGACTTATGGGCACTCTGATTCCTATGGGTCCTGCCCTCGTAGGGCTGGCTCAGGGTGATATAGCGTCAATGGCCTACAATATGCAGGTGGCCTTTGCCACTACTGTCGTCGGACTGGTCATCAGTGCTATCGGCTTCATCACCCAAAACAATAAGGAGCGCTGGTATGTGGAAGACCTTTCGGTAATAGAATTTGTAGCAACCCTCGCAAAATCAAGTAAATGAGACGTAGACTTCTTGGAAAATCGGAAGATAACGATCCGATGTCAGTGGTGAGCAACCTCTTTGACGTGGCGATGGTTTTCGCAGTGGCTCTTATGGTGGCTCTCGTGAGCCGCTATAACATGACTGAAATGTTCTCGCAGGAGGATTTCACCATGGTGAAAAATCCCGGAAAGGAGAATATGGAGATTATCAGCAAGGAGGGTGAGAAGATCAATCGCTACACGCCGCAGAATGACGATTCTCAGTCGCAGGGCGATAAGGGGAAGCGTGTGGGAACGGCCTATCAGCTTGAGAATGGAGACATAATTTATATTCCTGAGGATTAATCTTTCTCCTCTGTTAAGATGTCTTGATTATTCCGGGCGCGTCAGCGTCCGGAATAATTTTGCTGTGCGGTCAGCGACGCTTTGCCATTCATACCCATCAAGCGGATAGTCAATCCTGCATCCCGGAGCCATCCTCTTTTCAAGGGCGGTCATGGCGGCGGAGAGTGATTGCGGAGAGGCCACGGTGAAGAATGATTCCTGAGGAATGAAGTCTATCTGCTCGGTGGCCTCGATTCTGCTGACAAGTACCGGAAGATGATAGCTCATGGCTTCAAGGAGTACGAGTGGGAAGCCTTCGGTCACGCTACTGAGCACAAATGCCCGCGCGTGGGTGTAGAGCTGGCGGAGAGGCTCTCCCTGGAGGTTGCCGGTGAAGATTACTTTCCCTTTGCGGTCGAGAGCTTTGAGTCGTTCAGCATACTCATGGTCATGGTCGCTCCCTCCGGCTATCACCAGTTTGCCTACGTCCGGATTATCCTGCACGGCTTCCACGAGGTGTTCAAATCCTTTTTCGGGGGTGAGGCGGCCTACTCCCAGATAATATTCCCCCGGCTTCAGGCCGAGGCTTTCGAGATAGCTTGTAGAGGCAGAAGTGATCGCCGTGTTGACTCCATTGGGGATGAGCGAGGAGCGGGCTTTTACGTTGGCCGACTGAGCTTCATATTTGGCTCTGTTGACAAAAATGATATGATTTGAGAAGCCGAGGGCCATCCTCTCTCCGAAGCGGAGTATGGAGCGCCCTATAGGACCCCATTTGCTATGCTCATAGTTTGCGCTATGATATGTGGTGACTACCTTGATGCCTGCCATTCGTATCAGGGGGGCGAAGATGGCCGGCCCGATGTTATGGATGTGGACTATATCCGGGCGGAGAGCGATAGCACGGATTGCTGAAATGAAGGTGTGGAAGAGAGCCTCAAATCCTTTCAGTCGCGTGGATGGGAAATCTATGAATCGTATGCCCATCCAGTCTTTCGCGGCGCCTTGCGGGATATAAGGCTTACGTCTGAAAACAGTAAAGCGAAACCCTTTCATCAGAGGATAAAGGGCTTCGCAGTGTTTCTCTACTCCGCCTTGCACTCCGGGAAATCCACGGAGACCGATGACGGCGCATTTGATATCGTCCATTCAGGATTAGTATGTTCGTGATAGTAAAGAGTGAGTCAGAGCGGGGAGTCCGCGCAGGGTCAATCCCAGCAGAGCGGCAATCCCTTGCGTATGCGCATCTTGTTTTTCAGGATCCATTTGATTGGAATCCAGGGGCGGCGTTTCATGTCGTGGCGTTCGGTGACGATGAAGGCACAGTTTCTGTCGCAGGCTTTGACCTTTTCCATAGCGGCCTTAGCCTCATCTGAGTCCATAATCTCTTCGAAGGATTTCTCCTTGATATTGCCTATCTTCCACTCCTCGGCAGAGCCATTGCAGGGAGAGACATTGCCGTGCGGGTCTATAAAGAAGAAGTCGGATAGGGCGCCGCAAGCCGGGCGATATCCGGCGTCGTCGCCTCGCAGACGTCGGTGGATAGAGCGATTGAAGTAGGCTCGGCCGTAGTCTTTGAGACGGTCTTTGAGTCTGCGTCTCTTTGAGGTGAGCAGAGCGCGCACGAAGAGTTCGTGCTGGCGCAGGGCATCCTCGGAGACTATCTGATTATCCTCCTTATGGAAATACCATGAATTATGCACCGCAGAGTTGCCGAGCTCCACATCAAGAGCCACGCAGAGTTCATAGAGGTGAAGAAGATCTTTATAGTTATCGGGAGAGATGACAACTGAGAATCCGATGTTCTTGCACTTGGTCTTTTTCAGCTCCAACATGGTGCGCAGGGCATGGTCAAAGCCATTGACAATGCCACGCTTGGAGTCGTTGATGGCCGGAAGGCCCTCAACGCTGACACGGATCAGAATGTTGGGATACTTATTGGCAAGCTCCACTATTTTCTCCGTGTTATATCCGTTGGTGCTCAGCTCCAGCAAGGATGCCTTGGGATAGAGTATTTCGAAAATCTTGTCAATATCCTTACGGAGGGTAGCCTCACCGCCTGTGATGTTAATTCGTAGGCCGGGAGGTAGTTTTTCGTAATACTCAGGCGTTATTTCTTCGTTAGGGTGAGTCTGGCATTTCCAGATGTTGCACATATTGCACTTGGCATTGCAACGAAACGTGGTAATCAGACTTCCTTGTACAATATTTTTCATATTTTTATCGAGAGAAAGCCGGCAATCACGGGAGTGTCTTTGGGGCACGTCCTCTCCGGCGTAAGGATAACGTATATGGCTTTGCGTTTATTGCGTCAATGTCATAAAAATATGGCTATTCTACTGAATGGTTTTCCTGTTCATTAATCCGATGTAGAGGTTTCGCGCGTAGGCCACCAGTCCGAATGACTGTCCCAATATCAGCACAGGATCGAGCCGGAAGATAGCATAGCTTACTATCGCGGTGCTTCCTGCCAGGCTGATAATCCAGAATCCGGGAGGGAGCTCGGAGCGTTGGAGTTTGCGCGATACGTACCACTGATATACGAATCTCAGCGTGAAGAGTATCTGTCCGGCCGACCCGTAGATAAGCAGCCAGAGAGGGATGTCATCATTGCGCAGGAAAGTGTCGGCCAGCTTCTCGGGCTGCAAGGCTGCTATGCCGATTACGGCAATCGGAGTCAGCAGCAGAAGCAGACGGACGGCGAGCGGCCATCTCTGCCACACCCCTTTGAGCCTGAGGTTATAGATGTAGACGTAATAGGAGATGAACTGTCCGAGGACTATGGCGAAGTCTTCACGCAGCCACCCGTAGAGGCAGAGGAGATAGGAGCCGGCAAGGCTCAATATCCAGAATATGTCGGGACTGAGCACTTTGCGGGCTCTTTCTGAAAGAATCCATTGCACGAGGATTCTTGCTGAAAAGAACCCCTGTGCGAGTAGTCCTATTGAGAAAATGACGGCCGTAGGCATTTGGCTGGCGTAGGGTTAAAATCTGTTTTTGAGAGCGAGCCGCGGCCGTCAGAGATTATTGTCGGCGCGAGTGTAGTTTATGTATCTCTTGGCCATCCAGCGCAGAGCGAAGCAGTCGCCGAAGGGCTGCAGGAGACGATTGAAAAGGTTGTATTTCGAGACTCCGGCCGTGCGTGGAAAATGCCTTACGGGAAGCTCCTTGAAACTGCCGTTCTGGAGCTTGATAAGGGCCGGGAGAAACCTATGCATTCCGGTGAAAAAGGGGATGCGGCGGGCATATTCCGTCTTCATGATTTTCAGCGGACAGCCGGTGTCGGTAGCTCCGTCGTGAGTCATCATGCGGCGGAAGCCGTTGGCTATCTTTGACTGGAGTCTCTTGAAGGCGGAGTCCTTGCGGTTGGCCCTGATACCCATGACGAGCTCATGCTCCTTTAGGTGAGGGATAAGGATATTTAAATCTTCGGGAGTGGTCTGGAGGTCAGCGTCTATGTATCCTACGTATTCGGAATCCGTGGCGTCAATTCCTGCTTTCATTGCCGCCGAGAGACCACCGTTCTTTGCGAGCGCCAGATAGAAGAAGTCTTTATGGCGGGCGCACATCTCCTTCACAAGCGGGAGAGTACGGTCTTTTGAGCCATCGTCTATGAAGAGTACGCAGGTCTTGAGAAGGGAGTTGGGGAGGAAGTCGGAGAAGGTTTTCTCCAGACGCTCCACGTTGTCCTCTTCATTATATGCGGGAACCAGAATAGTCAGTTGATATTGTCCGGTCTTGTTCATCTTTTTTTTTAATAATATTTTTTTCAAATACTTCTGTCCGGAATGCTTTCAAGCGAGAGAATGGCGAAGCGTCCGGAGGTGGCGAGCGGCGTCACCCCTTCGGGAATGTCCTTAATTCGCGTCAGCAGCAGGCCGGAAGATGGGAGAGGGGTCGTGCCTTCGGGGGATTCTTCTATGACGGAGACCTCTCTGCCGAGATAGACATCCAGATTCTCAGGTCGTCTCACCTTGAAAGTATAGACAGGAGTGCTCTCAGTCTTGCTCAGTGAGAGTGTCTTTTCCGCAAGGTCGCGGTAGCCTATATATGGATTTAGAGCCGGGAGTCCGAAGCCGGCTGAGAAGAGAGCCGCAAGGATGGAGAGGGAGAGGGCGCAGACGGCTTTTGCCATGCTCTCTTTGCCCCCTTTGCGGAAGAGGAGATAAAGAGTGGCGGCTGCACCTAAGAAAAGCAGGTAGCAGGCCATACGCAGAGGGAAAAGATTATACTCCGGGAATCGGCTCATCACAATCGTCCATGCAAAGGGGAGGAGCATAAATATGATGGCCGGAACGGCTATGCACCATCGGATGAGACGTGAACTTTTCCGGACGGCCATCCCCATAGCGCCGGCGAAGATGATATATGGAAAGGCCGGAAGCAGATAGACGGCCAGCTTTGCGCTGAAGAGTGATAGAAGCACAAACACCACTGCCGGCGTGATAAGAAAGAATCGCTCTGTGGCCGATAGTGACTGTCGTGATTGTCTGGTGGAGAGCATGAGGCATATCGAGGCAATGACGGCGGGAGTCCAGGGTGCGAGTGAATACCAGATGGTGATTCCGTAATAATAGAAAGGCTCGCTGTGAGCGAACGACTTTACAGCCCTTCCCATGGTCTGACGGAAGAGCAGATTGTCAAGATAGTCGGCACCTCCCTCTAAATAAACGCCTCCGAACCAGAGGATGCACAGCAACAGTATAATGCCCCAAGAGCGCCAGCCCCATACCATTTTCGCCACCTTCATGCGATGAGTGCATGCGCAGAACGTCAGCGTGGCGGCCAGCGGAATAAGTATGCCGTAGGGCCCTTTGGTGAAGAGAGCGGCAAAGACCCAGAGAGGGAAGAGGAGGCGTAGGCGCAGAGAGTGGTCTCCACGGTAGATTCGGCTGAACGTATCGAGCGCGAGGACTATGAACATAGTCATCAGCATATCCATCCTCATCGTAAGCGCCAGTCCGAGGAAAAGCCCGGAGGTAAGCAGCATAAGGGGGGCCGCCTCCTGCCAGATCCCCGGAAGACGAGGGGAGCAGCGGCGTCTTAATATCTCAGTGACGATGAAAGCGGGGACGACGGAAAAGAGGGTGATGAAGGGGAGGCACCGGGTGCCGCAAATCAGCCTTCCCAGCATGCAAATCCACATATAGAGCGGTGGCTTGTCGGCGTAGGGCACTCCGTGATTGGTGAAAGCCATCAGGCGCCCATCGGAGAGGGCTTCGCCTGCTATGCTCACATAGCGCAATTCATTGTCGGGAGTGAAGTCGCGAAGGCAGATAGCGGGCAACATCGCTATGAAAGCGATGATGTAGATAGCGTAGCGGCCCGCGAAACGTCTGATGGAATCTTGCATCTCAGGTTGTCAGATTATGTTCATGGCATGGCGCATGAGGAATCCCTGAACTATCATGCCCAGAAAGAAAGTGATACCAATCCACATCTTGGCCGAGCGGCACGAGTCATGAGCAAGCCGGCGCGAGTCTTCAGCCTCTTTCGGGTTTGCAGCATTTTTGAGGGAGCTTTCCCAGAGCATCCGAGTGCGGGCGCTGAAGTAAATAGCTATGAAGCCCGTGAGCGGCATGCACAGGAGTGTGACGAGAATAGCCGGCAGGATATAATTGCGAGGAGGCTGCGAGGTGTCAATGCCGGGTTCACCCTCGGCGGGGTCGAAGGAGCGCACGGAGCGAAATGAGCTTCCCCGAACCTCATCCGGCACCTCCGGATGCGCATTATCCTCTGAGGAAGCCGGGGCGCCCTCCTCTTGGCTTGCGGGGGGATCGCCGGCCAGTCGTTGTCTCCAGTATCTGCACACGTCGGCTACATATCTGGCCCGACGCCATTTCTGCATCCCCTTACACCAGACGTAAGTATCGGGCCCTACGCCATGCTCTTCAAGCTGAGCAAGGGTGAAAGGCCCCTGACGGGTATCGTTGATGATAGCGTAAAATTTCTCTTCCAAGATATATTAGTCCGGATATGGTCAGTCTGAAATGCCTCTCATAAGCCGTAGAGAGAAAGCGTGGCCGACTGAAAGAGGAAATAAAAGATATTGATGATGATGCCTAATCCGGCCAGCACGAGAGATATTATGGTCCAGGTGCGCGCGGAGCTGTTGGCCTGCATGCCGTTATAGACATCGCCCCTGGCGAAGCAGTCGTTAGCCTGATTGGCCTTAACGATGCCTATAATGCCGAGCACGCCACCGATGCAGGAGCATAGAAATCCGACGATAGTGGCAGTGATAGCCCAGGGCATCCAGTTAGTGTGGGAGGCAGGGGCGTTATATCCGGGATTGGCGTTGTGATTGCCGCCGTATGAATTGCCAAATCCGACGGGAGGAGGGGGCATGCTGCCGGGATTCATACCGGGAGCGTAAGAGTGCTGCCTGCTTCTTCCGAGAGCCTGCATAATTTCGGGCTGAGTAGAGGCGGGGAGCCAATCGGCCATTCCGTTTCTCCAGACGGGAGTGGACTCTGTGAGGCCTTTTCTTATAAGAGCGTCGATTGAGTCGGGCCCAACCTGCACGTCGCCTATCATGGCGAAATAGACTTCCGGCTCCTGATTGGCATAGCCGCCGAAAGCCGAGTCGGCCGGCTGAAACACCTCATTCAGCTCTGAGAGCGAGCCGGCGGGCTGCCAGTCGGTCATCCCGTTTCGCCATACAAACGTCTCTTTCCCTATCCCCAGTAGCCTTAGAGCCTCTTTGGAGTAAGGGCCTTTGGAGGTGCCCCCCTCCACTATATAATATATTTCCTCCATAGCGAAATGAATCATTTAGAAAGTGAGAGTGAGCGCGAGCTCTCGTAGAGTATTGTCGCGGACTGCAAAGATAATACTTTTTTTTGGAAAGGCCGGACTTATTGCGATAATTTTCCTTCGGCACTTTATAAGTAAGTTCTAAGAATTAAACTCACATATATAGTTTAATTTTTCTCATTTACTAATGTGAAAAGAGGAGAGCGCATCGTAATTTGCGATTACGATGCGCTCTCCATTTATGTTTGTAGGTATTGGTAAAATACAAGCCGAAGGGCGCAGGGCCTTACCATTTTTGCAGGGGGGAGCTGCGTCAGAGAATTATCTTGGCGCTCTTGCCGTTGATAGTGAGGATGAAAATGCCATTGCCGGAATGCCGGATAGTCTCCGGGCGGTCAATGGTCTTATTAAGCAGTGTGAGTCCGTTTGCGTCGCAAATGGACACCTTGTCACCTGCACGGCAGGAGATGCAGAGTGTGTTGCCATCAATAGTGTAAGGCATGTCGGCATCTTCCTCCATGATGTCTTCGACGGCTTCGGGAGTCGGCACTTCCTGATATTCATCAATAGAGAAGATGCCTCCCCGGTCTGCAAATAGTTTCCATCCAGGTGCATTTTTATAATCCTCTAAAGACTGCGCCGGCACATATAATTTAGTATTCTTGTTGTAGGGATCCGGAAAAAGGTAGTCAACCCCCACAATCACAAGTGGATTAGCCATGCCGAAATCATTGTCGTGTGCCTCCGGAGGCGTAGTGGCCCGGCAGATGATGGTCTCCAGATTGGAACATTCAACCAGGCACAGTCCGTCAAGTCTTTCAAGATTTTCCGGAAATTCAATCTTTTTAAGAGTCTCTACACCGTAAAATGCTCGAAACCCGATTTCTCTACATCCGAGTATCTTGACGTCTGTGAGATACCAGCAATCTTCAAAGGCTCTTCTACCGATATATTTGGTGTTTTGGGGAATCTCTATGCTTTCAATATTCGACCAGCGGAATGCATCGTCGTCAATTTTTACTACAGTCGTTGGAAGGGTGATTTTCCTGAATGTTGCACTTTTGAAAGCTTCTTTGCCGATAATGTCAATAATGCCGACTGATTGTTCTTGAGAGATAAGGGCTCGGTCTACCTCATCTACCAGACTCAGTGGGATCGTCACTCGTTCCGGGAGGGTTAGTTCATCGAGTAAATCGTAGTCTGCGGGCACGATTTCCATTCTGAACGGGAGAATCTCGTCGTTATAGATTTTGTACGTGACCTCTCCTAACTTTATGTCCTTCCCACACCAACTGAAACATGGCCCGGCCGATATAGTCATGCCGGAAGCGAGGAAAGCGAAGAGCGTGGCTGCAATAGAGCGAATGAAATGTCGTTTCATTTTTTAGGAATTTAAGTGAATGTTTATGAGAATAAAATTGTCAAAATTTATTTGATTATTCTCATTGTTATTGTTTAAGTAAGTGAGAAAAACTAATGTACATATAAAACGAAGTGATTTTGGAGATAATCTCACTGCTGACCGAAAGGAGATATAATTATATCTGACTGAGATACAGCAACAAATTAGCCCCAAAGGGGAAGTTATATTGTACAAGAGTTTTCATCTCACATTTATCGTTTAATTGTTTTGAACTTACTTAATGATTTTTTTGTCATTATGGTTAAAAATACTGGTTAAGGAATTTCACTGTAAAAAACCTAAAGTTAGGAATGGTTTAATGGAGTGCTAAATAGTCGGCTGCAAATGTAATGTTTTTTTTTGTTCTGTGCAAGCTTTTTTTGATTATTTTTTTTGTGGTTGATAAGGATTTTGTTGTTAGAAGAATCCAACTTAGAATATACATACTCAAGTAATAGGTTATAGTTTGGGCTCTTGGAATATTGTTTGAGGGACGAGAAGATGTGAGATTTTTTTGCAGACTTGTGAACCTTTTGAAATAGGGGTGTGTTATAAAGGCACAACGAGTTTTTCATGGTATTAGATTTTAAGGTTAACGTAATTGATTGTCGTGATGACAATCAATTTTTTTTTGACTCAGCCGCTTGGTGAAGGATGCGAAATTTGTGGAAATAAAATTAATTTACTACATTTGCGGAGAAAAACGGAATTGGAATAAAGAACTCACAGCTATGTGGTATATAATGAATAATGGTCAGCAAGTAGGTCCAATGCCTGCGGCCGGACTTGTCAGCTATGGACTCAATCCCTCATCAATGGTATGGCGTCAGGGGATGGCACAGTGGATGCCGGCCGGCTCATGCCCGGAGCTTGCTCCCTATATGCAGGGCGGCTATTCCTACGCTCAGCCCGGCGCCCAAAGCTATAATCAGCCCGGCGGCTATCAGGCGCAGCCATATAAAGACAAGACTACGGCCGGCATACTTGCCATCCTCTTCGGCTCATTGGGCGTGCAGTATTTCTATATCGGCAAAGTCGGAGGCGGCTTTCTCACCATCCTCCTCGAGCTGGTGACCTGCGGACTATGGTCGATTGTAGTGCTGATACAGGGCATTATGATGCTCACGATGTCTCAGCAGGAGTTTGACGCTAAATTCGTTTATACAGACAAGACGCTTCCTCTTTTTTGATTTCTTTGGTAAAATAGAGAAATTTTTGTAATTTTGTGTCTGAAATTGGGACGGCGGGGCCGTCGCCCCTTCCTATTTTGCCAGTTATGGAACAGATAATCGACCCCGTAGAAAGAGATTTGATAATCTCTGAACTGACACCGCAACGCCTCCTTAGGGCCACAAATAAGGGTGATAACGAAATATACATCCTTGATGCTCACAGCTGCCCTCACACTATGCGAGAGATAGGACGACTGCGTGAAATAGCTTTCCGTGATGCCGGCGGCGGCACCGGGAAAGCCTGCGATATTGATGAGTATGACACCATGGAGGAGCCATGCCGGCAGTTGATAGTCTGGAATCCGCAGCTCAAAGAGATAGTAGGTGGCTATCGTTTCATCCTCGGCAGCGATGTGAAAATAGACCGGGAGGGCGTTCCCCGGATTGCTACAAGCCACCTCTTCCATTTCTCAGAACGCTTTATAAAGGATTATCTTCCTCTCACTCTCGAATTGGGCCGCTCCTTTGTGACTCTTGAGTATCAGAACACTAAGGCTCGCCCGAAGGCTCTTTATGCGCTTGACAATCTATGGGACGGTCTGGGTGCCCTCACCGTGATTTATCCTCAGATAGAATATCTCTTTGGAAAAGTCACCATGTATCCTCAGTTCGGACGTGACGGCCTTAATCTGCTTCTCTATTTCCTCAATAAGCATTTTCCCGATAACGACCGACTGGTCTATCCCATTCACCCCATAGACCCGGGACTCTCCGATGAAAAGCGTGACGAGCTGGCTCATCTCTTCTGCGGCGAGACATTCAAGGATGACTATAAGATATTGAATCAGAGCATCCGCGCTCTTGGACGCAATATCCCTCCGCTGGTCAATGCTTATATGAGTCTCTCTCCGACCATGCGAATGTTTGGCACTGCCATAAATGAGACGTTTGGCTCGGTGGAAGAAACCGGCATCTTCTTCAAGATCTCTGAAATATTTGAAGAGAAAAAACGCCGTCACATTGGCACGTATCATCCCGAATAACGATCAAGTAAGCCCGGAATATTAAGCGATATCCGTGAGATGAAGAACTCTTGTGCTATAAAACTTGTCCTCTTGGGCTGATTTTCCCGTTGGCGCTCAGTTAGATAGCCTAATATCAACCTTCGTTTCGCCACGAAATTATCTCCAACCTGCATTAATTTTTCTCGCTTACTCACTCAATTACCTACCATTTTTACCCTCATATCTCAAAGACTACGATGAAGACATCCCGTCGCCTCCACCGTATCGCCCTGTCCATTCCGGTCGCAGCGGTTCTCTCCGTGCTGCCGGCTCAGGCGCGAGATTTCTTCTCTCTGGAATTTTCAGAGGCCGACACTCTTACTTCGCACAGAATAGAATGGCGAGCATCCACTGAGGCGATGGCCGGTAGCGGCTCTTTTGCTCCGCGTCTGGTCTCGGCCAATCGTGCCGGTCTCTACTCACAGCCCTTGGCGCTCATGGAGAGAGGAGCTCTTGCCAAGAGGCTCAACCTCGCTGAAAGGTTCAGCTATTCTTTCGGGGCGGAGGCTTTAATCGATATTACGAAGGCCACGCCCTACAGGAAATGGTCCGAAGAGGAGAGTGCCTTTTATTTTCAGGATGAACGCCCGGGATGGGTGAGACTCCAGCAGCTTTATGCAGAAGTGAAATATAGAGGCATCTTCGCCTCACTCGGCATGAAGGAGAATGACCGTAGCCTCTTCGACCCTCTGCTGGGAAGCGGCGACCTGACGCTGAGCAACAATGCCCGCCCTATCCCTCAGCTCAGAGTAGGATTCATCGATTTTCAGGACATACCGCTGACGAAGGGATGGGTGCAGATTCAGGGCGATATAGCTTACGGAAAATTCTTCGATAACGACTGGCTCAAATCCCATTATAACTATTACAACAGCTTCATCACCACCGGTGCGTGGTTTCACTATAAGAGATGCTATTTCCGCACGAAGCCCTCTGAGGCTTTCTCTGTGACGGTGGGTATGCAGCATGCATGCCAGTTCGGCGGCTCATGGACCAAATATTACGAGGGACGAAAGGGGCGTACTGTCTCCGACAAACTCACTTTTACCGACTTCCTTAAAGTATTCTATCAGACGAAAGGAAACGATAGTGACAATCCCGGCGAGTCGGTCAACTTTCTTGGAAATCATCTCGGCTCCTGGGACGTTAAGATGCGCTATCGATTCCGCAACGGCTCGTCGCTGACGGCCTATCTTCAGAAACCCTGGGAGGATGAATCGGGAGTGGCCTGGCAAAATGGCTTTGACGGCGTCTGGGGGCTCAGATATGAAACCGCTTCTCAGGGACCCGTAGAGGCTGTAGTGGTGGAATATCTCGATTTTACCAATCAGGCCGGCCCAATGCTATGGGACGTCACTGAAATTATGCCGAATAAGGCCACCGGTGCCGACAACTATTATAACAACTTCATGTATAACGGCTGGGCCAACTACGGATTTGCTATCGGCTCCCCCGCCTTCAAGGCCCCGATATATAATACGGATGGTTATCTGTGCTTTACAGACAACCATTTGCGCGGTATGCACGTTGGTATAAAGGGAGGCGTGGTGAGCGGATTCTCATATAGAGCTGTCGTTTCCTATCTCACGGCCAACGGCACTCCCTATAATCCGCGACGCAATCACCGCTCTGTAACCTCCATGCTGGCGGAAGCAGCCTACGCTCCGGAGAAAGTGCCGGGACTGACGCTGAAAGCATCTCTCTCTTTTGATGCCGGCTCGCTCTATCGGCCGGCTGCCGGCATCTTTCTCTCCGCCTCCTATTGCGGCAGCTTCTCGCTCAGCAGAAAGAATGCAAATCGTTAATGCGATATATATAGTTTAATTTTTAGAAGTCACTTAATGAAATTTAAGAACTGTCATACGCATTTTATAGCCGTCGCCCTTTTGCTTACGGTCTGGCTTCTTGCCGGCTGCACCCGTAATAACGGGGATATTGGCCCCATATTCGGGCGATGGTCTCTGAAAAGCATTGATGCGACCAATATGCAGGCCCCTGTCTATGAAGGCGACCTCTTTCTGGCCTTTCAAAATGATGTAGTGCAGATGATACAGACCGGAGATGAAAACAGAGCCGATGCGACATACGGCTCTTTCCGGCTTGACGATAATACTCTCTTCCTCGAATTTAATGACCCGCAGCGCCCCGTAAATCCCGCATTCGGACTCCCCGCCACCTGCCGTCTGCAGGTGCTCGAACTCACGGGACATTCCCTCGTGCTGCAATATAATCCTACGGATGAGGCCTATCTCACTTATACCTTCCGTAAATGGTGAGACGACCGACGATGGCAGGATGATGACCCAAAATTATTTAGAAATGAAAGAAATTGTAGTTATGATGCTCGGAGGAGCGCGCAGAGTCTCCTTCGCCGAACTGCTTAAAGAGAGCGGGAAAAAACTTGGCTACGACATTAAAATAGTAAGTTATGAACTGTTGCGTCAGGTGCCTATTGCCATTATAGGAGAGGTGATCGTGGGCCTGAAATGGACAGACCCGGATGTGGTGGCCGACATCGTTAAAGTGGCTAAAGAGCAGAACGTAGACATCATTCTCCCCTTCGTGGACGGCGCTATTGAGATAGCTTCGAAATGCAAGGCTCAGCTTCCCGAAGTTTTCATCCCCGTCAGTGAGTATGAGATATCGAGAATGCTCTTTGACAAGCTCGAAGCGGCTCGCCTCTTCCGCGAAAATAAGCTCGCCATTCCCAAGACTTATACGGTGAGAAATGCTGAGGTGCCTGCCATCGCAAAGCCTCGCCACGGCACGTCTTCTCGTGGCATACGCATATTTTACAACATCGACGAGCTTATGGGGCTTGAAAACCTTTCGGACTATCTGGTGCAGGAGTATATCGAGCATCGGGAGGAATACACCGTGGACTGCTATGTGAGCCAGACGGGCCAGATACTCACCGCCGTGCCTCGTCTGCGCATTGAAGTAGTAGGGGGGGAAGTGTCGCGCACGGAAACATTCCGCATTCCGGAGCTGATGGATATGAGCCGCGAGGTTATAAAGGCGTTTGATCTGAGAGGCCCGGTCACATTGCAGTTTATTCATGACCTTGACAATGACCGCTATCTCCTTATGGAGGTCAATCCACGTCTCGGCGGAGGTGTGATATGCTCAATTTTTGCCGGAGCTCCTATCCCCGACTATATCCTGCGTGAGGCTCTCGGACAGCCTGTGGAGCCTTGCGACGACTGGCGCCCACGCACCCTGATGGCAAGATATCAGAAGGAGACTATCTTCCACGACTGATTGCCCTCTTTCTCAGTAAGGAAACGAGAGGGGAGCGGATAAGATTTCTCCGGTCAGAGTGGAGAAAATGCGTACGTTCACCATGCGGGCTATCGGGTCAAACTCCCAGAGCTCAAGCTCTCCGTTGCCCCCGTTGTCAAGATACTGAAGATTGAAGAGCACTATCGGCGTTTCTCCTCCATCGGCTCTCTGCATCCACTTATATGTGGAATAGCCGTTATGGCCGCAGAGGAAGGCTATGACGTTGGAGTGGGGATAGCCGAGCGCTTCCCACACATCGTAGGGGTTGGAATAGCCCTGGTCGCCATCCTTAAATTGGCGTTCTCCATAGCTGTTCACCTTGATGAGCGTCTGATCAATTTTGAGCAGCTCGTGGGTCATCACTATATATTTGTGTTCCGGATGGGCAGCTATCTCCGAGGATGCCCAGCTCAGCACTTCGGGGCGCGGACTGAATTCGAGCGACATAACATAGACATCCTCTCCACCGAGAGGCACGCTCATGACTACATTGTCTATCTCCCCCTCGGCATAAACGGCCACGAGGTTGCTTATCAGCGTCGGGAAAGAGGCGTATTGCGTGAGATGAGTGGACTTGCGGTCGTTAATCAGATTGTAATGGTCTTTATTGCGCGCCCAGTCGAAATCGTGATTGCCCGAACAGGCCAACGTAGGAATTTTCTCTGCCGCTATGGAGGCTATTTCTTGAAATGTCTGCCATTGCTTTAGGGAATTGCTGTCGGTGCAGTCGCCTGTGAAGAGCATCCCTCTGACCGGCGCGCAGGAGTCTATCTCATTGGCGAGCCATTTCATAGAGGCTCTGAAATATCCCTGATTCTCCTTTTTCGCCACATAAGTCTGCACATCGCCTACCACTATGAGGTAGTCGCGTGTGGCATCAAATCCGTGCCATATCTCGGCTGCCGAGGGAAAATATTCAGGCTCTTCGATGCTGTCGTGGCTGCAGGAAGTAATAATTAGGGAAAAAAGAATGAGTATGTAGAAGTGTAATGATTTCATATTCAGTGTGTTGTTGAAGATATAAAGCTCTTGATTATTAAGAATTCAGGATATGGTGTTGCAAATGTAGAAAAAATTTAGTAACTTTGCAACGTTAAAAACAGAAAAAGCGCACGTGGCGTAATTGGTAGCCGCGCCAGACTTAGGATCTGGTGTCTCACGACGTGGGGGTTCGAGTCCCTTCGTGCGCACGGTAAAGCCTCTTGACAATTAATAGTTGAGAGGTTTTCTCTTTGTAGATTGCCGCTTAGCTGTCGAGAGGGGGAGTAGGGAAGACTTGCAGGCTACGGGCTTTTCGTATTCCGGAAAGCCATTTTTTTATATACGTCATGCGGCGGGGATATCTCTTCCCTGCGCCGGAATCCTGCCAGGCCCGCCAAATCATTCTCAGTGGCCAGGAGAGAGGATATTTATGATAGAAGACGGCTCCCTTAGTGACTACAAGTTCATAGTCTTCGTCAAGTCTTGTTCCGGTGGAGAGCCCCGGATGATACATGACTGTAGCCGGGATGAAAAGCCATGTGAGTCCACGTTTCAGAGCGTCAATAACAAAAATGTCCTCTTCGCCCCCCTTGAAGTGTGTGTTGATCCCGAAAGCCTCATTGAAGGCAAGTCTGTGGCGTACTCTTTCCGGACGCAATGCTATCTCCATGGCCGAGATATAAAAGAACCGTGGCATACGGCGCAGATTAAAGGAATAGTCCGGATAGCTCTTATTGTGATAGTCGCTGTCAAACTTGAAGCTGAGGATGTCTGCTTCCGGATGCCTGTCAAATTCATCCATAATAGTTTTCAGCGCCCCCTCATGAAACCGTATGTCATCATCGGTGATAAGAATAGCCGGGGCGGTGGCGTGGCGAAGGGCTTCGTTGCGGTTGGCCGCTATGCCCAGAGTCGGAGTCACGATAATGCGGTAATCCTGTCTTGCCTCAAGGGCAGGGAAGCGCTCATCTCCACTCTCGCCGGGCGCTAATTGCCTCATGATGACATATTCCACACCCTCCTCTGCCGGATGAAGTGTTTTCTGCACCCGTTTCATCCCCTCAAGGCCATAGACGCAGATAAAGACCTGAAAGCGGAGCGGACTCATCGCGCCTGCTCCTCCCATTGTTTAAGGAATTTTCGGGCCACTATGCGCACATCATTGTGGCGTTCTATTATTTCGCGACCCTCGCGGCTCATACGGCGGAGGGCATCGGCGTCGGAGAGTATATTGAAGAGATACTCCTCTAAGTTCTCCGTTAGCGGTGATACCTGAACCACAGGGCGCCTCTGCGGCTCATTAATCAAATCGTAATATTCCGGTTCGGCTCCGGAGACGGCTATCACGCCCATTGCCATCGCGTCAAGAGCGTTGGTAGCAGGAGAGTAGCTGAAGAGCTGGTCGAAAAGCACGTCGGCGTTCTCCATCTTTTTAAGATAGTCGGGATAAGAGAGTCCGGAGACTTTCTCTACATTAAAGAGTTCCGGATGTCCTTCTTGCAGAGTCTTTGCAGTTTCAAGCAGGATTGAGGTGCCCTTCTGCGTCTCCATCGCCGGTTTCATACCTACCATGAGGCTCAGCGGTTCCCGGAAATCACGTTCGCGGTAGGGATGTCGGGTAAGGTCGATAGGAATATTAGTAAACCGGCATCTCTCGCCAAGCACTTTCTCTCCGGCTATCATATACTCCGGAAGAACGGCCATTCCGCCGGCTATTATGGAATAAAGCAACTCATTGTAGCGCCTGACGTCGTCTCTGAGCCACCCCTGTTCTCTCTGGGGATAGGCTGTGGCAAACGGGGTGCGCTCGCGTCCTACCCGAAATTCTGAGAACCGGAAATCGCCGTCCACACATTCGTGCACATAGTAGTAATCATTGCCGCAGAGGGTGAGAAAAATACTGCCGTTGCGGCGGGCGAGCTCCCGGAGAAAATATGCCAGTTTCCCGGGCTTGAGATTGAGGAAATGAGGATTTATCAGTTGGACCACATCATATCCGCGCAGTTCAGGCCACAAGCGCATGATGTCGGTCAGATATTTAATAGAGGCGAGACGCCCCTCTCCTCTGGAGAGAAGGACGTCTGTCTTAGTCTGCTGGTATTTGCCACCATCGGAGACTACTGTGACCTGATGTCCCAGCCTGCGTAATTCCGAGGCCAGACAGGCATGCAGATTTGAATAGTCCCCGATAAAAAGAATTTTCATCAGCGAGTGATTTTCAGAGTTTTGCTGCCTCCGCGAAGGATGTAGATTCCTGAGGGGAGCGAGGTGATGTCAATGGAGTGCGTGCCCTCCGCCAGAGAGAATCTCATTGCTTCCCGGCCTGCGGCGGAGTATAGGTTAAACTCAACGGTCTCGGAGAGGCGAAGCGTCATAACTCCGCCGTGAGAAGTGAGCAGAGCCCAGTCGGCTATCTCTATCCGGGAGACACTGCCGGGAACGTCGGGATTTTCAGGCCATTCCGGTGAATACACCGCATCGGGATGAAGGTCTTCGCCGCCTGAAATCTCAGTGGATTCCTCGCCGAGAAGTCCCATTTGACGGCATTCAGCGGTGTAGATGCGGATAAAGTCGGCATGAGTGAGCACTACCGGCTTCCCCTCGTCATCCACAGCCCAGTCAAGGCTGAATCCTTTTTCATCAACATTGGGCTGATTGTCGGCATATCCCCAGGGGAAGGGTGCTGATGAGAATACTCCGTCGGTTTCGGTGACATTATCGGGCAGAAGAGCGCCGCTGAATGAGAGCGTGTCATCATCGAGCCATTCCGGCCAGTAGGATTGAGTGTGGAAGACGTTGCGCGCTATGTATCCTTCGGCCATTGCGGGGTCATTGGTGGAGAATCTGATGTAGTGAGCATCCGTAATGGTGGAATTATCGCCGTCAGGATTGGGAGTAGCGGAGGGATCGGGTCGGAAATAGCTGATGTTGAAGTCGTGCAGAGTCTTAGGATTGTTATATTCGCTTCCGGCGAGCTCATACCAGGGGTCGTCGGGGAGTCCGTTGCCGTTGACGTCCCGGCTGACGAGAACTATTCCAGGCTCGGCGGAAGCGGTTGTCTCATCCGTGACAAAAGAATTGCCGAAGATCCGGAAGTCATATTTGCCATGAGCGTTCACCACGGGATGGTCGAAGGCTACGGTGACATAACCGCCGTATGCGCCAAGAGATATCATCCCCGGCATACGCTCAAAGCAGATGGCCTCTTCCGCTTTTGAGATGATGTCTTCTTCTGTGTCGCCCTCCTCATATTCGGGAAGGAGGTTGACAAACTGGCCCGGAGCCGGACGATACTCCCACACCTTGTTGAGATAAGGGGAGACGGCAGAGGCCTGCATGGAGGCTGCTGATAAGAGCAGAAGTGGTAAAATTCTTTTCATCGTTGCAAATTTAATAAAAAAGATTCATCCGCAGATAATTATAGGTGTGAAAACGTGCTGATTTAAATAGATGGGATGGCCCACTCTCTCGAGCAGACCATCCGTATTTTCATCCTATTTTTACCTGTTGCAGATATTTAATTATGGTTATGATAGAGAGGAGAGAGGTGAGGGGAGTGAGGGATTATTTCACCATAACCTTTCTGCCGCCGAAGATGTAGAGACCGGCGGGGAGGTTCTTCAGGTCTTCGGCAGTAGCATTACGCTTGATGAGGAGACCGGTTGCGGTGAAGATGTCGGAAGATGCCTGCATGCTGACGTCGGCTACGCCCAATTCGCGCTCCACTTTGACGGGCACTTCGAGAGTCGTGGTTTTGCCCTGATATTCTGCAGTGAGCGTCAGTGTGCTCTCTCCGATAGTCTCGGCTTTGAGGGTGTAGACACCATAGTCTGACTCCTCAAGAGTGAAGGGACTTCCGGCGGAGAGGGTGGCGGCCAGATACATAAGGTGAGGATTGCCCACGGGGAGAGTGGTGATTTCCGCGAGATTGAATTCCTTCTCAAATGAGATGTTCTGCTCGTCGGCGGCAGCCACAAACTCTATCGGCTCCATGCTGATTTCGGGAGCGAGGAAGTTCGGATAAATCATCATGGCCGGGAACCAGTAGTAGGGGTCGAGCTTGACGGTCTTGTCAGCCACAACCTGTCCGGTTGTCGTGTCGTAGAAATATATCCAGTTCTGCTCGTAATGTGTGCCATAGCCGGCTTCGGTGGCGTTGACCACCAGGTATCCGGTAGTGGGATCTACGCTTATGCCCTGGCCGTAGAAAATCTGATCGGCTTCCAGACCATCCTCCTTGCCGGGCAGAACGATGAAGTCAGACGTGTACTGCTTGGTGCTGAAGTCATAGCGCGATACGGTGTTGGCATTGTTGCCGGCCTTGACGAAATAGACGATATCGCGATCGCGGTCTGCAGCTACGGAAGGCATGCGCCAGGTGCCCCAGGGGGATTGAATCTTGCTCTTGTCTTCCTCGATGTCGAAAGCCACGTTCTCTTCATGATTCTCAGTATCGATTCTGACAAATTCTCCACCTTCATCAAGAGTGGCGGTGTAGAGGTCGCCGGTGCCGGTGACGAAAAGAGCGGCGGCTGTGGAGATGTCTACATGGTCGGGGAGGTCTGTGTGGACATTAATGGCGACGATACCCTCCATCTGGCTTGTGATATAGACATAGTCGCCATAGCGCTGCATATCGCCGAATGCGTAGCCGTCAATTATCCAGTCGGCCGTTATCTGTTTGGTGATTTTCCACTCCTTGAGGTCGACGATGAAGATGCCGACGTTGGTGGAGAGGTATCCCTTATCCTCTGAAACGGCCTGGAAAGCGTAGGCCTGAGGCTTTTTCTTACCCTCGTAGGGGATTTCGTCAATAGCGCCTATCTGCTTGAGAGTAGAGGCTTCCATTCCTACGAGGAAGGGGCCACCGGTGGCCTGTTTGCTGACGGCATAGACGCGGTCGCCATATACGGAGCCTGATTCGGTGGTAGTGCCGAGTTCAAGGCCGGGATTCTGGAGCTTGAAGGCGTTGTAGGTAGTTTTGCCGTCTGCTCCGATGAAGTTGATAGAGCCGTTGTCATGTCCGAACCATCCTTCATTTATCATCAGCATTCCGGTGCTGAAGTCGGGCACTTCGGGTTTCTTGACGGTATATGTCAGTGAGAAGCCTTTGACGTCAGAGGTGAGCTTGTTGGTGTCGGTGGTGTATATGTAGCCGTCAGGGACGGTGATGGTATAGGTTCCGTCGCCGATGGCATCGGTGACAACGAGCTCCACGCTATTGCCTGACACACGGCCGGTGAGAGCGGCAGGAGACTCAAGGGTGCCTCCGGAGATGGTAGCCGGGCCCGCCTCGGCGTTTACAGAGGCTTTTGAGAGACCGTCTCCGCTGAAGGCTACAGTGACTTTCTTGAGCAGCTCCAGTTCGCTTCCGGAGGTCGGCGTTATGCTGTATTCGAATGAGAGAGGAGTGCGCACTTTATATACCTGTGTGATGGCCTCCGTGTTGCTGACTATAATATTCTCCTCCGTAAGGGTGCCCTGAAGCATTCCTGACGGGATGGTGAGAGTCCAGTCGCCCTCGCCGATGGCCGCCTCTGCAGGCACCGAGAGGATGAGGGTCTTTTCATCCTTAGCGGCAATGGAGAGGTCTATGCTCTTCTCATCAAGCGAAAGAGTGGCTTTTAGTGAGCTGTCGGCCACTTTGATGTCAGACATATTGCTGCCGGCGGTGATGGTAAATTCGCTGAGCGTTTCATAGATAGTCTTGGTGTCGGGAGCCACAGTGCAAGAGAAATTCAGCGTCGGGTCAACGATGAATGTCCATTCAAGAGCCCCGTTGACGTTCTCCGTGTTCTGATATTCTGAGAAAATGCCCTCAGGGACGGTAAGGGTATAAGTGCCCGCTTCTGTAAATGTAAGGCGCTGCGAATCTGAAGCGTCTGGCTTGTCGAAGCCGAAGGTTACGGTTTTGTAGTCAGGGCCTTTCACCTCAATAGCGTCCCACTCGTAGGTCAGAGTGTCGCCCTCGCGCACGAGAGTGATTTTCTTATCGGTAGTAAAGGGATAGGTCAGGCCGTTAGTGAGTTCGGGGAAAGTGATGCTGAAGGTGTTAAGGGTGCCATTTTTAGATCCGGAAGCGGGAGTGATCTCCGCCCCCTCAAAGGGATTCTTCACCACAGGAGGCACGGAGGGGCCGGACCCTACTGTCACGATATATGTGGCCGTAATTTCGTTATTGAATTTTGAGGCGTCACGGAATTTGGAGAAAGCCCCCTCGGGCACGAAGAGATTATACGTGCCGGGAGCTTGCACACCCTCTTCTTCTGCCCCTGCCAGGGAGAAATGGAGCGTGGCATAGTCCTCCATGTCGTAATCGCACTTGCTGACGGTATAGACCACGGAAGAGTCACCCTCTTTTGTGAGAGTAATGCCCTCAGTCTTAGGGTCGTCGATACCCATGAAGCCGGTGTCCGGGAAAGTGAACCGCAGAGTGGTAAGAGTCTCGACGGAGCCCGGAGCGGGATTGATAGAGTAGGTGCCTATGGTGCCGCTGGTGTCGGCTAAGGCCGACAGTGATGTGGCAAGTAGGCTCAGACAGATAAATGTCTTTTTCATTGTCGTATGTTTATTTTAATGTTAAATCACGCAACAATAAAAAGCCCCGTCCATTTGAGCCATCGACTCAAAGACGAGGTAGACAATTATTTGTCGGAACGAATGAGAAATAGTCATCGTCCGAAGACCGGAATCTGCAAAAGCCGTCAGGTCATCATCGGCGATGCATAGCCGATGAAAGCCGTCGCGCGGCGCGGATTTGTCTCAGTTGTCTTCCTCGTAAACTGACAGGACAAACGATTGCAGGCAGGTCTTCTGACTTATCCCTCGAAGCAGGATGCCTTCCCATGAGAGTGAATCTGCTCACAGTGGCAGACGGCTTTTCTTCCGTCGGAGCGCAGGGTGCGCTCCTCTCGCATCGATTATTAGTGGGAAACACAGCAGCGGGTCTGTTCGGGAGTCTCACCCGATTCCCTAACCGTCTGATGCCCTTTGGCTTAGACGGTCGGCTCTGATGAGCCTCACATGAATCGTACTGATGATTTTTCCATTAGCGGTGCAAAGTTAGATATAATAATCTTAATGTGCAAATTTCTCAGATTTTTTCTTACTTTATTGGCTGCAATTTTACCAAAATCTGGTAGTTGAAAATTTGCTTGTTACAATTAAATTACCTAATTTTGAAATCTTATTGTCCCGTATATAGACAACGTGTATGACAACATTCCTGAAGTATTCCGAAGATTTTTTAATAACAAAAGAATGGACTCCGGGGTGTTGGGTCAATATTGAGACTCCGACGCCGGATGAATTGACGAATTTGAAAGCCAAATTCGGACTACCCGAGGATTTTTTGAACGATTTATCTGATATTGACGAACGTCCGCGTGTGGAGCACAACGACGGTTGGGATTGCATCGTTTTGCGTATTCCCGTCA
>JAAVFQ010000007.1 GCA_014800685.1 Bacteroidales bacterium
CTTAGCTGTGATCTTCGGCCAGCCCTTTGCATCGGCAAAGCGGTTGTAACCCTCTGCCACCAATGTGTCAGGGAGGTTGTTATGGTGTGCCAGCAGTGCCGTTAATACATTCTCGCGGTCCTCGTCTGCTACTTTCGCAGCATTGCCGTTCAGATACTTGCCCGATATGAAGCAGGCGTAACCTTGCTCCACATACTCGGCCATCTTCATTTGCAGACGGCGGGCACTGCCGGGCAGTGAGTGGGGCCAGCGGTCGGCCAGTCGCGGAAGCGAAGCAGCCGCTCGCGCCCAAAATTCTTTTGCCGCCAGCGCCTTTTTACCGCTACGCTGCCGCTTGCTCACATGAGCATCCCAGCAAGCACGGAAAGCGTTCATAATAGCGGCATTTGCTGAATACTCCAGAACCTTGTCGGCTGGTAGGTTCCGGCCATCAGCCAGGGTGTATGTCTCGAAAAAGTTAAGGGCCACACCGTCCGGCTGGATCGTGTCTAAAAATTCCTTGCTCTCGGCTTGCTCCTGCAAGTCCGGATAACGGCGGTAAACCTCCGTGCGCCACTTCATCGGCAAGCTCTCTACGGCAAACAGAGCCTCGCGCCCGTTGCCACCCTTTTGTACCTGCTTGACCTTACCACGACGCACCAGATTATTAAGGTTGGCCGTCGTAATAATCCGCCCGGTGAGCTCCGCGTGGCTTATACAAATTGTTCCATTTACTGTTTCCATAAAATCACATATTTTCGGCTATTACCTGAAATTCCGACAACTGCGGGAAACTTATACACTGCTTATGGACCACCGTTTTGCCACGTCGATTTGTAATCCATATTTCACCGGTTCTCTTATCCACTCGCAAGGTAGCGCCGTTATTAAACACCTGGCGCATTATCTGCCGTCCGCCCTCTGTCATATCGTGGAGCGTTTCACACTCAGGATAATGAGCCATCGGGGTTGCTTTATAGTCTTTAATGGCTTCATACCTGATTTTTCGCGCCTTTTCGGTGTTGGAGCGATATGTCAGGGCAAGATAAATGAATTTTTCTGTACAATGATGACTCTTTGCAAGCCTCTCCATTGCTTCATCGGACGCGTCTATGTAGCGCGGTGCTGTTGTTCTCATGTCCTTTTACTTTTTGGTTTATTAAGGTGCTACGCTTGCCTATCCGGCCATTTTTTTGTATCTTTGAAGCCGCTTACTGTGGTAACACACCGCAAAGATAGGTGATAATTTTCAACTATACAAATTTTAAGATGTAAATTTTCATTATATGTGCAAAATTCTCCCAAGGATAAAAATTCTTGCCGACACTGAAGGGATAACAATAGGTGCGTTAGAGAGATCAATAGGTGCCAGTAAAGGGGTGTTATCTCGGGCAATTAGCAATGGTACGGACATCCAATCAAAATGGCTTCAAGCTTTAGTTGATAAATATCCCCAATATTCTGCCCAGTGGCTTCTCTCGGGAGAAGGTGAAATGCTATTAAAGGATGATGAACTGCCAAGAACGCCCATATCTGAGGAGAATATTGATATAGAGACACTCCCTCGCATTCCATTTGACGCAGCAGCCGGGTCATTATCACTAATCTCCCAGTGTGTCTCTGTTAATGAGGGCGAGCGCTATCCAGTTATAAACAGATTCCCCCACTACGATTTTACCATAATGGTTAAAGGGGATTCGATGGAACCTGAGTTTCATTCAGGGGATGAACTCGCATGCCGATTTATAGATAAGCCATCTTTTATCCAATGGGGACGGCCGCATGTTCTCGATACTCGCCAGGGTGTAGTTCTCAAAAGGATTTACAATCAATCTGATTCCATTTTATGTAAATCGATTAACAAAGATTATGGGGATTTTGAAATTCCCAAAGAGGAAATATTGCGAATAGCTCTTGTTGTTGGATCCATTCGTCTTTATTAATTATATTTATGTTGTTATGTTTACCGTTATAATCATATTAGTAATCTGCTTCCTTTTGTGGAAGTTTACCCCAAACCCGGTTAATCGCAGAGCAACGGAAATGATGTTTCAGATGTTGGAAACATTCCATATCATTAATTCTACTGTAAAATTAGACGTGTTTACTAAACGTCTTGATTTTCTTGCAAAATTAGCCGTTGGTCTACCCAAAAATGCGGACCTAAATAAATGTGCTGAGGTTGCATTGCAATCCTACTATCACAAATATCCTTCTAACCCAATTTCTCCAACTGCTCGACTCATTCTTAATCAGCCGGATATCGCAACTTCCCTAAAATTTAGAGATGAAGCCTATACCGCATTTTATTTGCGATCATGTGCAAAGTTAAAGGATGAAATAAACACCCTTAAAACGACAACTGCAAAACAGCGTAGAATAGAAAAAGCAAAGGATCTCGCAGAAGTAGTTTTGAGCGGTCTCAAATCTACTGATCGTATCAAATATGCAGAGTATATAAATAATGAGCTTGCATCCGTGTCCAACATCGTCCATTGATATACCTCTCCCAAACTATCAAAATAGGGGTGTGCACGCTGTTTTTTATTCTTTTTTATGCTCTTAAATGGATTAATGTCTTATTATCAGCGATTTAACAGCTATTGGTGGCCGATATTTAACAGCCAAATTTTGGTATTAAAGGGGTGTTAAACCTCAAAAAAATGCCGATTTTTGTAAATATTTTGTCCTTATAGGGGCGCGAACCATACCGCAAATGAGTACCCAAATGACTATCCAACTGACGGTCCAACCCCATTTTGAAAACGAAACGAGCACAGTTTCGACCACTCCCCTACCCCTATTTTTAACCTCTCGGAGCCTCATGCAGCCGACACCATTTAACAGCCGGTCAAAAGCCCTTAAACACTTCTACCCTCCAGCCGGATCACTCGTGTGCATGAGCGCGCAGCGTGTCGCTATTCCCTACCCTGCCAACCAACCGGCAGAATGCCCCGTAAACGCCATAAATGGCTGAATTTCGCGCCCCTGCCCTGCTCTGGCTCATTCTACCACCCACACAGCAGAAGCGGCAACACAGCCGGTGAAAACCAGCCATGCAGCCGCACGAAATTAAAGCCAATTCAACAGGAATTAAAGCCGCATTAAACGCTCGTTAAACGGATCGGCTCTAAAATTCAACCCCGGTTAAAGCAAATTCAAGTAAATGCGCGCTTCGTTTTCAACGCGCCCGCCCACAACCAACCCCACAACCCCGACCAAACCAACAAGTTACGCCCATTTCAAGCACTCAACACAATGCACGCTTCGTTTTTATGCCCATAATTTTTTGTGCCGAAGCGCTTGTGAGAATACAATTTCAGCGATTTCTGCGGCCATTTGCGCGAGGAGTTGCCCATCACGGCGGCCTCCCCTTGCTGATTGATGACGCCCTTATGCGCATCGCCGTCAAGTTCAAAATATTCTATCTGCATCGGACGACGCCAAGTCTGGCGATAATTCGGTTTTGCTTGTGTCTCATCGCCGGCCAGCATGCCCATTTCCTCATCGTATAGAAAATCCGGATCTGTAGTAAGACAAACTACCGGGAGCGTGAGCTCTCTATCCTCAACGATATACGTTTTTGTAGTCGATCTTCTCGAAAGGGCCGACTTAGAGATATATTTTGCTCTTAACGGAGTTGAACTACTGATTTCTACAGTATGACTAAGCCCTTTGACTGCATCCTTCTCCGTGGGCTCTCTGCCATCAGTCGTCACGCAGAGCAGAGCATCATCAGGCAGTCCGGAAGGACTCTTGATGGTCACTGCAAGGCCGGCTGAATAAATACCGGCTGAGGGAGAAAAAGTTGGTTCCGGAAGTAAACGTGAGGAAGTAGCCGAGACATTATCTGCGCCGGGCGTCGGAGTAATGAAATATTCCCACTTACCGGATGAGGATACTCCGCAAGACACTTCCGGAGCCCTAAACTTTGCCAATGTCACGGTCTCAACCACTCTGCCGTCACTGTCCCAGAGCTTCAGCATTCCCTTGCCGGAATCTACACGAAAGTCAGTGTGAAGCCCACGACCCTCCTTGTCGCAATATATTAGCACATATTCTCCGGGAGCTACTATGCAACTCTGCGGAATGATGTAGGCACTCTCATATAAGTCTTTTGTCCCTATCCTCCAACCTTTCAGATCTATGGACTCTTCTGAGGTATTTTTCAGCTCTATCCATGAATCGGGAAATTCATTCTCCACGAAAAGGCCATCGATATTGGACTGCATCACTTCATTGATTCGCACTTGACCGGAGGCAACTGTGCCCGAAGCCAAAGCCATGAGGAGTGCCCAGACCGGAACGTTTTTCTTTTTCATATATAACTGTTTATCTGCGTGTTATGTGTATTCTAAAAATTTAAACAATAATGTGAGAAAAATTCTTTCACTATAAAACCTGTAATTTTGGGCTAATTAGCCCGTAGCCACTCAGTCTGATATGCTTATATCCTCCTTCGTTCCGCCTTAAAAGTTTCTTTTAAATCACTTCGTTTTATACGTTTTTCTCACATACATAAGTTCTTCACTTCTAAAACGTAACATATTTACATTTATTATTCAAATAAAAAAATAGGGAGACTATTGCCGGCGTGTCATCCGAAATAATCTCCCTAAATTCCTCTTACCGGGAATCCGTCAACAGGCCTTGAAGCTCATATCGAGTCCTTTGACGCTATGGGTGAGAGCGCCCACCGAGATGTAATCTACTCCGGCCTCTCCGTATGCACGCAAGTTCTCTATAGTGATGCCACCGGATGATTCCGTCTCGGCGCGTCCATCCACTATCTTAACAGCTTCGCGAGTAAGCTCCGGAGTGAAGTTGTCAAACATGATGCGGTCTACACCGCCGATACGCAGGATTTCGCGTATATCATCAAGCGAACGTGCCTCGACCTCGATTTTCAGGTCTTTTCCATTCTCACGGCAATACTCTTTGGCTCTATTTACGGCAGCCTCTATTCCACCGGCAAAGTCTATGTGATTATCCTTTATCAGTATCATGTCAAAGAGGCCTATGCGGTGATTCTTGCCTCCGCCAAGACGTACGCCCTCTTTCTCAAGCAGTCGCATGCCGGGAGTGGTCTTGCGGGTATCGAGCACACGCGTGTGGAGACCTTTGAGTTCATCCTGATATTTGCGAGTCATGGTGGCCACTCCGCTCATACGCTGCATGATATTGAGCATAGTGCGCTCCGCTATCAGCAACGAACGCACAGGCCCCGATGCTATAAAGGCCACATCGCCCGGATTGACTTCCGCTCCGTCGGCTATAAATTCCTCTATCTCTATAGAGGGATCAAGCTTCTTTAGCACTTTCTTCGCTATCTCCACACCAGCGAGAATACCTTTCTCTTTAATCAGGAGTCTGGAACGGCCCATTGCATCCGCAGGTATCGTTGAGAGAGTGGTATGGTCGCCATCGCCGATGTCTTCTGCAAACGAAAGGGTGAGGAGATCGTCTATAAGTTCTTCTTTTGTTTTCATAATTCAGCGTGTATTTTTACAAATTTGTTAAGTGAGTGAGAAAAATTAATGTACATATAAAACGAAGTAATTTTGGAGATAATTTCGCGGCGAAACGAAGGAAGATATAGGCATATCTGACTGAGTGACAACGAGAAATTAGCCCAAAAGGACAAGTTTTATTGTACAAGAGTTTTCATCTCACATATATCGTTTAATTTTTAGAACTTACTAATTATTCTTCTATTCATGATGATAAGGCTCTCCGCGCAGGATGGTCATGGCCCTATATATCTGCTCGGTGAAGAAGAGTCTGACCATCTCATGATTAAACGTCATTCGGGAGAGCGAGAGCATGGCATCCGCTCTTCCATATACTTCCTCTGAGAAGCCGTACGGGCCCCCGATTACGAAGACAAGGCGTTTAAGCCCCGAAGCCATCTTCTTCTGCAGCATTCCGGCAAACTCTACAGATTTATATTCCCGTCCGCGCTCATCAAGCAGCATGACAAAGTCGGAAGGCGACAGACTCTCCATTATCTTTTTCCCTTCAGCGACTTTCTGGAGTTCTTCGGTGAGTTTCCTTGAAGTCTTAACGTCAGGAAGCATCACAATCTTATAAGGAGTGTATCTTTTCAGGCGCGAGCAGTATTCCTCTATGCCCTTCTCAAGATACCCCGTGGCGGTTTTTCCTATGGCAAGAAGCACTATTTCCATACACTATCAGGATTTTGCCTGCTTTACTTCATCACCATTGGCCGGACGCCTTCTTTGATGAAAATTTCTTTTCTTGCGCGGAGCCCGGCTGCTTTTTTCTGCTACGGCTTCCCCCCTATTGCCGCCGACTCCTTTTACGGCTCTGCTTTCCTGATGATTCTGAGCCCCTTTAGCAGGCATTCCACTTCTGCCCCGCGCTTTGCCCTCCCCTCGGGAAAAACGCGATTTCCGGCCTTGACGACCTGCCTTACCCGCTCCGGGACGGCCGGAGGAGCTATAAGAGGGGGTCTCGCCGAGCTCTTCAGGCACCATATTCTTAGGCACCTCTTTTTCAAGCAACTGCTCTATCCTGCGAAATTTGTAGGCATCTTTATCTGTCACAAGCGTCACAGCCTTTCCATCGCGGTCTGCGCGGGCCGTACGCCCTATTCTGTGCACATAGTCTTCGGCTTCGTTAGGCACGTCATAATTTATGACCATTCTGATGTCGTCTATGTCTATGCCGCGAGCTACGATGTCTGTGGCTATAAGCAGCTTTATGCGTCCGGATTTGAAGTCGAGCATCACATCATCGCGCTGTTTCTGGTCAAGATCACTGTGCATCTCGGCTGCCGAAAGATGAAGGTCGCGCCTCAATGTGCGGCTCAGTTCCTTCACTTTCTGCTTGGATGATGAGAAAACTATCACCCTCTCCGGCGGCTCGGCGGCAAATATACTCTTTAATATAGGTATCTTCTGAGTCTCATAACACACGTAGGCCGACTGGTCAATTTTTTCTGCAGGCTTGGAGACAGCCAGCTTCACTTCCGCCGGATTGCGGAGTATCTTTGAGGCAAGCTGCTGAATCTTCGGCGGCATCGTAGCGGAGAAAAGAAGCGTCTGGCGCTCTTCCGGCAGATGTTTGGCTATCTGCATGATGTCTTCAAAGAAACCCATGTCAAGCATCCTGTCGGCCTCATCCAGAATAAAGAAAGACACGCGCGAAAGATCCACATAGCCCATGCTCAGATGAGCGATAAGACGGCCTGGAGTAGCAATCACGATGTCGGCCCCCTTTGTGAGGCCCCTCTTCTGCTGCTCGAAAGTGTGGCCGTCAGTTCCTCCATATATAGGGAGAGAACTTATCGGCATAAAATATGCAAAGCCCTGAAGCTGACGGTCTATCTGCTGAGCCAACTCACGGGTGGGAGCCATCACTATACAATTTACGGAGTCCTCAGGATATTCCCCGGAGGCAAGACGGTCTATCACGGGCAGCAGATAAGCAGCCGTCTTCCCGGTGCCGGTCTGCGCCACAGCTATCAGGTCGCGTCCCTCCGAGACCGGAGGAATGGCAGCCTCCTGAATCGGGGTGCACTCATCAAAATGCATATCCCAGAGAGCATCCAGAAGGTCATCGCTATCTAATATTTCGTCAAATCTCATGTATTTATACTTATTATGGGCCGTGGGAGAGACGCCCTTTAAGACTATAAAATTACAATTTTTTTTTCTTATATGCAAATTATCAGACTTCAAAGGACTACTCCCCTCTTCATATATATATGCTACTCAACGACTTATAAATTTTACACAATTTAACTAAATTTTTATGCCACAGTTTTAGAACTTTCTTCACCACTCGTTGTTTTATAAGTACAAAACGATAACACAACACGACTAAACTAAACTAACGATGCAAACGCAAGACAACTTCAAACAGAAACTTATAGGTCTTCAGGGCAACCTTCTTAACTTCGCCCTTCAGCTCACCACTGACCGTGACGAAGCTAACGACCTTCTCCAAGACACCACTCTCAAAGCTCTCGACAATGCTGACAAGTATGTTGAGAACGTAAACTTCAAAGGATGGATTTTCACCATCATGCGAAATATCTTCATCAACAACTATCGCAAGACTGTGCGTCAGGCTACTGTAGTTGACAAGACTGAAGATCTCTTCCACCTCAACGTATCTCAGGACTCCGGTCTCAATACTCCCGACGGATCTTTCGCCGTTAAGGAAATCTCCGTAGCTATCAACTCTTTCACCGAAGACTATCGCGTGCCTTTCTCAATGCACGTAGCCGGCTACAAATATCACGAAATCGCTCAGAAACTCGGTCTGCCCCTCGGCACCGTTAAGAGCCGTATTTTCTTCGCCAGAAAACGCCTTCAGGAACAGCTTAAGGATTATCGTTAAGCCTCGGCTTACCTTCAGCCTCCTGCGCTATATTCCGCTTCCTCAGGCATGAGACGGACTCTTTCAGACTCGCCCATACATTAATCTGCCTTTCCCCGGAAGCATATCAAAGTTTAGCCTCTCGCTCCTCATCTCTCCGCATGCTCTCCCCTCTCATGCACACTCTCTGAGTCTGCACGTCTCTGCTGAGACAGACATATAGGTTCCGACGCTCTTATATGACGTCAAGAACCGCCCGGTAATTGCATTAGTTTAGTGTTGAGTTATCATACACCTTAATCTTACTTGGTACTATCTGCTAAAACAAATTATGATGGAATTAAAGAGGTCCGGCTGAAAAGTCGGACTTCTTTGGTTTAAGAGTTTGTTTACTTTATACCAGAGTAAACGGACTCTAAGATGAGCCTCTAACGCCGGTAGCCTCACATCGCTCCATATAAGGCTGAATAAAATAGCTCAGCGATATTCTGTCAAGCTTTTAGCCGGAGAGTATTGCATGAATGAGTATCACAAAAAACAACCCACACGACAATGCCATATAGATTTTGGCATTGTCGTTGTGGGTTATCAGTTTATCCGATATCAATCAGGTTCCTCTTACAGCACTGCGAGAGAATCAATAGCAGCTTCCGGATTTTCGGCACCAAACACATAACTGCCGGCCACGAGAATATCTGCCCCCGCCTCGGCAAGAAGGGCTCCGGTGCGGTCGTTGACACCCCCATCCACTTCTATAAGAGCATGACTATCAGTGGAGTCTATCAGAGCGCGGAGTTCCCGCACTTTCTTCACTGAGTGCTCGATGAAGGGCTGTCCGCCAAAGCCCGGATTGACCGACATTATGAGGATAAGATCCACATCCTCCACGATGTCTACCAGAGTAGCGACAGGAGTGGCCGGATTGATAGTCACGCCTGCCTTCATTCCGGCATTATGGATACGCTGCACTACGCTATGCAGGTGAGGACAAGCCTCCTGATGCACATTCATTATCTCGGCGCCTAAATCGCGGACCTGACTTATCCATTTGTCAGGCTCCACTATCATCAAATGGACATCAAGGGGCTTGGTGCATACTTTTGAGACTGCCTTCATCACCGGAAATCCAAATGAGATGTTAGACACAAACACTCCGTCCATGACATCGAGATGCAAATAGTCAGCATTGGAGCGATTTATCATTTCAAGCTCCGGAAGCAGATTGGCAAAATTCGCTGAAAGAAGCGAAGGAGATACTTTCATTCTATATGTTTTCTATGTAAGTAAGTGAGAAAAAAATAATGTGCGTATAAAACGAAGTGATTTTGAGCTAATTTTATAGTACAAGAGTTTATCATCTCACCCACAATCGTTTAATTTTTAGAACTTGCTTAATTTATTTCCTGCGTCGGAAGGCGTTCCAGAGTATAAAGGCCACACAGAGAGCTGCCAGGCCATATCCGGCCCATGTCAGATAATGATTATACTCCTCTACTTTCTCATAAAGGTCTGCCGGGCTCACTGTCAGCGAAAGCAGATAGCCAAGACCGGCAAGGATAGCATTCCACACTAAAGCACCCAGAGAGGTGAAAAGCGCAAACGTAGCTATGTTCATCCTTGAGATGCCGGCGGGGATAGAGATAAGCTGACGCACAGCGGGTATCAGACGACCTACGAAGGTAGACACCGCTCCATGCTCATCAAAATAGCGCTCAGCCTTCTCAACTTTCGCCCTATCTATCAGACACGCATGTCCGAATCTGCTGTCGGCAAAGCTGTAGACGATAGGCCTGCCCACCCATAGAGCGATAAAGTAATTGATAAAGGCACCGGCAAGCGCCCCGAGAGTAGCCATTATCACCACTATAAATACATTCATGTCGGCCCCTGCCCCCTCATTCACACAGGCCAGATAGGCTGCCGGAGGCACTACAAGCTCCGAGGGGAAAGGGATAAAACTGCTCTCTATCGTCATGAAGATAAAGACGAAGAGATAATCGGCGTGCTGGATAAACCAGTTGAAAAACTCCTGAGCATTGAAGAGTGATAATGTCACAAGGTCAAGTGTCATGCGTTTTGGCGTTAATTCTTTCTATATAAGTAAGTGAGAAAAAATAATGGACATATAAAACGAAGTGATTTTGGAGATAATTTCGCGGCTAAACGAAGGAAGATATGAGCATATCTGACTGAGTACCAACGTAAAATTAGCCCAAAAGGACAAGTTTTATTGCACAAGAGTTTTCATCTCACATATATCGTTTGATTTTTCAAACTTACTTAGTAATAAGAGAGCATCAGCTCAATCCGGATTTTGAGGAGTCTCAGGCAGTCCTACAGACTCCAACATCCGCCTGTAGGCCTCTGCCTTTTTCTCCAGAGGAAGAGGATAGGCTCTTGAGGTGGAGGGCATACGCCAGTGATAGAGTATGCGGTGCTTGCCGGAAGGGTCCGGATTTTCAAAGGGCACGCATTCCCCGGTCGGTGGAATCTTCGTCCCCGTCTGCTCCGCAATGATTCCGGCAGCCTTCTCCCCTGTAGTCGCCACTGCTCGACAGTCGGGCATTAGGCTGAGAGTGCCGGCGAGGTCGATAGGCTTTAATATCGAAAGATACTTATCAGAGGCATTGTCGCGAGTTCTTATCACCTCTTTTCCGGTGTCGCTCATGGCAATACCTTCCCTCCTGAGCAGGTTCTTTATCTCCTCCAGGCGGAAGGTCTTATGCTCGCGGTCTACTAATCTCTCCTTGTCTCCGAAAAATATCAGCCCCATAATTCGCCAGAAGTCATTGATGAAATTCGGGTAATAGAAGTGCATGGACCAACGCTTCTGCTGCGGAGGGAATGTGCCGCAGATAAGCACCCGTGCATCCTCCGGAATAAAGGGTTCCAGAGGATGCTTTTCTATGGGTTGAGGCTTATTATCTATCGCCATAAAAACCACTCTATTCGGCCGCTTCAGCCATCTTGTCACACAGCGCCTCGACAGCCGCCAGCGTGTCTCCGGAGGGAGCATGTTTCATCTGCACTTCAGCTATCACCTCGTGCTTCATTTCCTGAGAATATTTCTTAAGCTCCGGAAGCGCTCCGGAAGCCCACGTGAAACTTCCGCATAAGGCAAGCGCCTTGTTTCTAATCTCACGCGATTTCAAGGCCTCCATAAAAGACTTTATCGGAGGATAGATAGTCATCTGATAAGTCGGAGAGATGACCACGAGCCCCTTATATCTGAAAGCATCGCGTATCATATAGCTCAGCTCTGAGAAAGCAGCGTTATGCACTATTATCTTACGCACACCGCGCGCTGCAAGACCCTCGGCCACCTTTTCAGCCATAGCCCCGGAATTGCCATACATAGAGCCATATACTATCACCACCCCGGGCTCGCTTTCATAGCTTGCCAGACGCTTATAAAGTTCAAGGATTTCCGGGATCTGCCGGCGCCACACCGGACCGTGAGTGGGACAAATGGTGCCTATCTCAAGATTTTCAAGCTTCTTGGCGGCGCGAAGCACAAAAGTGCCATACTTACCCACTATGTTGGAATAGTAGCGATAGGCCTCTTCAAAGTAGAGCGAGGTGTCCATATCTTCATCGACCACCGCACCGTTAAGAGCGCCGAATGTGCCGAAAGCATCCCCGGAAAACAGCACTTTCTCATCCTCCACGTAGGTCATCATCGTTTCAGGCCAATGAACCATGGGCGTCATTATGAAGCGCAGGCTATGGCTGCCTAACGAAATGACATCTCCATCAGCCACTTCATAAAACTTGGAGTCATCATCTATGTGATAGAACCCCTTCACCATCCCTATCGTGAGCTTATTGCCTACAATCTTCATATCAGGAAACTCATCCACAAGAATAGGGATGCCTCCGGAATGGTCAGGCTCCATGTGATTAACCACCAGATAATCAAGCTTCACATTGCTGCCGCTTATATTACGGATATTGCGAAGCAGATCTTCTACCTCTGAAATTTCCACACAGTCTATAAGCGCGATTTTTTCATCAGTAATCAGATAGGAGTTATAGGTCACTCCGTAAGGCAACGGCCAGAGCGATTCAAAACGCTGCGTCACTCTGTCATTAACTCCGACATAATGAATGCCACTTGCTATTTCCTTGATATTCATGTACTTAATTTTATAATTCTTATAATATGAATTTCAGCGCCGAGAGCTTCCGAAATTCTTTTCAAAATTACAAAAAAAACATGAGCCAGACAATACTATCCCCCCAATATTCAAAAAGCCTCCGGGCTTTACGCGTCCGAAGGCTTTTTATGGGATTAATTCAGTTTGCTATAAAAGGCATTGTGTTTGAATTGCATAAAGGGGAGTATGCCCGGGCAAACTGACGAAGAAATCCTAATGTAGAAGTGCGTGGAGATTTCATATCTTCATCTTTTAATTGAGATTCCGGAGAGTCCTTTGTGTAGTTTTTCGTCATAGGCGAATCTTTTGAGAGGGTGAGCCCGAGCGGGCATATCTTTTAAGCAACTGCGGAGGTTTAACAGCATAACGCTTTTTAATCTCCTTACAATTTACTAACGCCCCCTTTACCCTATTATTATATAGACAGGTAAGATTTTTTGAATTAAAATCAATCCATACCTCACTCCCACTACTCCCATAATTCCAATAATTCCCACAACCTCCCACAATTCCAATCACCTCCATAACGCTCATAATTCCCAAACCTCCCATAACGCTCATAATTCCAAACCACCCATAACTCCAATCTCCTCCCATAACGCTCGTAATTCCCAAACCTCCCATAACTTCAATCTCCTCCCATAACGCCCATAATTCCACTTTTCTCCCATAACGCTCACAATTCCAATCACCTCCNTAACGCTCATAATTCCCCAACCTCCCATAATTCCAATCTCTTCCCATAACTCAAATCACCTCCATAACGCCCACAACACAGAGGGTGTGCCAAAATTTTTCAATTTTGACACACCCTCTGTGTTAGTATTCTCAAGCGGCCCGTGGGCCTCTTATTCTCAGCTATTCAGCTATCCGGCCTCAGAGAGTAAGCACGATGTCTTTCTCCTGCGCAATGCGTCTGAGATTAAGGATTGCATATCTCATTCTTCCAAGAGCGGTATTGATGCTTACTCCGGTGAGAGAGGCTATCTCCTTGAAAGAGAGATTCTGATAATAGCGCATTTTGAGCACCTCCTTCTGAAGGTCAGGGAGCTCCTCTATCAGATATTTCACGTCGGCAGTAATCTGATTTGCGATGAGTTCATCCTCAATGGTTCTCTCGCAAAGCTCCTTTCTGTTAAGCACGTCTATCTCCTCAATGTCGGCAGACTGAACATTCTCCGACTTCTCCTGTCGGAAATGATCTATGATAAGATTATGTGCTATACGGGAAATCCATGCGGGAAATTTTCCATTTTCGGTATATCTACCCTGCTTTATGGTGAGAATTGCCTTCACGAAAGTCTCCTGAAAGATGTCGTTCGCCACATCTTCATTCTTCACCACACGAAGGATATAATTGAAGACTCTATCCTGATGCCGCTTAAGGAGTGCATCGAAAGCCTCATTATTGCCCTGCGCGTAAGATTTCACCAACTCCTCGTCGGTGCGGATTATGTTGTTTACCATTTGTCTATTCCAGTATTAATTGGGTAGAGTTTGGTCTATAGGCAGGATGGGTTTTGGGTTATTTTATTATTCTTATATTATATTTCATTGCAGAAAGCTCAATAGCCTTCTTTTTGCGATTACAAAGATAATATAAAAATCCGGAATTTCCAAATATTATTCCGGATTTCTGATTTTAAAAATTGTTAATAGCTCCTCTTCCAGAGCGTTGTTTCCACCATTCAGCTTCCCGACGCTCTCTTTAGCAGACATAGAGCTGTCCAGCGATTTTCCGTCTCTCGGCTCTCAGGCTGAAGTCCGAGCGTAGCTGCTTTTTCCAGTAGCATCGGCACGTCCTCTTCGTAAAAGCCGCTGAGTATCATCCGTCCACCCTCCTTGAGTTTGGCTGCATAAGAGGCCATATCCTCAAGAATAACGTTGCGGTTGATATTTGCTATAAAGTAATCTGCAGGCGCGAGGGGGCTCAGCGAGGAGGCATCCCCATGAATTATTTCGAGCGAGACATTATTCAGCACAGCATTGTCACAAGCGTTCTCGTATGCCGGCTCATCTATTTCGATAGCACTCACCCTCTCAGCGCCACGCATCTTGCATAGTATAGCGAGGATTCCAGTCCCGGTGCCCATATCGATCACGCTCTTCTCCTCAAGCGGGAAGCGCAAAAGATATTGCAATATCAGTCGAGTGGTGAAATGATGACCGGTGCCGAAGGCCATGCGGGGATCTATGACTATGTCATATTCAACTGCCGGTATATCTTTATGAAAAGTGGAGTGAATCACGCATCTGTCACCTACCACTATTGGCTTGAAATAATTCTTTTCCCACTCCTCATTCCAGTCCACTCCCTTTATGAGACTATAAGAAACCTTAGTCGGCAGCTTTACGGGAAGCGATTCAATCACCTCTTCTGCAGCAGCCACGTCAAAATCTTTCTCCCGTATGTAGGACGTCAGACCCTTTTCATCCGGCTCAAAAGACTCATATCCTATGTCGGCAAGAAAGGCAGCCAAAAGGTCTGTATAGTCTTCCGTGCATCCCTGCTCCACGTCTACGCGTAGCGAATAGTAATCATTCATATCTCTAACTATGGCATTGCGGCTTTACAACGATGACTTTGCGACGCCCTCTTTTATTCGTCTCAGTCCAAAAGGATATCCCTCGGGACATTAACTAAAAGTGACCGTCACAAATCTTTTCGCCCTATGGCCTTTACAGCTCTATTTCCTAAAGAATTTAAAGATTTTGCGAATTGTGGTAAAAGCCGAGAATCCCATCATGGCATAATCCACGTAGTTCATGCCTCCGAAGAGCTTTGAAGCTATCCCTCCGGCTTTTGCCATGACACCGCGATTAGACCCTGAGCCCATAATGCCACGACGTCTCATCCTGTGGGCCTGTGCCACCAGTTTCTCCTTGGCAAATTCACGCTGCAGGGCAGCGAGTGCCCTGTAATAGCGGATTTCATGCAGGGTATATCCCTTGAAATCCTGAGTTGCCACGGTTTCTTCAACTACAGTTTTCTGCACGTCTGTTTCCATATCTATCAGGGCTTTTTATTTTCAGTTTTATCAAGTATCAGGCGAGTGATAAAGCGTGCGATAGGGTTATATACCAGCGGCCTTCTAAGAAGATACAGAAGAACCAGCATTAGCACGAATATTCCGCCCACGCATGTATAGGCCAGAGCAGGTGAAAGGAAGTTTCTGAAAACTTCCACGAGCGCAAAGGAGAAGATGACAAGCGCTATCGTGCCTACAAACATGCAAATAGCACCTACCACAAAAGCACTCATCAGGATGGTGAATTTTTCGGCGGCCGTCAGTTTGATATATTCCACCTCATTTGTCCACCATCGGCGGGCCTCTCTCCACATAGCGCGGAGCTCATCGGTCAGTTTTTCTTTCATCGGATTGATGTTTTTCAGTAGTGACATTATCAGTCTTGATGCCTTGCAGCAGAGCCACGGAGCTCTTTTCGCTCCCTACTCCTCCATGACTGAATTCATTATTACCCCACAGAGTTTCCCTGATATCACGCGGACATCTGCGCTTTGTCGCGGCTCTTCTGCAATGAATTTCCTAAGTAAGTTAGAAAATTAATGTGCGTATAAAACGAACTGAATTTCAAGATAACTTCGCGGCGGAGCGAAGGAAGATAATTCTGATGCAACAGAGTCGGCAGATATCAGCTTAGGGCATGTCCGGGGTCAGATACACACTTAGCCGGGCGACCGGTTTTTCATCGGCCCTCCGGCTTGTGTATGTTCTATTGCTTGCCGGCAGACTTATAAACCTATATTGATAGACATTCCTTAATATCTATATCTGTAGACCGATATATCAAGAAGCTATCGCTTATAAACCTATACCGACGAAGGACACGACGGAGAACTTCTCCCTCCGCCTGCCACAATATTATTACTCCTCGGAAGCTGCAAGCTCTGCTACGAGCTCATCTACATCTTCGTCGCTCAGGCGGATGCCTTTTCTCTTAAGAAGTTTGCAGATGCGGCCTCTTACCTCTTCTCCCTTTTCAGGCGCGAAGAGAAGTGCCGCGCTACAACCTACGATAGCTCCTCCGAGGAAGGCATAAAGTATGTTCAATGCTTTCATTTCTATATTCTGTTTTGGCAGCCTGACGCTACAGGCTTTCGGGTTCTTAAAGATGTTTTTCTATCTGGTCTTCGATCTCATCTACAAGCTCTTCCATTTTGTCCTTTTTGAGCTTGATGCCTTTTTCTTTGAGAAGTTTGGCAATCTTATTGCGAGTGTGCTCGCCCTTTTCGGGTGCTACCAGAAGACCAACTGCGGCGCCTGCGATCGCGCCACCTACTACTGCACAGATAATGTGAAGGGGTTTCATATTCATTTTGTTTATATATTAATTATTTNTTAATTATTTTTTCACAATCCAAGTGCGCTAAGGCAAGACGTCTTTCGCGCATCTCTTTCTTATAAACGCTCATGAATACAAAATCGTTCACTATTGCTCAAATATTTTTATCACTTCTGCGCAGTGAGGCCTTGCAAGGCCGTAGCCTGATATGCCAGCACCCCTGACGCCGACAACTCTACGGGCATCATTTCGCCATCTGATGTCACCATTCTCACGTGGTTGGCATCCACAAAGGTCATAAAGGGAATGTCATGGCCATCACCATCTTCCACACACCAGGTCTTATCCTCTTCATGGAAATTCAAGCGCATCGCTGTTCCATCGGGAGCCTCTATGTCATAGCCTTTGCCATCGCACTTCACCAGATACCTGCCATGATCCGTGTCGATGGCTTTTGTTGAGGCTGTGACGGGATTGTTGCCGCTCCAGAATTCTATGGAGTTGATGACGAGCAAATCTGCAACTGAGGTAACCTCATACACCGGAAGAACCCAGAAGGCAAAGAATACAAGCTCATTGATAAACTTGTTTCCCACCTGGTTATTCCAGCTGAGAACCTTTTTAGTTAGCGCAAAGCTGCCGACACAGCTGCTGAGCGTAAGGCTACCCCCTACTGCCAGGGCAAGCGCTGCCGTAAGATATATTTTTTTCATAAGAAGTTCGTTTTTATAAGTACTTAATTTTTTCTCTCTTGCCTGACTTCCTTAATCACTTCTTGCTTTCAGTCAGCCCCGTTCATCCTCCATTAGTTAATAATCAAATTCTCCAAACTCTGATGAAATAGTGAGCGAAGACTGCCCCTCCTCGCGAAGCTCTACCCTTCCGACGATTTTTGCCGGTATGCCGAAGCTCTCAGAGATGGCTATGATTTCGCCTGCATATTCCGGCTTCACATATATTTCAAAACGATGTCCGCAGTTGAACACCTTATACATCTCTCTCCAGTCTGTATGGCTCTCCTCCTGAACAAGCCGGAAAAGAGGAGGCACATCGAAGAGATTATCCTTAACCACACGAAAACGTGGATCCAGAAAGTGAAGTATCTTGGTCTGGGCTCCTCCGGAGCAATGTATCATTCCATCAATGACATGACGCATTTTGCGAAGCACAGCGGCTATCACAGGAGCATAGGTTCTCGTGGGCGAAAGCACAAGTTTACCGGCATCCAGCGGAGACCCCTCTACGGAGTCTGTCAGTCTGCGGCTGCCGGAATATTTCAGCTCCTCCGGAACGGCCGGATCGCATGATTCCGGATATTTCTCAAGCAAGTAGCGGGCGAAGACGTCATGACGAGCCGAAGTAAGTCCGTTGCTCCCCATGCCTCCGTTATATTGAGTCTCGTAGGTAGCTTGCCCGAAGGAGGCCAGACCTATGATAACATCGCCGGGGCAAATGTTTGCATTGTCCACGACATCCTCCCTGCGCATACGGCAAGTGACGGTGCTGTCTACTATTATTGTCCTTACGAGGTCACCGACATCCGCGGTCTCCCCTCCGGTGCTTATGATTTTCACACCATATCTGCCCATCTCCTCTATCAGCTCTTCTGTGCCGTTGATGATGGATGAGATAACCTCTCCGGGCACAAGAAGTTTGTTGCGCCCTATGGTGGAAGAAAGGAGAATATTGTCTGTCGCTCCCACACAGAGCAGGTCATCAATATTCATTATCAGGGCATCCTGCGCTATTCCTTTCCATACGGAAATATCACCGGTTTCACGCCAATAAAGGTAGGCAAGCGACGACTTTGTGCCCGCTCCATCGGCATGCATGATGTTACAATAATCAGGATCCCCTCCCAGTATGTCGGGGATAATTTTACAGAACGCCTTAGGATATAAACCCTTATCCACATTCTTTATAGCAGCGTGCACATCCTCTTTTGAGGCTGAGACTCCGCGCTGATCATAACGATTATCGCTCATAAAACAGACTATTCGAATTTCTCCACAAAATTAAGTGAAGATTCCCATATATGCAAGCGCAACAGACATTTTTTCGCTCTCCTCCTCCAATTAGCCTGATATATCTTCTTTAGCGAATAATGCTCAGAGGGCGCTCCGGAAAATATCCGAAACGCCCTCTGAATAATATTGTTGAAAATTATCGCGTTAGAGACCTGAAGAATAATCTCTTGCGTGATTTACTTGGTAATTATGCGGCGAGCACCCACATATCTGGGAACATAATAGCCTTCAAAATCGTTATAACGTACACCGCGCACGCTGGCATGAATGAATTTAAAGGTGCCCTTTTCATTATCGGCGCTTACCACGATGCCTACGTGGCCTACATTCTTACCACTGCTGCGGCTGGTGAAAAATACGAGGTCGCCCTTGCGGAGCTCATTGCGCGCTACGGGAACACCCTGCGTGTACTGAATGCGTGAGCCCGGAGAGATGTTGAAGCCAAACTGCTTGTAGACGTAGGATGTGAAGCCGGAGCAGTCAAACTGATTGGGACCCTTGGCGCCATGCACATATCGCTTGCCAAGATGCTTTGCTCCCTCTTTAAGGATATCGTCAAGCATCGCGGAAGACTCTGCAGAAAGGCCTGCATAGTGAGAAGAGGCCTCACGAGACTGAACGTCGGAAGATACGAAATCTGAGATGATGCTCTTATCAAGACGATTCTTTACATTTGCGAGCTGTTCTTTATGTGCGTTCTGACGCGCCTGCTGAGCTTTTGAAGGAGTCTGAGCCATTGCGCCGGCTGAGGCGAGAAGGATGAGAGAGGCAGTTATGATTGATTTAAAATTCATAATCAGGTTTGATTTTGATTAGTTTTGCACTGCAAAGTTAATAAACTTTTGCTTTAATTCCAAATTATGAACTGCTTATTTTCAGCCAATTAACTAAGTTTAGCATTTTGCACACACCATTGCGGTTTGTGCAAAATAAGTGTTTTTGACCAAAATATCACTCAAATATCCCACTCATCCCACCCAACTCCGAAAGTCCGAACACTCCCCTGCAGAGTGATATCGCACGGCCCAAATGCAAATTTTTTTAACTTTTCGATGAACATTTTAGTAAAATCTGTGTTCTGCCATCCCTCCCCCTAAGCCATTTGCCATCTCCTAATCCAAACACCTCTCGCCGGCGCTGTTTGATTATCTCTCTTTTATTTGGAACATTCACTTATTTTTGTTAATTTTGCGCTATTAATCTCGCAGGCGCGCATTATTCTATCAGTAAGAAAAAGCTCGCGGCGACTTCTCATAAAATAATACTTAGTTATTTAAATAATACTTAGTTATTTAAGACCTACTTCTAACAGAATCTACTTAACTAAACAATAGCCAGATATAAAGCCGGCTCATTTTCAAAATGAAGACTAACGTAGCAGTATTTTTCGGAGGACGCTCCGTGGAGCATGAGATTTCAGTAATTTCAGCACTCCAGGCCATTAACGCATTTGACAAAGAGAAATACGAGATTATTCCCGTATATATCACCAAGCAGGGTCGCTGGTTCACCGGAGACAATCTTCTTGATATAAGAAACTACAAGGACCTCAAGACTCTTACCGACAACGCCACTGAGGTATTTATGCGTCCGGAATATGGCGACTATAACCTCTACAAAGCTGAGACCGGCAGATTCATGAAGCGTAACCCGGTGGTCGCTTCGCTCCATGTGGCTATTCCCGTACTGCACGGCACAAATGGTGAGGACGGCATCTTTGAGGGCCTTCTGGAGACTATCGGCATCCCATTCGCAGGCTGCAACACCCTCGCCTCGGCTAACGGCATGGATAAAATCACGATGAAGATGATACTTCGTGAATGTGGCATTCCGGTTGTGGACTATGTCTGGTTCACGGATAAAGAATGGTTTAAGCGTCGCGAGGAGATTCTTGACGAAGTGGAGTCAAAGCTCGGATATCCCGTCATAGTGAAGCCTGCCAATCTCGGCTCAAGCGTGGGCATCGGAAAAGCATCCGACCGCAGGGAGCTCGCCGAGAAAATCACAAATGCAGAAAAATTCTCACAGCGCATCATCGTAGAACACATGATAGAAGACCTGAAGGAAATAAACTGCTCGGTGCTTGGAGATGCCGACGACCATCAGTCTTCAGTGTGCGAGGAGCCTATCAAGAGTGGCGACTTCCTCTCTTACGAAGATAAGTATATGGGTGGCACCAAGACAAATGCCGGAATGCAAAGCAGCGAGAAAAGAATACCGGCCGACCTGCCGGGAAACGTCTCCGAGACGATTCGCAAAATGGCCGGAGACACCTTCCGCGCTCTTAGCTGCCACGGCGTCAGCAGAATCGACGTCATGATCGACCGCAAGGACGACGCCATATACGTCAATGAAATCAACACTATACCCGGCTCTTTAAGCTTCTATCTGTGGGAGGCTTCCGGAATTTCTTTCTCCGGCCTTATGGACAAACTCGTAGAACTTGCCCTCCGCCGCAAACGCGAGACCGACAGAAAGACCTTTAGCTATGACCAGAATATTTTCGCTCTCGGCGGAGGAGTAAAAGGCTCCAAAGGTAGCAAAGGAAGCAAATTTTAAGCCTCAGTTCTCTCCGATCAAAACACTTCTATAAAGATGACAAAAAAATTCAAGGAATATAACGGACAGTTAAACCTCTCTGACATCAACAAAGAGGTTCTTCAGGATTGGGACAGACATAACCTCTTCGAGGCAAGCATGACAGAACGCGAGGGTTGCCCCTCATTCGTGTTCTTCGAAGGACCCCCTTCGGCTAATGGCATGCCCGGCATTCACCACGTGATGGCCCGTACCATCAAGGATATTATCTGCAGATATAAGACCATGCAGGGATTTCAGGTGAAAAGAAAAGCGGGTTGGGACACTCATGGGCTCCCCGTCGAGTTAGGAGTGGAGAAGACGCTCGGAATCACCAAAGAAGACATCGGCACCAAAATTTCTGTAGACGACTATAATGCAGCCTGCCGCAAGGAGGTGATGAAGTATACGAAAGAATGGACCGACCTCACCCACAAAATGGGATACTGGGTAGACCTTGACAATCCCTATATCACTTACGACAACCGCTACATAGAGAGCGTGTGGTGGCTTCTCGGCGAACTCTATAAAAAGGGATACCTCTATAAAGGATATACCATTCAGCCATATAGCCCCGCAGCAGGCACCGGACTCAGTTCTCATGAATTGAACCAGCCCGGATGCTATCGCGATGTAAAGGACACTACCGTCACCGCTCTCTTTGAAATCAAGACTCCCGCAGAGGAGATGACCGGATGGGGAAAACCTTGCTTCCTCGCATGGACCACTACCCCATGGACTCTCCCTTCCAACACGGCGCTCTGCGTTGGACCTAAGTTTGACTACGTAGCCCTCCGCACTTATAATCCTTACACCGGTGAGAAAATCACCGTAGTTTTGGCTGAACAGCTCGTCAAAAACTATTTCAAGGCCGAGGGCGAAAATGCTCCGCTTGAAGAATACAAGCATGGCGACAAAGTGATACCATATCAGGTGGTGGGCAGATATAAGGGCTCTGACCTGGTGGGAATGCACTATGCTCAGCTTATGCCTTGGGTGAAACCCTGCGAAAGACTCGATGACCACTCTGACGAGTTTGTAAAAGAATATGCGCAGAAGCATCCCGAAAAGATTTACGAAGTGGGAGCCGACCGCTTCGTGGAGATAGCTGATGAGGCTTTCCGTGTGATTCCCGGAGATTACGTCACAATTGACGACGGTACCGGAATAGTGCATATCGCGCCCACATTCGGTGCCGACGACGCCAAGGTGGCTAAAGATGCAGGAATCCCCCCTCTTTTCATGATTAATAAGAAAGGTGAGACTCGCCCGATGGTTGATCTTAAAGGTAAATACTATCCTTTGGATGAACTTGCCGACACCTTTATTCATAAATGCGTGTATGTGGAGCAATATTCCCGTCATGCCGGTGATTACGTTAAGAATGCGTATGATCCGAAATTCAACGAAGGTGGCAAATATGATGAAGCAGCTGCCTCCAAAGCAGAAGACCTCAATATCGTGCTCTGCATGGAAATGAAGCAGGATGGCCTTGCATTCAAGATAGAGAAACACGTGCACAACTATCCTCACTGCTGGCGTACGGACAAGCCTGTGCTCTACTATCCACTCGACAGCTGGTTTATCCGCACTACTGCCTCTAAAGACAGGCTCATCGCGCTTAATGAGACCATCCAGTGGAAACCGGCCTCTACCGGCTCGGGGCGTTTCGGCAAATGGCTAGAAAACCTTCAGGACTGGAATCTCAGCCGAAGCCGCTATTGGGGCACACCTCTGCCCATCTGGCGTACGGAAGATGGCAAGGAAGAGATCTGCATCGGCTCTTATAGCCAGCTTTACGATGAAATCGAAAAGAGTGTCAAGGCCGGCGTTATGTCTTCTAATCCTCTTAAAGATAAAGGGTTTGTACCCGGAGATAATTCCAAAGAGAATTATGACCGCATAGACCTTCACCGTCCCTACGTGGATGAAATCACGCTTGTCTCTGAAAGCGGAAAGCCCATGAAGCGCGAACTTGACCTTATCGACGTCTGGTTTGACAGCGGTGCCATGCCTTACGCTCAGATTCACTATCCTTTTGAAAACAAAGAGGCTTTCGAGAAGCGCGAGGTCTATCCTGCCGACTTCATCGCCGAAGGCGTGGATCAGACTCGAGGCTGGTTCTTCACTCTTCATGCCATCGCTACAATGATTTTTGACTCCGTAGCCTATAAGGCCGTAATCTCCAACGGCCTTGTGCTCGACAAGAATGGCAATAAGATGTCCAAGCGTCTCGGAAACGCTATCGATCCCTTCAATAACATTGAACGATTCGGCAGCGACCCGGTGCGCTGGTATATGATATCAAATTCGGCTCCTTGGGATAATCTTAAATATGATGAAGAGGGCGTGACAGAGGTTAGCAGAAAGCTCTTCTCTACTCTTTACAATACATATAAGTTCTTCGCTCTCTATGCCAATGTGGATGGCTTTACAGCCACCGAGGCTCAAGTGCCTTCAGATAAGCGTCCTGAAATAGACCGCTGGATTATCTCGCTTCTTCATTCGCTGATAAAGACCGTGAAGGAGTCGCTTGATGACTATGAGCCCACAAAGGCTGCCCGCGCCATCGAGAAGTTCGTGAATGATTATCTGAGCAACTGGTATGTAAGACTCAATAGAAAACGTTTCTGGTCTGGTGAGATGAATGAAAACAAACTCTCCGCCTATCAGACACTTTACACCTGTCTCAAGACAATCGCGCAGCTTATGGCTCCCTTCTCTCCCTTCTACTCCGAACGCCTCTATGGCGACCTTATGGCCACTCAGGGCGAAGGGGGATATGCTTCTGTGCATCTTTCAAAATTCCCTGAGTCAGACCCGGCGCTCATAGACCGAAATCTCGAGGAGCGTATGCAGCTCGCTCAGGATGTCACCTCGAATGTGCTCGCACTTCGCCGCAAAGTTAATCTCAAAGTGCGTCAGCCTCTCCAGAAACTTCTTGTAGCTGTCTCCGACGAGTCGCAGAAAAAGGCTCTTGAGGCCATGAGAGACCTTATCCTTTCTGAAGTGAATGTAAAGGAGATGCAGGTAGTAGGCAACGAGGAGAGCGGCCTTGTGAAGAGAGTGAAAGCTGACTTCCGCAAGCTCGGCCCACGCTATGGAAAGGTGATGAAGCAGTTAGGAAAAGCGATCAGCGAAATGGATGCTGCCTCTATTGCCGCTTTGGAGCGTGATGGAGAGTTTAAATTCTCGGACGTGGAGGGAGCGCCCGTCGTGACCCTTGAAGACGTTGAGATTATACCCGAAGAGATTCCGGGCTGGCTCATGGCCAATGACGGCAACCTAACGGTGGCTCTTGACGTTACCCTCACCTCTGAACTAAAGAATGAGGGTATGGCACGCGAGCTCGTAAATCGCCTGCAGAACATTCGAAAAGCAAATAATTTCGACATAACAGACCGCGTAGTAGTGACTATCACCTCTACTCCGGAGACGGAAGAGGCGCTCAAAGACTTCCGCAATTATATCACCGGACAGGTGCTCGCTGCGGAGTTTGCACTCATCCCTGACTATTCAGAAGGGGAAGAACTTGACATCGATGGCCTTAAAGTCTATGCTTCAGTAGAGAAGGCCTGACACATACGATAACCACCGGAGAGCGATATGCACAATGAGCGTATGCTCTCCGGTATATTACTATTATTCCGGTATATAACTATTATTATGGAAGACAACCGCCCCCGCTATTCAGATGAAGAGCTTGAAGAGTTTCGCATCCTCATAGAAAAGAAAATAGCTGATGCACGCAAAGAATATGATGAACTTGTGAGCAGCTATGACGACAATAACAGCGAGGAGTCCCGCGGCCTAAGCTCGTTTGAAAAAATGGAAGAGAGCGTCACGGCATCAATGCGAGCTGAGGTGAAACAGCTCGCAGACCGCCAGCTCTTTCTCATCTCCAAACTTCAGGCTGCGCTCGTAAGAATAGAAAACAAGACCTACGGTATCTGTCGCGATACCGGCAAACTTATCCCTAAGGCCAGACTGATGGCAGTGCCCCACGCCACTCTCACCGTAGAGGCTAAAGAGGCCAGAGGAAAATAACTATTTTTCTGCAGGCCGGAGCGCCTGACCCCAGCCTGAGAAACAGGTAAATTCATAAGCCACTGATTCAAATCATCTTCTCGTGATAGAGACAACGTCGCTAAAAGACCGTGGAGCCGCTGAGCAGAAACGCTCTCTGCTGGTTCTCATCGTAATTCTGGCTGTGCTAATCGCCGACCAGACCATGAAAATATGGGTAAAGACTCACTTTTATATGGGTGAGGATGTGGAAATATTCCCGTGGTGGCATCTTAAATTCATTGAAAACAATGGAATGGCTTTTGGCATGGAGCTGGGCAGCAAACTACTCCTTAGCGCCGGCCGCATATTAGCCGTAGCCGCTTTCATCTGGTTCATTTCAAAAATCATAAGCCGCCCTACGCTCAAATCGGGATTTCTCGTCACGTGCGCTCTGATTACGGCAGGAGCCGCGGGAAATATTTTCGACTGCGTATTCTATGGCGAGATATTCAATAATCCCGCTCCGCCTCAGGTGGCCTCCCTTTTCCCTGCGGGGGGAGGGTATGCCGGATGGTTTGAAGGACGCGTGGTCGACATGATGTATTTCCCCCTTTTCAGCTTCGTCTGGCCCTCATGGGTTCCCGGAGTCGGAGGCACGGAGTATGAGTTTTTCCAGTATATATTCAACATTGCGGATGCCTCTATTTGCGTAGGTGTATTTATGCTCATACTCTTCTATTCCAACGAATTTTCCGAATCGCTACTCTACGTGCGCAGACGAATTAAGGAGAAATGAGAAAAACGCCAATAATCGGAGCCGCTCTGCTCTCTCTGGCTATTCTCGCAGGGTGCGAAAAGCGTCCGGAGGGAGTAGTCTCGGAAAATAAAGCTGTAGATGTCCTCACTGACCTTCAGCTCGCTGAAGCGTATATGGATATGCACGGAGGCGAATACTCGTCGCAGGAGGCGAGACGCGCTGTGAAATTAAAGATTCTGCAAGACAATGGAATGTCTGAAGAGGAATTTCAAAGCACCATTGACTGGTATGGGCACAACATGGATCGCTACAGCAAACTCTACGATAAAGTCTACAAGCGCCTTGAATCGCGCCGTAAGGATTACAATGAGCCCTCTTCAGGCCGCGATGAAATGCAGGAGCAGTCTACGCTGTGGCCTTATCCTTCCATGACCTTCTTCTCTCATCTTTCCGATGAGGATGCCATGCGTTTCTCCGTAAGCCCTTCGCTGGCGAGAGGAGAGGTGCTGGAGTGGTCTATGCGTCTATCGAAGCCTGCAAGCATGGAGGTGACTCTGGGCGTGGATTATAGGGATGGAGCAAGCTCGCTCGTAAACCGGGCGTACGGCGGTTCGAGAAATATCAAGGTGAAACTTCAGACGGACTCCACGCGCGATGTCAAGAGAGTCTACGGAGTGCTTCGTGTACTTGAAAGAGGGTCGCTCCCACTCTGGGCAGACAGCATATCGCTCACCAATGCCGCTCCCACACCCACTGATTATTCCTATTTCTCTACTCAAAAGAATCTGCTCCCCCCCGGTAAAAACAATTACCGCCATATCCCCAGCCCCTCTCAAGAGAAGGACCGGCAGGAGTCTGCGCCCGATGCCCACGGAGGAGACAGTACAGATCCGCATAAGCTGTCCGAGTCGGCACCTCATGCGCTCCCCGCTTCGGCTCCCTCTTCCGGAGCGTTCCGCCCCGGAGCCGGCTCCCGGTCTTCACGAATGCACAAGTAATTCTGATTTATGCCTGCATCACGCTCCTTTCTGGCTCTGAAAATAAATATCTATGCTGACGGAGGTCTTTTAAGCACACTGAGAGGACCGCATATTATCACTATTGACTGCAGTGATGAGTCAGTGGTATTGAGAGAGCCCGTCTTCCGATTAAAGGGGAGACGGCTTGCTATCATTAATTACAGCATAGTCAGGTTTTCAGAGGAAGTGCCGGGAACAGAGACTATCGACTACGAAGTAAACATCTTCGATGATGAGGACAGCATCAGTCTCCGCCTCTCATAGCCCCAGATCCACATCAAAATGTCAATGGTCAGGGGGGGTATTAACTCTTCTTGGGGCAGCTGTATTAATACTCCTTCAGATAGCGGCTATCATCTCCGATATAGAAATAGGCCGTTCCGGAAGGGAGTGAGGAGGCTTCGCTCTTGAAGGAGGTAGCAGTCGGCACGCTCATTCTTGCATCTATTATCACTCGCGGCCTATAGTGTCTGAGAATATCCGTGAGATATCCACGAAATCCTGTGCAGACTACGAGATGATCGCACACCTGAGGTTCGGAAGGAACATGCGCAGGGTTGCGAGACGTTCTGCTATAGCGATTGCTATTGAGAATTACGACTCTCTCTCCATGAATGTCAAGTGACGTCACCCCTCTTTTCTCAATCGGAATTTTCAAACGTCTACCCTCCGGAGAGTGATAGGTCAATGATGGAAGGTGAGTATGACGCTCGAATGTCATATAAGCCCTCTCAGAGGCTGTCTGCACATAAAACATAGAGAGTATCGCGAGGACTAAGGAAAGCGCTCCTGCGCCCGGGAGAATGCGAAAATAGGCGGGCGTAGACCCTTTTTGCTTCCATACCTCTATATGCCGGCGAGCTGATAGCCATATTCCTATAGCAAGAAAGCCTGCCATCCAGGCAAAAAGAGTGAACAGATGCGGGCGGAAATGAAAGACACCAAGAGGAGAGGAGCCAAACCTTTGCGCGAGGGTGGTTATGAATTTTGAAGAGGAATCTATGACTGTGCCAAGCATGGGAATATCAATCCCTACTTGCGACGCCAGAAGATATAGAATACCCGCAAAGACGTAAGCAGGGAGGAACGGGAGCACGAATAGGTTAGTTATGGCAAAAGCAGGCGTGAAGCTGCCGAAATGATAAGCTACAAGCGCCCAACTGCCCAAAGTAGCCACGAGCATCGTAAGGAGGAAAGAGAGCAACTTATGGACTAATCGCTCCTCTTTGAAATCAATAAAATGGAGGGTATCGGAATAAGCTATCAGGCACAGGACACAAAAGAAACTGAGCTGGAAGGCCACATCTCCTATAGCTTGCGGAGACCATAATAGGATGAAAAAGGCCGCCGCACATAAGGCGTTGAAGGAGGATGCTCGCCTCTCAAAGAGCATCGACATCAGCATAAATGACATCATGATAGCAGCCCGTAAAGTGCTCCAGGGCATTCCCACCAGATAGCAATAGGCGAAAATGAGAAATATGGCGACAACATATCTGACTTTTGAGGGAAGTATGAAATTGAGAGGAAGAAGAATCCACAGGAATAAAGAGGCAATTATGGCCAGATGCATGCCACTGAGGGCAAAGACGTGAGACAATCCGGAATAGGCTAATTGCTGTCGAAAATCTGCTGTCGTGTCACTCTTGTCGCCAATGAGCAACATACGCAACAGCACTACAGACTGCGGAGAGAGCCCGGCACCTTCTATGGCACGAGAAATACGTTCTCTCATGACCGCCGGAGAGGGAATGAGGCGGTCTTCGGAATGATACTTACGGATGCCTTGCGAAGAAGTGGAAAGACTTCCCAGCACTCCCCTTCTCATCATTGCTGTTTCATAATCATCCAGTCGGCGGATATTGCCTCCATACCAGTCTATTATCGCCGGGAGCGAGATTTTGTCTCCCACTTGCATATCGGCCGAGTCGGTATAAACGAAGATTGAGAAGGGCATAGCTCGGTCTCCGTTGGTATTAACATAATCCTCGACTCTGACCAACAGCCTGATGCCCCTTTCCCGGGCAGTCATTTCTTCTATATATCCTGCTATGCGGGAACCTTGTTGACGAGCATTCTCCTCAGGCAATTTGCTCTCGTGAAAACTCAGCGCCACAAGTGAGATTCCAAAGAAAAAAAGTGCAATAACGGGCCAGGACATCTCCCGGAATGACTGAATCTTTTTCGTGGTGTCGCTATGCGCTATAAAGGGGATATAGACCATAGCGAGCAGTATCGACACGATACCTGTCCAGATACCTATCCCCCATTGCTTAGCGACCATTGCAGCAAGAAGCATTAGCAAAGGCACAAAAAATGGCACTTTATCAAGAAGCCTGCTCATTCACTTCTCATTTAATGGAACGCCGAAGGAGCGGGCTTCGGCTCATCCCCGTTAGAAGACATCCAGATATTCCATGAGCGCAAGGCTTGATTTATCAGCATCTGCCGCCCATTAGCTATCGTAGCCCCCTGCGCCTTACATTTTCTTAGAAAAAGCGTCTGCTCGGGATTGTATATCAAATCGTAGCATAGATGTTTGTTTCCCAGAGCATGATAGGGAATCTCCGGATATTTTTCCAGCATTGGAGCCATCCCCATCGGGGTAGCATTGATGAGGATAGTATTTTCTTCAATAATGCGAGGAGAGACGTCAGAATAGCAGAAATCGCATTCTCTGCTGCGGCCTACAATTTTATGTTCTATTCCAAGCATTTCCAATCCCATGCACACAGCTCTTGCCGCGCCACCGGAGCCGAAAATCAGCGCCGACTTATGGTGAGATTTGAGCATTGGGAAGAGAGCGTCACGAAAACCTCCTATATCGGTATTATATCCGGTAAGAACCGGTGTGTCGCCATCGCGTGTGATGCAAACGGTGTTGACAGCCTTTATTTCTGCCGCCTCAGGAGAAAGGTCATCGAGAAAGGGGATAATTTTTTCTTTCCAGGGACTTGTGACGTTAAGACCTCTGAGATTTGGATATTTCCGAATAAGAGCAGGGAGGGTGGAAATTTCTTTGATTTCAAATTTTTCATACCTGAAATTGTTCAGCCCTTCTCTGAGAAATTTTTCATTGAAGAAAGAAGGAGAGAAGGAGTGCTCTATGGGGTAGCCAATGACAGCGAAAAGAGATCTAATATTCTCTGCGGAGCTTAAATTCATCTCACTTGATTATTTAAACAATTAACTATTTAACGTTTCAATCAGTCCAAGGGAATCCCGCTACGTTTACCAAGACCTTGACATTATTCTGGCCGAGTCTCACTTTTATATACTCAGCCAGCTTCTCTCGCTGGTCTGTGGCGAGTCCTCCGGGAGCATTCACGAAGACAACATTTAGAGTGTCGGAGGATGCAGTCGTGCTATCGGAAAGGGTCGCTATTCTCATTCTGGATAATGCCAGCTCCTTGATTTTGGGAAACAGCACTTTTACTTCGGGAAATATTACAGAAGCCTGACTGCTGAATCCGGAGTTAATCTTTATAACATCTCTAAGAGAATCTATCACTGACTGCTTACGAAAAATCTCGGACTGCAGAAGCGAATATACCTGATTTACATTGCTGCCCTCATTGACCTCAGTATGGCCAAGCGCTACCCCCTGACGGATATTCAGCACGGTGCCTCCGAGTCCTACAGAGTCAAGTTTCTTCATCATGGCCAACTGAAGGGAATCCTTCGGAAGAGCAGTACCGATAAGCGTGACATCGATATAACCTTTCCCATCCTTTTCATACTCTTGGTGATTAAGGACCTGCGTGTTTGGAAAGACCATTTCTCTTGACACAAATTCAGCCGCTTTATTGAGGAAAATGCTTTTGCGAATCATGCCATAAGTGAGATAGGCACTCAGACAAAGCATCAGTGTGATGACAGAATACACCACTCCTCTTATTCTCGCCGCCCTCTTTTTATTCTGATAGACTACTTTTTTATAACCTATAACTTTTACACCAATCCATGATGCTACGAAAATGAATATCATGTTAGTGAGAAAAAGATATATGGCGCCAAAAAAGAATTGGGGCTGAAGAGTAGCTATGCCGTATCCTGCTGTGCACAAGGGGGGCATAAGAGATGTGGCTATTGCCACGCCGGGCATCACCTGCCCTTTGTTTCTGCAGGCGATACTCACTATTCCGGCAGCCCCACCAAAGAATGCTATAAGCACATCATATATAGACGGAGACGTGCGAGCAAGCAACTGGCTTGAACCTTCATATTGCGGCGAGATTAAGAAGTATAATGATGAGGCTATTAAACTTCCTAATACTGCCATTCCGATATTTTTTAAACTTCTTCGCAGTAGCTCGTAGTCCTGAATGCCGATAGCAAGACCCATACCGATAATAGGACCCATTAAAGGCGATATGAGCATAGCACCTATTATCACAGGAATACTATCAACATTTAAACCTAAAGATGCGACAAATATAGCAAATATAAGTATTAATAATTGTGAGCCTTTAAAGGACACTCCGGCCCTTATTTCATCTTCAGCCTGCGACTGAGGCAAGAGGTCGTCTGAAAGAGAAAAATAATCTTTTAATCCTGATAATTTCTCTAATATTATCTTATTATTTAACATATTTATTATCCTTTGAAATTAAATATATGAGAGAAATTATATATACATTATATTACTCTCATATAAATTGCGAACAAATGGATAGGGCTATGCATGGCTTGAAGGGAGCTTAAACGTTTTAAGTATACAGGCCAACGTACACAGCCTACTCTCTCGGGAAATTATTGTATAAGAAAGCTGACTGAAACGTAATCAGTAACAAGAATAGGAATATAGAGCTAAAGTCTTGCTTCTTCAGAATGTGTTCACATTCTCTCTCAATCATATCTCAGGCTCCGGGAGCGAACGTTTCAAAGGTATTATCGTCGTAGTAGACCGTAATTTGAACCACTTTTCTGGGTTTAGCCTTTAATCGCATTATTTCACGCTCTAACTCAGCAATTCTCTTAAGCGCATTATCTCTCTGAATAGTAGAGAGATCACTATCAGAATTTCCACTCTTAACCCCATTTTCCTTTCGATAATTGGAGAAAGATGCATCACCGGACGCCAAATCTGAATTGTGAAAACTATTTGCGCCGCGAAAATCAGCAATCCCATCTTCTCCGGAAGGATTCTCGGACGATGCGCCCAGAGAGCTATCATCCATCTTCAGCATAGTGCCCTCACCGAAGAGAAGCCACATGATAGAGAGATTGGGATATGAGGCATGAATCTGCCCTACGAGGACGTCACTGATTTTCTTATTCCTTCCACTTAGCAGCTGGGATAGGGTAGGACGAGGGATTCCACAGGTATCTGCAAACTGTGAATTGGAAAGTCCCTCAGACTCCAAAAAGAATTTTAGACGAGTCGCTACATTTTCTTCCATTTGGCGAAATCTCACATAAAAATTATGAGACTACAAATGTAATCAATAATTTGCAATTAACCAATTAAAATTGGAAAATTCGTAATTTTCATCTCTAAACTCATCAAGCAAACTTGATAAACCTCTGTTAACAAAACCAATATTTGATATTAATGTATTGATTTAAGGACCTATTATATTTAACTGATTACAAGTTGGATAGATAGCGTGCAGGAGTCAATTTACGGATATTGGAGCATAATTATGATGTATTTATTATAGTGATGCTTTAGACATTTCTATTATATTACTACTAATTAGATATTTATATTGGTAGTTAAATTATGTTAATGTAAATATTTTACATTCTAATACGATGTGGGATTTGAAATTATGCATTTGCAAATAGGATACGTGCACGTGATAAGACCACCCTCCGCGTTCCAGTTTTATAATTACAATTTCCGAATTGTATCATTTGCATTTGCATGTGCAATTTTCTGACATATAAATTTGTAAACTCGCCTGCGAGTATCAATTTCAAAAATGCAAATGTAACAATTAGACCAATTTTGGAGATCGCTAAATTCACACCACTCTCCCATCAGACTATATTTTCCTCAAGATTTTTGTAAAAATTTAATATTTGAGCCCTATCTACCTCAAGATGCAGTCTCATTTAATTCTCACAGCCCTTACCTCAAAATAAATTCATCCTATCTAGCATCTTATCAACTACTTATGGAATAAATACAAATAGCACAAACATTCAAAATTCCTCTCATTTTAGACAAATAAAGGACAGATCCACCGATCTGCCCTACCCTAATACCATACACTCTCCTAAAACGATGCCGTCACTGATGGCTACTACTATCACCACATCACACCGGCATCCAACACTCTCATAGCCACCCTACTCTATTCTATTTACACCCTTATCAGTACGTTAAGAGGATGCGTCGCCATTTCCAAGCGACACATCCCCTCACTTCCTATATCCTTATATTAGGAATTAATACCTGCTTGACTTATAACCCTTAATCCAACATATAAGCCATATTGAAACTTAACCTTGGCAAATCGAAGGCCACCCCGGCATAGTCTGGGGTCTCGGGATTTCTCCACAATATTTCTCCTAACTCTGTTGTGGAAAGTTCTAATATTTTATCACGTCGCATGAGATGCTCTTCTCCGGTTTCTTCATCTTCAACTTGAATATTAGAGTCATCCATTTTTAGAACCTTTAAAATTTTTAAATCGCCGTTTTTAGAGACATATACCCTCTTATAGTCCGGATTTTCATCTTTCACGAGAATTGAAAATTTTGAGCCAACTGATACTTTTGCCGCAAATTTTAAAATTTCAGAAGCATTTAAAATTCGCGCCATTCCATATATTTCCGGATGATTATTCACTGAATACTCTTCCTCTGATCCATACTCTGCCGGAGCTGATACAATTTTTTCGCTGTATGCGGTAAAACCAGGACTCCACACACCAATCCTTTTACATTCATCTACAAATTCATATTCCACAATTTCTTTATCCGGATATATATTTGAAATATAATCAAGAATCTGATATTTAATATAGTCTGATTTACTATATACGTGAGGAACTATACACTCACTATTTTCGTCAAGAACTATAGAGGTAAATCCGATTAAATTTTCACTTTTATCTATCGCCAATATAACCTTTCCACTACTTATAATTGCGTCATTAATGATATTTATAATCATTAAATCATCATGCATAATATTCACGTCATTAGTTACGTTTATCAAACTTTTGAAATTATTGAAAAAGCCATCAGCATTACCTAATTTCTCCTTAACTAGATTCTCAAACTGCTCCTTTAAGTCAATATCTATTATTGCTACATTTTTGTATTTATCATTGAAGACACCATCTTTAGATAACAACTTTTTAAAATTGTAATGTTTCACATATCTATTAGGTATTCTTTTAAAGCATGAAACATAGTTCTTATCACGATAATAGGTCTGCAAAGACTTTGACGCCGGAATAAGAAATGTAAAATCATAACCATATTTATATCCCTTCTTATTGATATTATTTATCAATTTAGACATAATACCCCTCCCTCGCGATTGAATATCTGTTGCCAACCCACACAGATATAATCCATGCATGAAATGATTACGACTATCTAAATAATTATTTACATTATCAACATATTTTTCAGACAAAGAAAACTTATAAGGTATAGCTAATAATGCAGATATGACACGGCCATTTTCCACTTCATACTCTACTAAATCTTCATTATAATATGAATCAAATATCATTGAAATATATTCATCAGAATCATGAAATGTATCTTTCCATAACTTCATCATTTGTCTCTTAACATCCATTTTATCCATAGCAATTATATATAAGTTAACTATTAAGTTTGCAAAATTCAAATGTGCATATTCCTACGTAGACTCGGAAGATTATCATGATACCATGATATAAAACGTCTTCAGACAATCCCCTAAATTCCACACATTTCTTTCAACAATGTATTCTCCACTGAATTGCATCTTATCCACATAAATAGAATCTGCACAACCCATCAGCCGGAACAAATATTATCCTTCCATCTCTGATATTTTTTTAGAATACATTCACTATCTTAACAACCCTTCTGCACACTATGTTTATTCCCGACATTCATCCGGGGGCACCTCTAATAAAATAAAAATTTGCGCGTCTGCATTTTTTTTTGTAAATTTGCGGACAGAAATCTAAACCAAGAAAAAAATGAGTAACAAACACTTGCTGCTTGGCGACGAAGCCCTTGCCCTTGGCGCTGTTCAAGCAGGCCTCTCAGGCGCATACGCCTATCCGGGTACTCCCTCTACTGAAATTCTCGAATATATACAATCCAATCAACTTGCTAAAGACCGCAAGATTCATTCTCGCTGGTCATCTAATGAAAAAACCGCTATGGAAGAGGCTCTTGGCATGTCTTTCTGCGGCAAACGTGCCATTGTCTCAATGAAGCACGTGGGCATGAATGTGGCTGCTGACGCTTTCGTCAACTCCGGCATGACCGGTGCCAATGGCGGCCTGCTCGTCATTGCTGCCGACGACCCCTCCATGCACTCCTCTCAGAATGAGCAGGACTCCAGATTTTATGCTGATTTCGCATTCATCCCCATTCTTGAGCCCTCTTCTCAGCAGGAGTGTTATGACATGGCAAGACACGGCTTCGAGCTCTCTGAAAAATATGCTATCCCTGCCCTCGTACGCCTTGTCACCCGTCTCTCTCACTCAAGAGCGGTTGTAGAGACCGCCGCTGAGCCTCTCCCTCAGAACGAGCTCCACTATCCCAAAACCGAAAACGAGCGTCAGTGGGTGCTTATGCCGGCCAACTCCAAGAAGCGTTACAAAAAGCTTCTCGAAGATCAGGCTTTGCTCACCGAGGCCTCTGAGAAGTCTCCCTTCAACTCTTACACCGATGCTGCCGACAAGAGCCTCGGCGTTATCGTCTCCGGTCTGGCTTATAATTATTATAAAGAGGTTTTCCCGCAGGATGTCCCCTTCCCCACGGTAAAAATCTCTCAATATCCCATCCCCACCGCTCTCGTGAAGCGTCTTGCTGACGAGTGCGATTCTATCCTCGTCATCGAAGAGGGTCAGCCTTTCATCGAGCAGAAGCTGAGAGGTCTTCTCGACAAAGGCATAAAGGTATACGGCAAGCTCTCAGGTCAGCTTCCCCGCACCGGTGAGCTCACTCCCGACTCTGTGAGAGAAGCCATCGCCACTCTCCGCCCCGAGATCGAAGCCGCTATCGCTCCCGAAGTGAAGGGTGAGTCCCAGGTGACCGTGCCCCGTCCGCCGGCTCTCTGCCAGGGCTGTGGCCACCGCGACGTCTATCATGCCCTCAACGACGTCCTCAAAGAATATGAGTCTCCCAAAGTGTTTGGCGACATAGGCTGCTACACTCTCGGCTACCTCTCACCCTTCAACGCCATTGACACCTGCGTAGACATGGGTGCCTCCATCACTATGGCCAAGGGAGCTGCCGACGCAGGACAGCATCCCTCTGTGGCTATCATCGGCGACTCAACTTTCACCCACTCCGGCATGACCGGCCTGCTCGACGCCATTAACGAAAACACGCCCATGGTAGTCATCATCTCTGACAACCTCACCACCGGCATGACTGGAGGTCAGGACTCGCAGGGCACCGGCAAGCTCGAAGACATCTGCCTCGGTCTCGGTGCCGACAAGAATCACGTGCGCACCATCGACTCTCTCCCCAAAAACCACGACGAGATGATGAAACTCTTCAAAGAGGAGATAGACTATCCCGGACTCTCTGTGATTGTATCCCGCCGCGAGTGTATTCAGACAGCACGCCGTCACGCTTCGGCCAAGAAAAAATAATTTTTTAGAACTTTAAAGTCGAATAGCAATAATGAAAACCGATATAATTCTTGCCGGAGTCGGAGGCCAGGGCATCCTCTCCATCGCTACCATTCTCGGAGCCGCCGCTCTTAAAGAAGACCTCTTCATCAAGCAGGCTGAAGTGCACGGCATGAGCCAAAGAGGCGGCGATGTGCAGTCTAACCTCCGCATTTCCTCATCTCCCATCGCCTCTGACCTTATCCCCCTCGGAAAAGCCGACCTCATCATCTCCCTTGAGCCTATGGAAGCTCTCAGATATCTCCCCTGGCTCGCTGCCGACGGCTGGATCGTCACAAATACGATTCCCTTCGTCAATATCCCCAACTATCCTGAGATGGAAGTCATTAAGGCCGAATTTGCCAATCATAAGAACGTAGTGGCTTTTGACTGCGACGCCCTCGCCAAGGAAGTGGCTTCTCCCCGCACTGCCAACATGGTTCTTCTCGGAGCCGCTTCACCCTTCATTGAAATTGAAAGCGAAAAAATCGAAGATGGCATCCGCACTGTCTTCGGGGCCAAAGGGGAAGAAATCGTAGAAATGAACATCAAGGCTTATCGCGCAGGACGCAAGCTCGCTGAAGAAAGCGCTAAGGCTTAAAATACCATCGTTCAGGCTGGTCGGAATCCTCTCAGGATGCCCGGTCAGCCTGATTCACTTTCTACCCCCTCTCCCCTCTAATACAAATCTACAATCCCCCTCGGAGAAACTGCTCTTCTCAGATTGCATTTCTTTTCTATCGCAATCACAATCTTAAAATCCTCACTACCGACATATATGTTCCCCATACAACCTGAAATACTCGATCAAACCACCAGACAGCTTGAAATTGCCGACATCTCCACAGCTACCATTCGCCAGATCGTCGGACTCTCAGAGGCGCTCGAAAAGGTTGCCGAAGAGAAATTCATTCACCTTGAAATAGGCAATCCCGGCCTCCCATCCTCTCAAATAGGAGTTGACGCTGAGTGCGAAGCTCTAAAAAATGGAGTGGCCAACAAATATCCCGACATCGCCGGCATCCCCGCTCTCAAGAGTGCCGGAGCCCGCTTTGTCAAGTCGTTCCTCGACGTAGAGGTCCCTGCAAAATGCGTAATCCCCACCGTAGGCTCCATGCAGGGCAGCTTCACTCTCATGCTTCTGCTCAAACAGAGAATCCCGGAAAAAGACACCATGCTCTTCATCAACCCCGGATTTCCAGCGCAGCGTCATCAGGGTAAAATCCTCGGCATGAACTCTGAGTCTTTCGACATCTATGAGTATCGAGGCAAAAAGCTCGAAGAAAAGCTCGAAAGCATCCTTTCGAAGGGCAACATCACCGGGCTCATCTATTCCAATCCCAACAACCCGGCTTGGACCAACCTCACCGAAGTAGAGCTCGAAATCATAGGACGCATGGCCACCAAATATGACGTCATCGTCATGGAAGACCTCGCCTATCTCGGCATGGACTTCCGCATGGATCTCAGCAAGCCCGGAGAGCCCCCGTTCGTCCCCTCAGTAGCCAAATACACCGACAACTACATCCTCCTCATCTCAGCCTCCAAAATATTCAGCTACGCCGGTCAGCGCATAGCTCTCGTCTGCATGAGCGACCAGGTATACAGTCGCCACTACAAATACCTCGAAGACTTCTATGAGATGCCCGCATTCGGCGACGCTTACATCTTCGGAGTGCTCTACGCCGCCTCTTCCGGCACTGCCCACTCCGCACAGTATGCTATGGCCGCTATGCTCAACGCCGCCTGCGACGGCACTCTTGACTTCGTCTCCGACTCCAGAGAGTATGGCCGCAGAGCCGGAATTATTAAGAAAATCCTCGACGACAACGGTTTCCATCTCGTCTATGCAATGGACGGCGACCAGCCCATCTCCGACGGATTCTTCTTCACCGCTGGATATAAAGACATGACAAGCACTGAGCTCCAGAGAGAGCTCATGCGCTATGGCATCTCCTCCATTTCCCTCCCCTCCACAGGCTCTATTCAGAATGGAGTGCGCATCTGCGTCTCCATGATTTCCGATGAAGAAACATTCAAGCGCCTCGAAGAGCGCCTTAAAGCTTTCAACAATGACCACTGAACCCAAATACGTTTCGCCCGCTGAGGCGGTAAGCATAATTGAGAGCGGAGACCACGTCTACATTCAAGGCTCTACCTCCGTCCCCGAAGTTCTCGTAAAAGCACTTGCAGACCGCGGAAGCGAACTGCGCGACGTCACCCTCTACAGCGCTTTCGCCGTCACTAAAGGCCCCGCCCCTTACTGCAAGCCCGAATACAAGGAATCATTCCTCGTAGACAGCTTCTTTGTCTCCAATAGCGTCCGCAAATGGATAGAAGAGGGCTATGGCACCATGACCCCTCGCTTCCTTGGCGAGGTCCCCGCACTCTTCCGCGACGGCACCTGCCGCGTCGACGTCGCTCTCATCAACTGCTCTGAGCCCGACGAAAACGGCTACGTGAGCTTCGGCGTCTCCGCCGACCTCGCCACTTCGGCCGTAGAGTGTGCCGACAGAGTTATCGCTCAGATCAATCCTCACATGCCTTACAGCTATGGCGACGCCGTGATCCACATCTCACAGCTCGCTGCAATGGTCCACGTTGACGAACCACTCGTCGAAGTCCCCACAGCTGTTCCCACCGAGAAGGAAATCCGCATCGGCAACTTCATAGCAGAGCACATTCCCGACGGAGCCACACTCCAAATCGGCGTCGGCGGCATCCCCAACGCCGTAATCCGCGCTCTTGAAGGCCACAAGCACCTCGGACTGCACACTGAAGCGATGACCGACGGCGTACTCCCCCTTCTTGAAAAGGGCATCATTGACAACTCGCAGAAAAAGATAATGCCGGGCAAGTCAGTTGCATCTCTCGCACTCGGCTCTAAGCGCCTCTACGACTATATGAACTACAACAAAGACATCGTAGTCAAGGACGTGGCTTGGACCAACAACCCCTTCATCATCGCTCAGAACCCCAAAGTGATGTCTATCAACTCTTGCCTTGAAATCGACCTCACCGGCCAGGTATGCGCCGACTCTATCGGCACGCGCATATTCTCAAGCGTAGGCGGACAGCACGACTTTGTCTACGGCTCTTCTCAGAGCGAAGGAGGACTCTCATTTCTGGCCATGCTCGCCACCACAAATAAAGGCCACAACAAGATCAAGCCCATTCTCACTCCGGGCGCCGGCGTTGTCACCACTCGCTTCCAGACCAACTTCGTAGTCACCGAATACGGATGCGTGAATCTACGCGGCAAGAACCTTGCCGAGAGAGCCAAACTCATGATCTCGGTAGCGGCTCCCGAATTCCGTGAGGAGCTCGAAAGAGCAGCCGCTGAACGCTTCGGCTACTCCTTCCTCCGCCTCAAAGGCTAACCACGACATTCCCGCGGCCCCAAGCCGTCCCATACAAATACAGAAGAGAGGCTGTCTAACAAGTTTAGGCAGTCTCTTTTTTCGTTCAGTCAGGCTAAAAAAAAATAAGGCTTTCATGCTGAAATTCAGCGCGAAAGCCTTTGCTATGTCATAGATTTTTAGTA